>JABUFB010000002.1 GCA_013314775.1 Armatimonadota bacterium | reverse complement strand
GTGGCTGTGGCTAAGGCTTCTTTCAGACCCCGCCTCGCGGCGACGCCCTTGCCTTCGCTTAACGGTTACGGTCTCCGATACCGTAGAGGACTTCCACCTCCGAGATCATGAACATGCCCGGCATACGAACGGCGCGCGGTCAACGGCCTGGCCGCGCATGAGTCTCACGAAACGCTGGCGATTGGTGAATTGCACGAACTATCCTCCGGTCACGGTTTGGGTCGGCTCAATGCTTGCGGATTGCCTGGAACGCCCGGTAGCTGTCGCGGGGCGTGACTGTTCCGGCTTTCCGGTCACGGTCACACAGGCCGAAGTCATGGGCATTCACGTCACTATCGCCGGGCAGGTCGGTGAGTACCAGGTAGCTGGCCTGAAACACCATGTGATACTCGGGTCTTGCGAGACGGTGGAGCACCTTGCGCAGGTTGCGGGCCTTGCGCGTCTCATCGGTGGTGTTCCATCCATACTCATTGAGCCACAACTTCTTGTGCTCATCGCCGTGGCGCACGAGACAGTCATAGGTATCGCGGATCGCTCGCCAGTGCAGGGGCTCTCCGTACGGATGAAGCGCCACGGCGTCGAAGCTATCCCCTCCGCCGTGAGTGTAGATGTCCTCCAGATACCGCCAGCCTTCGGCCACCCCGCTGTGGTAATCCAGCCCCCCCACGGCCAGGACGCAGTTCGGGTCGCCCTTCTTCATCGCGCGATACCAGCGTTTCAGCCACGGCACGTAAGTGTGCGCCATATGGCCGTTTGCGCACCGGTCGTTGATCCAACTGCACCCGTTGGGTTCGTTCCAAAATCCGTAGTACCGCACCTTGCCCCGGTACCGCCGCGCGAGGGTCTCGAAGAACCTCTCGAAATCCGGGATGAACCGTTCCGCCGGCGGGAACCGGTAGCCGATTCCCGGCGTCTTGGGCGCATTGTCCGGCAAGGCCCAGTCGGGCGTCAGTCCGGTGTAGGCGAATATCTCCAGACCTCGCCTGCGAGCCTCCTTCACCTGATGGTCTACGTAGTCCCAATGATACTCGCCGGGCGTGGGCTCAATGTCGATCCACGCAAAGTTCGCGGGGACGTTGGTCCCACCCATCTCCCTGATCCGGTCCATGCTGAGACGGTCGAAGGCTTTCGCCCGGGCATCATCGAGGCCGAGCCACCTGCCCCAGACGATTCCGCAGCCATAGATGAACGGGCGCGGCTCCGGCTCCGAGGCCCGGGAAGTGGTCGCCGCGAGGATGAGAACACAAAGCACGCAGATGACGGCGCGGAGCATGCAGCACGCCTCCTGTTGGGCCAAGGCGCATCACAATACCGGATGACGCACGCCCTGTTCGAAGAGTTGGGTCGGCCTGCTCGAAGCCTCCAGCAGCGTGAACGCGAACCAGTCACCGCCCCAGGTCTTCATTTCCAGGAAGCTATTGCCTGAGAGGCCTTCCACCGGCACATCGCGGGCCAGTGCCTGTCCACCGTAGACCGCATCCAGCAGACCGTTGCGAATCGACAGCACAAGTTCGTTGGTCTCCTCGCCCTTCACGGAGGGCTGATAGACTCTGCCCTCGCGCCACAGATCGGAGGGCAGATACCAACGGCTGCCATCGGTCTGGAGGGTCCACCGGCCGATGTCCAGCCGCCAGCGGCCGTTTCGCTGGAGCGCGATTCGGTAGGTCGCATCCGCACCTACCGGGTGAGCGGTAAATCGCGCCGTCGCGTAGTCATGGTAGATCTTGCTTCTGAGCTTCGGGCCACGCAGCCCCCTGCCAAGATCAACGTCGGGCTCGATGGTGACCCCCTTTGCGTCGGGGTTCAAGTCCCAGTCTGAGGGTCTGTAGCCCTGAATGCTGAAGTCCGCTGGAATAGGAGGTTCCACCGCCGGAGGCGTCTCGGGTGCGCCGGCATTTGCAGCAGGCTCGATCCGGACGGCTGCGAAGCGGTGGCTCGGGATCTCCAGGGCGATGCACCCGTCGCTCACGGAAATCGGGGTCTGTGCATCCACATCTTCCACGCTCACCGGCTCGCCGGGAAACAGCCCGCTCACGTCGAGCCGGGCGCTTTGCTTTGTCCAGGTCAGGTTGCTGACCACAAGCATTGCCGCATCCCGCTTCCGGTAGTACGAAAAGAGCACGTCGCCTTTGACCACCCGCACATGGGGCTGCTCGCGCCAGTACGGGTGATAGCTCACGGAAGAATCATCCTGGAAGTCCGAGTAGATCCGGTCCTCCAGTTCGGCGCACTCGTGGCGCACCTGCACGTCGTGCAGCGCCGCAAGGGTCATCATACGGCGCGCCCCATACGAGGCCGGGATGGTGTCGGTGCGGAAGCCCCAGGGAATGCCACAGTAGCCCACCGCGAACTTGTGCAACGGAATCCGGTACCCCGGCCGGTACCGCGAGATCTGCTCGCCCTCGTAGAAACCGTCGCAGAGAGACAGGGTGGAGATGCCGATTGCGCCGCCAGTGTGGGCGAACATCCACGGGCGCCTGCCCTCGCTGAACACCCCGCGCACCCGTTGCAGGAAACTGCGCGTGGCCATCAGCGGGGTGACAGCGTCCTCATTCCATGAGGGCGAAATCGGTTCGGCACAGGGAGCGTGGGCCGGGTTGGTGCAGGGCCAGGGCACCGAGGTGCCATCCATGTAGACGCCGTCGACACCCCCCTCGCGTGCGAGTCTCCGCATGCCGTCCAGCAGCAGATCTCCGTAAGGGCCGCGCACGCAGCACAGCCAGCAGGGCACATCACGCCCGGGGTCATAGGCGCGCTTGTACCACATGTGGCCCGGGGGCACCAGGAACTCCTCGCGGAACTCGGCGAAACCGGGGGAGTCCTCGGCCAGCATGCTGTTGAAGTACAGTAGAAAGGGCTTGCCACGTGCGTGGGCCTCTTCCGCACGGCGCTTCACTTCCGGCATCTTCTTCAGGTCCGGGTAGCCCTCGTGGTCTGACCATTCCTCGAACCACAGTGAGGTCTGTGCGAGGCCGTCTTTGCGCAGTGAGACGGGTTTTGTCGGCGTGGGCTGCAAGAAGAACCGGAACACGTGGCCGTCTTCCGTTACCTGTCCGGCACCGTCTACAAAGTTGATCCTCAGCAGCGTTTGGCCCGGCTTCTCGATCACCTGCATCTGCGAGCGCCGGCGCTTGGACAGGAACAGCGGAGTGTCGAAGTCGAATGCCAGACCGCGCTCATGCCCACCGACCCACAGTGACCCCGCCTGGCCTTCCCATCCGAACCCCGTGAGCTCTGCAACCTCCTGCACCAGAAGGGTATGCACGAACCGGGCGTTCTCCGGCCGGATCGGGAACTGGAGTGCGAGATGATCAATGGCGTGCGGGTCGACGCCTCGCACCCGCAGCTTGCAGACCGTGAACCCGTCGAACTCCACCCGGCTGGTCAACTCGAGACGCCCGCCGGGAATGAGCAGCGTCGCGTCGGCCACTGCTGTGTTGCCACGCCGGACGACACGCAGCCTCTGCGGGGTGAGGGTCGCCTGCTGCCCGGCGACCGACAGGATGATCTCTCCCGGGCCGGCCAGCAGTTCCTCACCGGCGCGAATGACCGAACCGAACAGGCCGCAAGGCGCGAAGGTCATGTCACCCGGGAGCAGCGAGATGGTGTCATCATGCACCGACGGCGCAGTCCACGGCATGGGCAACTGTGCGTCCACGAAGTCGCTGCCCGCATCGGTACCGAGCCACTCGGGCTCAGCCACCTGCTCAAGTTCGCGGCTTGCGGACGCGAGGACCGCGCCACCTGCATCCGTGAGACTAGCCTCCGCCTTGCAGGGCAGCGAGCACGCCTTGGGAACATCGAGAATGAGCCGCACAGTGCTTCCCGCATCCAGCGTCGCGCGCTTCTCCCCCACTCCGGACACGCGCAGGGCGGCCGATGCACCATCATCCCCCTGTCCGGCGCCAATGTCCGCCACCACTCGGCGCGAGAGAGGATACCAGGCGATCTTCACTTGCGCATGTTCCTGGGCAGGTGCGGAGACATGCGGTGCCGCTGCTTCCTGCACGGTGCGCTGCGTCTCTTCGCCCTCGGCAAGCAGCTTCATTGTGCCGAAAGGCATGGGGGCATATCCGCCGAAGGAGGGCAGGTGCCAGGCGGCCATATCCGGCGGCCGGAAACGGAAGAAGTTGGCGAAGACAGGCAGACCGTCGGCGCCCTCAATACCGGCGGATGCCAGAGGAATGCGCATTTCCACTGTCCAGCAGCCCTTGAAACGCGCCACTTTCGCTTGGAAGAGCGGACGCTCAAGCGCGCTCTCATTGTAGGTCCGCGCCTGGGCACCCGCAGAATTCACGGTGAACTGGTAGTAGTGATCCGCCGACGAAACAGGCTGCCCGAGGGCATTCTCGTAGCCGCCCATATTGAGCACTTCGCGCGAAACATCATTTCGGTCTGCTGTCCCCAGGATCACCTGCACCGCGTCGTCCAGGGAAAGGTCATCCGTCGGGCTGCGCAGGTGAGCCTTCGGGTAGCCGGGCTCCGTTTCGCTGCACCGCACGCCAACCCACAGGCTCTGTCCGTCGTGCAGCAAGCGGAACTCGGTCGCCTCTGGCAGTTGGTCCCGATTCCCTCGCTTGTACAGGTTCCGGATCACCGCCGCGCTATCCCACACGGGGTCGGCGAGCCGTCCCTCAAGCCGCGGCGGCTTGCGGGCAAAGGGAACGTTCACCGTCGGCGCGTCAGCAAAGCACACCTGCGCCAGCAAGACCACGCACGCTCCCAAAATCCCGGGCACAACTCCGTTGACACCCATCCGGTGACACCTCCAGCTTCCCATCTTCAGTCTTATAAGTCGAACAACAACCGCGTCAGCGCCGGGACAAGCCGGCCCGGCGCCTCATCTTCGGTTCCGGGGAGATCGATCACGGTGCACTCGAGCGCAGTGAGGAGCTCTGGAAGGTCGTAGTGCTGCAGTACATTGGGCATGAACAGGTCATGCGGCCAGCGCGGGGTCTCATCGGCAACAAGCGCCTCGAAGCTCTCGGGTCGGTTCCAGACGGCCAGCCCGTGCAGTGGCGCACCAATGAGCGCGACATGCATGGCGACCACTGCCCCTGCGCCGCAACCGCAGATAATGATGCGCGCGCGGTCAACGCCCGGATCACGCCGCGCGAAAGTCAGCGCTGCCAGGCCATCCCGTATACGCATCCCGAGCACCGAGTCCCCCAGCGCGGCAGAAGTGTACGCCAGGTAGCGATCAATGCCGCCCCATCCCGCCGCCTCGTACGGGTAGAGGTTCGGCTCAGTATCGCCCCAGCCGCGCAGGTCCACGGTGAGCAGGCTGGCGCCGGGGTGGTCGCGGTCGATGAAACGGATCGCGCTCATGAGCGGGCCATTGCGAGCGATGAGGCGGTGCCTGCCGGAGTCGTCAAAGTGGATCAACGTCGGAGCGGGCTTGTCGCTGTGGGCCCGGATGAAGGTGGCCGGCAGCTCGATTCCTGCCTCGGGCCGAAGCATCACCGGCTGCCAGTAGTGGGTCCAGAGCCGGAACTGGTCGCCGATTTCGGCTCGCTGCCCTTGTTCCAGGTCTTCAACCTGAGCCAGTTGCATCGCGGCCAGTCTGATGTCCTTCGCCGTGTGTCGTCGGTTTTCTCGAAGCTCTCTCGCCCGGGCCATACTGAGCGTTCGCATGTTCACATCGGTGCGCGGATAGCAGCGCAGATCCCCATACGCGTCCATGATGAACGCTTCGTCCGGCAGGTCGCAGGGAGGCCTCGCGCCGCCTGCGAGCCAGTGGTCCATGAACGCCACGAACTGCCTGGCCTGCGCAAGCGAGTATGCGTGCCCGCCGGGGTCCACAAAGAACCCGATGCATTCGGACATGCCGGCGGATGCGTAGAACAGGCGCGCTTCATCGGCTAACGCGCGCACGTCCCCGATGCGGAAAACCTCATCCTGCTCGCCCGCCATCAGCAGGACGGGCCTGGGGAATGCAGCGCAGATCAGGTCGATCTCGTCGATGCCTTCCGCATAGCGGCGCCACATGTGGGTCTCAGGGCAACCTGCATAGCACTGGGTGATGTCCAGATCCGCCAGCGCCGTCACACAGCAGGACGGTCCCATCACAGACACGCGCGGGTCCAGTAGTGCAGCCAGCGTGGTTGTGGTGCCGCCGCCGGAGACCCCGGTCATCGCCACCCCCCGGCTCGTGTCCACATCTTCACGGCTCTCCAGGTAGTCGATGCAGCGCAGGGCATCCGCGACGAAATACCGGCTCGAACTCTCCCCTACCGGGTAACACCGCACGCCATCCGCGAAGTGATCGTTACCGGGCTGCTTCTCGCTGGACTGACCGGGCGGGTCAAAGACAACGGCGAGATACCCGCTACGCGCGAAGAACTGGCACGGAAGCTGGTAGCTTTCGAATTGCTTGCCCGAATGCCCCACCGGAACCACCACCGCAGGGTACGGTGGCGCGAAATCGCGGGGCACGTAGACGGTGGCGTTCACTTCCCAACCGGGGAAGGAGTCGAACAGCACATTCTCCAGGCGGTACCCTTCGCGCTCGTGGCCGCTCACCAAACGCGCACGTATCGGCTCGGCATCGGGCCCGACCGGAAGCGTCCCGTAGAAGCCCCGAACTGCGGCGGTGATGGTCTCGCGGTACGCCTCCGCCGCGCCCTCCCGGATCGCCTTCTTCCGGCGCTCTGCCGCGCGTTCCATGCACTCGAGGCTGCGGCGCACGAGGTACCCCCGCAGCATGTCGCGCAGGTCTGTCTCGGGACAAATCGGGGCTTGAGGAAGACGGGGCATCTCGGCCTCCACGGCAGGCGTCGGTGTGAGAGCACACCCATATTTCTTCTTCCAGTGGCAATGGCCTGCGGGATTTTCCTGCGGGAATGAAGGAACCCGGGCGTCCGTGGCGAATCACGCAGGTCACGCGGAGACTCCGGCAACAATGGTGCGCCGCCGGAAGACGCGCAACTCGCGGAAGGAGCCTCGTATGAGTCGCCAACTCGCTCTGGACACCATCAACCTCAAGCCCACTCCCAGGTTTGCACACACCGAGTACAGCCTGGACTACCACGTGGACTATGTGACGCGCGTCACCGGCGTCCCCCCCGGTGACCCCAACCGGAGCCGAAAGCTGTACGAAGTGTGGGGCATCGACTTCCTGTGGGGTACCAATGACGGCCTTTTCGCCGACTGGGGCAACCGCGGCCGGGTGACAGACATGGGTCACGCCGTCTATGCCGCAGACGGGAGCGACCTGCGCCAGCCGAAAACGTCGCCGTTCAAGACACCCGAGGAAGTCTGGGCTTTCGACCCCATCGCCGAGTATGGTCTGCCTGATTTCGACGACCAGGTGGCCGCTTACGAGAACCAGGTTGTCAACGCGCGCACCAATTTCCCCGACCAGCTTCAGGCTGGCGGGTATTACAAGAGTATCGTATCCGGCGCGATTGCGTCTTTCGGCTGGGACATGCTGCTTCTTGCCTGCGCGGACCGGGCCAAGATGGAAAAAGTCTTCGACGGCTTCTACCGTTACACCAAGTTTCACATGGAGGCCTGGGCGAAGACCAGCGTGGAAGTGGTCATCCAGCACGACGACTACGTCTGGACCGCCGGGGCGTTCATGCACCCGGACATCTACAGGAGCGTGATCATCCCGCGCTTTGCCGACATGTGGAAACCGCTCAAAGCGGCAGGGAAAAAGATCCTGTTTATCTCCGACGGCAATTTCTGCGAATTCGCTCATGACATGCAGGCAGCCGGAGCCGATGGGTTCTTCTTCGAGCCCGACATGCCCTTTGACTGGATGGTGGAGCACTTTGGCGATTCCATGTGCCTCATCGGCAGCGACGTGGACTGCCGAGACCTCGCCTTCAGCCCGTGGGAAAAGGTCAAAGCCACCATGGACCGCACCGCCGAACTCGGGCGCAAATGCAAGGGGCTGATCTGGGCCGTGGGCAATCACCTGCCCGCCAACATCCCGCCGTCCATGATGGACCAGTACATCGAGTACCTGAAGACCATATGGTATCGCTGAGCTTCTTGCGAGAATTCACGCAGGTGCTCACTACAGGAGGCTGCTCATGGCGGCAACAATGACGCGCCGCGAACGTTGCGAACGGGCGATGGCGCTGCAGGAGACGGACCGCGTTCCCCTGTACGACCTCCTGCGTTGCGATTCGTTGTTCGAGCACTTCAGCGGCGAGAAGTTGCCGCCGTTGTCCGAAGACCCGGAAACGCTTGACAAACTGCACCGCATCGCCTGCAAGGCCGTTGGCGAGATGCTGGACATGACCCGCGGCGTGGGTTTCGGACCAGTGGTGGAGAAGGACGTCACCGACGCCCGGGGATTCGTCTACCACATCAGCCCTCACGCAAAGACGCATTGGATCGTGAGCCGCCCCTTCACTGATGAAGAGGGGGCAATCGAGTACGTGAAGCAGGCGATACTGGATATCAAAGCCGACACTCAGGGCATCCAGGCCGACCCTGCTGCCTATCGCGAGCGTTATCACGCCCATTTCCTGCACACCCAGGGGCTCATCGGAGGCACCGTGAACCTGTTGGCGCAGCAGGGCGTGGGCCTGGATGACATCCGGCACAACGTGGGGATGGAGCTCTACTGTTACCTGGAGCACGACGACCCCGGGCTGATCTCGGAGTACCTGGAGGCCTCCACCGAGCGCAATCTCGCCATCTGTCATGCCATCGCGGACCCCGCCCTCTCCCCCGCGGTGCTGACCTACGGCGACATCGCCTGCAAGGAGCGGCTCCTGCACTCGCCGACCTTTCTGCGCCGCGAGTTCTTCCCGCGCCTCAAACGCCTCAATGACGCCTGGCACAACTACGGCATCAAGTGCCTGTTCCACTCCGACGGCTACCTGATGGAGATCATGGATGACCTGATCGACGCAGGAATTGACGGGCTCAACCCCATCGAGACCGTGGCCGGGATGAACCTGCGCGAAGTCAAGGACAAGTACGGCGACCGGATCTTCATCGCGGGCGGCATCGACATGAGCCAGCTTCTGTCCAACGGATCGCCCGACGAAGTTCGGCATGTCTGCGAGCAGGCGATCAAAGACGCGCGTCCCGGGTTTTTCATGGGCTCTACTACGGAACTGGACAACAGCGTGCGCCTGGAAAACGTCCTCGTGATGTACGAGGTCGCCCTGGAGTCAGGGCCAGGGTAGCCGGACCGCGCAGGCTTGCTCATCACCGGTACGCATGCATCAATCAGCACGCAGCGCGGCAGCCATGCGCGGCTCCGCGGCGGCGTCCCGGTCGAAGGGCGCGAAGCGCACTTCGAAACTGAAGGGGCGGGGCCGCAACATGTATCCCGCGAAGGGTCCCGGTCCGCAACTGGCGCTACCGATGCCCTGGTGCGCGTGGTCCAGACTGAGGAACACGTGCTCGCGCCGCGGCACCTCGTGCATGTGAGCGGCCTCATCCAGATCGTTTACCGACTGCCACCGGGCGCTGAAACTGATATCGGGAACCCCGGCCACCATAAGCCCCCTCCCACGTTCGTCGACGAGGGTGATCCAGCGGGTCCGGCTGCGGCTCCCGTTTTCCTGCGGGTACACGTACGGAGTGCTGAGATCGTCCACATTGCCGCGCCACAGTCCCATGCGCTGGGCTTCCCATGTGTCCGGATAGCTCTCCCCGGGCCCGAGACCGTACCACGCAACCCGGCTCAGTTCTCCGGGTAGCCGAAGGTCCAGCCCGATGCGCAAGAGAATGTCGCTGTCCTCCCAGTTGTCCGATGGCTCGCCGCTGACCCTGAGCCGCACGGTCCCGCCGGGTTGCACCGTGTAGTCATAACGGCAGGTGAAGGCACGGCGCTGGTTGGGCGGGCTCAAGCGGGTATCGACGATGATCCGGACAGCTTCGCCCTCCGCCTCAACGCTCAGGTCCAGCAGCTTCGACGCGAAGTGTTTCAGGTCCGGGCCCTCCCACCACTTGCGTACTCCGAGTGCCCGGTCATTGTCCGTAACAGGGCGGAAGAAACTCAGGGCAGGCCCATCGATGAGCAGCGTCCGGCCGTCCCAGTCCCAGTGGCGCAGGCGCCCATCCACCTTGCTCACCAGCAGGGCCAGCCGGTCGCTCTCGACGATGACCCCGGACTGCAGTTGCCGGATATTGAGCGCCGGGCCGGCGGGGGTGGATGCGGCTGCGGGCGCGGACACCGGAAGCGCGAACTGCCCCCACGCGATCTCATGCCCGGCTTTGGCCCAGGATGTGTCTGAGGCAAGCGCCAGCGACAGGGTTACGTGGGCCCCAATGCCCGACAACTCTCGTCTGACAACCTCCGGGATGGTGATCTCGGAGGAGTCATGTGGCGCGGTGGGTGGGATCGCGGCCGATCCGCTTGCCAGTACATTCCCGTCACATTCGACGCTCCAGTTCAGGGCGAGATGGTCCAGCCCGATGAAGTCATAGAGATTGGTAAGCCGGAACACCCCGCGCGACAGGTCCACTGCCTCCACCCGCACCGGCTCGATGATCTTCTTGTACTGGATCATCCCGGGCGACGGCTCGCGCCACGGGAAGCACAGGCCGTCACAGACGAAGTTGCCGTCATGGGGATACTCGCCGAAATCCCCGCCGTAGGCATACCATGGCGTCCCATCGGGCTCCTGCATGGCAATTCCGTGGTCGATGAACTCCCACACGAACCCGCCGCAGAGGGACTCGTACTGATAGATCAGGTCCCAGTACTCCTTCAGGCCGCCGGGGCCGTTGCCCATAGCGTGAGCGTACTCGCACAGGACGAAAGGCGTGGACTGGTGGCGCTCGTTCGCAGTGACGCCCCAAGCCTCGAAAGGCTCCCCTTCGGCGATCTTTTTCACCGTATCCGGATGAGTGTACATCTGGCTGAAGACATCCGCGGTGTCCACAGCCACGTCGCGCTCGAAATGCACCGGGCGAGTTGGGTCGATCTCTTTCGCGAGGTTCAGCATCGCCCGGGTATTAGGCCCGTGGTCCGCCTCATTGCCTGCCGACCACATCACAATGCTCGGGTGATTGCGGTCGCGCATGACCATCCGGCGCATCCGGTCCAGGCAGGCACCCGCGAATTCGGGCGCCCAAGAGGGATTCGCATCGCGGTTCGACCCGTACCCGAACCCGTGGGTTTCGAAATCGCACTCATCCACCACATACAGCCCGTACTGGTCGCAAAGGTCATAGAAGCGCGGATCGTTGGGGTAGTGCGAGGTGCGCACGGCATTGATATTGTGCCGCTTCATGAGCAGCACATCGGTGGTCATGTCTTCCAGGGAGACGGCGCGGCCCTTTTCGGGATGATGGTCGTGGCGGTTCACCCCCTTGAACTTCACCGGCGCGCCGTTCACGCGAAACACCCGGCCCGTGATCTCCACCTGCCGGAACCCGACGCGCACCGAAGTGGTGTCCAGCACGCTCCCCTCCGCATCCGTTAGCTCCAGGACCAGCGTGTAGAGGTAGGGGTCCTCAGCAGTCCACTTGCGGCACCCCGGAACCTCCAGCGCGAGCGCAGTCCGCTCACTCGCCTCGGCTTGTCCAGCCACGACCTCTACCCGGTCGGCGTCGAAGAGCACCGCGTTGACGCTCAGCCCGTCCGCCTGCCCGTCTACGAGCGCTTCGATCTCCAGCCGGCCGTCGCGATACCCATTGCTCAACGGAGTCTTTACCGATACGTCGCGGATCCCGATGGGCGCCTCAGCTTTCAGGTATACGTCCCGGAAAATGCCCGAAAACCACCAGTAGTCCTGGTCTTCCATATACGTGCCGTCGGACCACTTGTGTACGCGGACTGCCAGAAGATTGGTTCCCGGGTTCACGTTTGCCGTGATATCGAACTCAGCAGGCAGGCGGCTCCCCTTGCTCAGGCCCACGTACTGGCCGTTGACCCAGACCTGGAGGGTGGATTCCACGCCCTCGAACCGCAGCACGATCCGACGCCCGGACCAGTCATCCGGCACCTGGAACCAGCGCCGGTACGATCCGGTGGGGTTCAGATCCGGCACCCGCGGGGGGTCGATGGCGAAGGGGTAGACCACGTTGGTGTAATGTGGCGGGTCGTAGCCCTGCATTTGCCAGCAGCCCGGTACTTCTTCCTCCGCCCAGCACCCATCTTCATAGTCCAGCCCTTCGAAGCCCTCCGGCGCCAGCACCGGACTCTCGGCGTAGTGAAAACGCCACGGCCCGTTGAGACTCAGGAAGTGGGCGGCCCCGCGGTCACAGGTGAGAGCGGCTTCGCGGTTCGGGTACGGAAACAGGTAAGCGCGGGCCGGCAGGCGGTTCAGACTGAAAAGCCCGGGGTTTTCCCAATCGTTCATCGTGCGGCTCATTTCGTCCTCCTCAGGCGTGGTTCGGATTGGTGGCGCAGGACACAGGTGGTCACTGATCGGCTCCAGACGCCACCGCAAACACCTCGTCCTCAGTCAGCGCCCGGTTGTAGATGCGCACATCGTCCATCAGACCGTCGAATGCATAGGCGTTCTTGCGGCCCACGTAGTTTCCAAGCACAAGCCCGCGCCAAGCAGGCTGCGGCGCAATGGTCCCGGCGAACTGCGTCTGCGCCTTCTCCACCGCGTTCACGAATACCCGCAGATGCCCACCATCCCACTGCCCGGCAACGTGGCTCCAGTGATCGGCGGGCACGCTCCACTCTGCTGAAGAGACCTGGGGCTCAAGGCCGTCCGGAGTGCCCACCTGGAAAGCCGCGCGCGCCCAGAAAAAACGCAAACGCCAACCGGGCCATGGCGGTTCTCCGCTCTTATCGCCCTTCATGCAGGCGATCTCGAAAGTGGCGTTGCGGCGCGTGGGCTTTACCCAGGCCATCACAGTGAAGGGGCCCGCAAAGTTGAGGTCTGCAGAATTAGCCACATTGAAGCCTTGCTCCAGCTTCTCGTCGAGCTTCACCGCCTTCCCGTACATACCGGGCACGAACACCGGCGCGACATCTCCTTTGGAGAAGAAAGCGGCGTGGTGCCCGGCCCCGGAAGCGTCGGCCACAACATTTCCTTCTGCGGAGTCCATGCGCCAGTGCGCCACCAGTCCCTCCTGACAGAACACCGGAACGCAGGCCACGAGACCGATCACCGTGAGAATGAGCGCGCTACTTCGCATATGCCTCCACCTCCGAGATCTGGGTGTACTCGTGGCCTTCGGCCAGTCCGGTCACAAGAACACGCAGGGCAGCGGCGGTCTGGGGCTCGGGCAGGCTGATTTCCAGGGTGTCCAGCGCGTCCCCGGTGAACTGCGCCACGGTCTTCCAATCGTCCCCGGCAGGCACCTGCACCTCGAGTGCGGTGATCTCCGCGCCGTGCACCACCACTCGGCCGATGGTCTGGGCTTCGGGCCAGCGGATCACCAGCCAGTCCGGCAGCTTGCGCGAGGTCCCATCCCGCCACTGCATCCCACCGATGACTCCGTCCACCACGCGGTCCGGAGTTGAGCCGTAAGTTGACCTCGAGGACACTTCCACAGTGGTGCCGTTGTCCTCGAAGGCGAGGTTGCCAGGCTTGCGCCGGGCGGCGTCCGCTTCCGCGATAGCTGCCCTGGGTACAGCGATGCTCTCACGTCCACCGATTTCTGCGTTTGTTGTGTATATGTGGGTCTCGTAGATGCCGAAGCTGTCCACGATCTCGCCGCCCCGGAGCTCAACGGTGCGGCCTTCGGAAACAACGTGCAGTGACCCCGCTGCGGGTGCGGGCGTTAGCGTTATCTTCGCGTCCTGCGTTTCGGTGGCGGTATTCACCGCGAAAACGAACAGGTCATCACCGACGCGGCGTGCCGATACGTGGATATGTTCGGGGCGCGCGGCATCTACCTTCACCGTGATGTTATCCGCCGGGTCGGCGAGAATCGCATCCTTCAGGTCCGCAACTTCAAAGGAAAGCCAGCGCATTCCGATGTCCAGGTACGGGTAGTTGGCAGTATGACTGTATGTGTACCACAAGAACCCCTTGGCGCCGTAGACCACGCCCTGATACAGCTGGTTGCGCAGTTCCGTGAGGTTGGGTCCGCGCTGGTTTTTCTTGTCATAGTCGCCGTAGTTGAAAGCCTGTGGGGTGAGCCAGATCGCCCGGCGGCCTTTACTCGCCTCCCGGCAGGCTTTTGTGAACTCGCTGGTCTTCTCAATGGGCTGGGCTGCGAGCCCGCCTTTGATGAAACACGGGTACGGGTCGGGCATAAGCACATCGCCGCCGTCCACGTACTTGAAGATCCCGGCGATGGTGTCATTGAGCATCACGCACGGGTGGAAAGGGTCGGCTTCACGACACACTTGCCAGATGCGTCGGCACCGTTCGGGCAATGCCGGGCGCAGCTCGGGCTCGTCGGCCATGTACCAGGCGAAGACGCCCGGGTGGGTGCCGATGTCCGACACCCTGGCAGCCAGCGCTGCCGCGTCAGCATCATTGAGCGGCTCGCCCCAGACGGAGGACGGGCTGATCATGCCGCTGCGCGGATACGGGTAGATGAGCGCGTGGGTCCCCGCTGCGACGACGCGATCCAGGAACTCGCGCAGGGCATCGTTCGACAGGTACTGGGAGTTGTAGCTCTGCATCAACTGATATGCGTGGCCCTCATCAGCCATGGCTTCAGGCGGGATGCTGAACCAGCCGAAGGGCAGCACAGGTTCGCCGTTGTGCAGGAGGACGTTGTGCTCATCGATGCGCCATTCGTGTTCCACCTGCGGCAGCTTGCGGATGCGCCGGGTCGCGCGGTGCAGATCTTTGCGCGCCTGCGTGTCCACCAGTCGCACCGTGAGGTCGAAGTCCGCAACCGGCAAGCCCTCCACCGGCATCTCGACACGCAGTTTCGGTTCCGCCTTGCGCACGATCCTTGGCGCGGACATCCCGGCCGGCGCGTCGGAGCCGTCTGCCAGGTCCAGGTCCGCGATAACGAAGAGCCCCTGCAGCTGCTCTTCGGGCATTGCCAGCGTCACATCGAACACGATCTGCTTCAGTTCCTCGGTGGCGAAGATGCAGTCCCGGTACCACGGCCGCAGGATGTCCAGCGTGATCGGACTGTACTTCACCTCCACCTGCAGTGCTCTGACAGCGAGCAGTCTGTCGGGCTGTTCGCGGTCGGCCAGCTCCAGCCGCAAGGTTTGTTCACCCTGGGCGGCCACGGGGACACTGAATTCGTACTCGCGGTCCTGTCCTGCATCAAGGCCGTCTTTGACCCACTCACCGGCACTGGCACCCAGCACGCCGCGAAAGACGATGAACTGGAAACGCGAGCCCGCGTTCTTCACATGAGTCTTCGCCCTGTACATCAGGTTTCCGTCCGCGTCAGGCTGGATGCTCACCTCATACGGGCTCTTGATCTCCCACAGGAAGGCCCCGAAATCGGCGTCCTGCATCTTGAGGGCCGCGTAAAGCGACGGCTGATGGAACCCGCCGGTAAGTGGGGAGTACGTACTCAGCTCCTCGCCGGGCCCCCGCCGCGCGCGAGTGACATTGATGGCCCAGTCCCCCCTCGAAGCGGCGGTGAGGCCAAGTTCGACCACCGGAATCTGCATTTCCACGAACCATTTGCCATCCCCCAACGTGGCCGCCGCCTGAATGCCGCAGTCCCACTCTTGACTGCGGACATGGCCGCCCTGGCGCATCTGCGCATCGTAAATGGTGCCCAGCGAGTTGACCATGAAATGGTAGTATTCAACGCGCTCTCCGGTTGGGTCCAGCATCACCTCAAGGCAGTCGTCGCTCCAGACTTTGCCATCGCGCCTGGTCTCCGCCGCCTTCAGATCAGCGATCTGCGGCTCATCAAGCTCAGCGCCGACGAAGACGTCGGAGGCGTCATGCCGGACTTTGAACCGAGTCTGCACGGGCGCAAGCTGCGCGGGGTTGTCCAGCATCGTGAATCCCGAGGACCACTCTCCGGACTGCCAGGCGGCATCGTCAAGCTTCCCATCAATGGTGATCGCGTCACCCGCCGGAAGTGCGATAACGGGTTGCGGTTGTGCCAGGAGCGGCGACGCAGCCAGACACACCAGCAGGAGGATGATCGTGGCATGCATGACAATATCCCTCACAGGCGAGACTTGAACCGGCTTACCCGTGGCTATTCCCCACTGGCCCAGGTAATTCCTTATTGCCACGCACAAGGTCTGTTTGCGGATGCGTGGAAACACTTCCGCCGTGAGTCGCCATAGCGCGTGTTGGAGGACAGGCAATGAACCTGCTCTGGGGCGAGAACACGTGGGAAGACGTCGCACAGGCGGCGCGAGACGGCGCCATCGTTGTCGCGCCCTTCGGCTCCACCGAGCAGCACGGGCCCATGCTGCCGGTGGATACAGACATCCACATCGCCGATCGCCTTGCACTGGACGGCGCGCGGACTGCGCGGGACAAGTACGGCGTCCCGGTACTGGTCCTGCCCACAATGCCCTTCGGACTGGCGCTGCACCACATGCGGTTTGCCGGGACAGTCTCTTTCCAGCCAGAGACTTACGTCCTTGCTATCGCCGACATCCTGCGGTGCGTCGTGAAGCATGGGTTCCGCAGGATCGCAGTCGTCAGTGGGCACGGCGGGAATGAGCCGGCGTTGCGATTGGGCATCGAAAAGGTCGTGCATGAGTTCGCCGAAGCATTCCCCGTGCGTATCGCCCTGTTCCTCGGACACCGGGACCCGGTCTTCTCCAGGCTCTCGCCCGAGATCTGGCGCGACGAACCCTCCGAGGGCCAGCCGGGCATCCACGCCAGCCGCTGGGAGACATCGGAAACCCTTGCGGACCGTCCGCATCTCGTCAAGACCGACCACATGGTGCGGCCTGAGTTGAAGCGCACGACGGTGCCGGAGTTCGCCTGGCGCACACACGAAATCAGCGAGACCGGCGCTTTCGGCGACCCGTCCCTCGCCCGGGCCGAGCTTGGCGAGAAGTGCTGGAGCGCCTGGGCGGAAGCGGTCGGCCAGTTCATCAAGCGCCTTGCCGATGAACCCCTCGACAGCTGACGCGCGCAAGGGCAGACGACAGGGACCCGGAGCGGCATTTGGCTTTCTGCAACTTGGCATACACCGGGTATGCGGTTGCCACGTGCTGGGGGAACTGCGGTTCCCCGGCAGTCATGCTCGAAGCCCGGCTTTTCGTCAGCGAAGAGCACGCCGGTGAGCCTCAACTCGCCCGCGAAAGACTGGTGGGTCTCGGTATGGCAACTATCCGCGACAGCCATCGCAAGCAAGACGGTGAGGGAGTTGAGGCCCGCTCGCCTTTGCGCCAACGCTGTGGCCGGTCGCCGCGCTGCGTTGCACTATGCAGTGCTCTGCCTTCGTCCTGCGGACTCATCCAACGCGCCATCGCCAGGCACCTGCCGGCAAGTGCTCGCCGCGCGGGAGACGAACCGCAAGAAAAAGGCCGGCTGTCGGCCATCGTCGAGAGGATGACCCCTTATGTCCCGCCCATTCACGGGAGCCGTTTTTCTGCTCACTTGCGCAATCAGCCTGCAGATCGCCGGCGCACAGCCTGATACTGCGGCGACTGCCCCCGGGGAGACAGTCATGCAAGAAGCCGAAATCCATCCGCTCATCGGTGGCTGTGGTGGCGCGTATCTCCTCGCCGAACCGGGGGAGCTGATCGTCGAAGTCGTGAAACGCGACCGCAATGCGCGACAGACTACCTGCGAGCTTCAGGCGATCCTCGCAGGCCCGGACCGCACCGTGCTGCAGACCGAGTACATACCTGATGACGGCAGGCCTGTGGGCAGCGGCCTGGGTCCCGCCGGCTCTGTGGTGCTGAAGACCAACGTCGAGCGCGCAGGCATCTACGCCCTCAACATCACGGCCTCCCAGGATCGCTATGGTGACAATTTCGTGTGGGGTATGCGCACCAACTGCCCGCGCTACATGCTGGAGACCGCTCGGGGTCACCGGGACGCGCGCCACCAGGAGCCCATCGTTCTGGAGAGCCCCGGAAGGCCCGTGGACGTGTGCTTCCTGCCGCGCAATGGCGAGTTCGCCATCGAGATCGCCGGGGTTCCCCCGGATGCAGGCCCGGTGCAGCTGATCGACAGCGCGGGCACGGTGCTGCAGACTCTCGAAGTCGGCGGCGATGGCAAAGCCGGCTGCACAATCCCCTCCGCGGCCGGCCGCGAAAACACGCCGTGGCGTCTCCACCTGCCGTCTGGCAAGGGCGTCATCCAGGCCGATGGCCTGACGCGTTGGGACAGGTCGGACCCCTGGGAGAACGTGTGCTCGTGGACGCCGAATCCCTCGTCATACTTCCCGGTGCTGGACAACCGGTGGCTGCTCACCCCATACCAGCGAACGGTCTACTCGGGCGCGGGCAACACAGACAGGCTCACATTCCAGGTGCGCAACAGCGCCCGGCAGGAGCGCACTATCCGCCTATCCCTGGAGTTCCCCGGCCAGGTCTGGCCCGTGCGTCTGGGCATGTCCGAGGTCGCTCTCGGCCCCGGCAAGAGCGCCGCGGTCCCGGTTGAGTTCGACCTGCCCGAAGGCACGGCCGAAATGCGCTGCCACATTCGAGCGACGCCCGATGGCCGCGAGGCGGTCAGCACATATTCCACGCTTATCGCCCGGGCGGGCCAGGCGCCGGCACTGTCCGCGCTGGACATGCCGATCCAGCTCAAGCCCTACCGGCACGAGAACGAGCAGTTCGGCTACCTGCCCGACTACCCCACCGAAAGCCAGTTCTATTTCGGCATCGATAACCGGCCCTTCGCCCGGATCAGTAGCGGGCTGGCCACCATCAGGGACGGAGAGTGGATCACCACCGATGTGCGCACGGCAGTTGGAGAGCTGCCCGAATCCCTCGCCGGGTCGTCACTCTCGCCTCTCAATACAAAGGTGGCTTTCGACCGCGATGGGGACCTTTACATACTCGGAAGCGGGCGGGGATTCGGTGTCTTGCTCCACTCCTCCGACGGTGGCCGGACATTCGATGCCACCCAGATTCCCGGCCGTACGGGTGCTTGGGACATCGAAGAGTTCACCGGGAACAACATTCCCGATGGCCCCCCGCCCATCGTTCGTTTCACCCGTACCCAGAGCGACCCGAAGCTGATCTGGCGGTCACTGCATGATCTGGAACTCATCGTCCCGCGCAAGGTGGACGGGCGCATTGAGATGGGCGAACCGGTGCGCATTTCCAGCACATGCATCGGCCTGTCAGCCCACTCGGGGATACCGTCGACGGTGGTATCGCGAGGAGACAAGATCCATGTGGCGTGGGGTGAAGCTACCGATCCCAACGAGAAGGTGCCGGGCGTGCCGACATATGTGGCTACCTACGACAAGAGCACCGGGAAGCTGGGCGAGCCTGCACTCATCGGCTACGGTCCGCCCGCTAATGACATCCACAACTCGCCCAGCATCACCATGGACGCGGATGGCTACCTGCACGTGCTCGTGGGCACTCACGGGCGACCGTTCCAGTACGCGCGCTCACTGGCGCCCAATGACGCCTCGGGCGGCTGGATAGAGCCGGTGTCCGCGGGTGATGACCTGAGCCAAACCTACATCGGTTTCGTGTGCGGGCCCGATGGGACGCTGCACGTGGTGTTCCGGCTCTGGCGGTCGGGCGAACCGTACCCCAACAGCAGCTACGCGACCCTCGCCTACCAGAGAAAGCGCCCCGGCCGGCCCTGGGAGGAACCGCGCATTCTGGTGGCGGCGGCGTTCTCTGAATACAGCGTCTTCTACCACCGCCTGACCATCGACCGCCAGGGTCGCCTGTTCATCTCGTACGACTACTGGTCTACTCACTGGTTCTACCGCAATGACCACTTCGGATCGCGCAGAGCAGTGATCATGTCGCCTGACGGTGGCGAGACCTGGAAGCTGGTGGACAACAAGGACTTCCAGTAGCGGCCGTCAAAGCTGGGCCGCAACCGCATCCCGCAGTTCCGCCGCAGTCCTGCGCACCGTGTCCAGATCGATGCGCACCGGCAGGCCGCTATTTCACCACAATGTTGCGGACCCACTCATTTGTCTTGATGCGCGAGTCGCCCGGAATAAGGCGCTGGCCGCAGATCTCCACGTTCTCAAAGGTGACGTTTTCGATGGGGCTGTCGGGGCCGTCGGCCATGACCACCACGTCGGTGTTCTGCGCCTGCAGCACCCGCACGTCCCGGAACAGCACGTCGCGGATGGCTCCTCGGGGCCTTTCACGCGCCGGCGGATTGAGTTGCTGGTACGGGTCGCCCGGCTTGTGGGGCAGACCCATGTGCCAGTCGTCCCAGTTGTTGACCACCTTGATCGGCGCGTGCAGCTCGCCGCGCACATCCTCGATGGTGATCCGCTCGAACCGGAAGTCGCGCACGGAACCCTCGCCCTCAAGCTCGATGCCGATGGCTCCGCGCGAGGTGGAGGCACAAGTGGCATGGAGCACGGTGCAGTCCTGGTACAGCACATTGGTCAGGTCCGCACCGCACTCGCAACACAGGCCCAGTGAGCCGCCCACGTCGGTCCAGACCACGCAGTTGCGAAAGACCACATTGCGCTGCGGGAGCCAGACCTTGACTTCCAGCGAGTCGTCGGCATTGTGGCTGAAACAGTTTTCCACCAGCGCGTCAGAGGTGCCGCCGATCACGATGCCATCGTTGTTCACGTAGTGCCCGATGACTTTCACGTTGTCGATGTGGACCCGGTTGGAGTTCACGACGTTTAGCGACCACACCGAGGACTCCCGGATAATGATGCCCTCGATTTCCAGTCCGTCGATCCCCTGTACGCGGATGAGATGTCCCCGCTGGCCGCACTCCAGAGCCTTGCGCCCGCAGAGAATGCCCCGGCCGCGTATGGTCACCTGCTTGCGCCATTTGCTGCTGAACATGCCCGGCGCCCACCAGACCTCGACACCGTAGACGCGGTGTGGTTCACCCAGCGTGCTCGGGTCCACAGGCCGCAGGTTCACGATGGCCCCGCCGGCGACATACACCGTCTCGGCGTCGCCGATATCCGTCTCGCCCACGTCATGCACGCCCGGGCCGAAATACCGAACCTTCGGGTCGTCGGGGTCCGGCGCGTCAGTCTCAGGAGGGTTCACGAAGATATGAAGGGGATGGTCCAGCCCATCGCCCGCTTCGACGGTCAACTGGCACGGCTTCGACACGCGGAAGGAGAACGCACCGTCAACCACTTCGGGCCGGATGCCGTGAGCCAGTGGCCGCACGGTGACCCGCGAGGTGTCGATGCCCGCCCTTTCGAGGCCAGCCAGCAGGCGCACCGTGACTTCGGCCTCGCCGGACAGATCGAAGCTGCAGAAGCTCACCGGCGAAACCGGACGCCCGGCGATGGTTGCGGCGGAATCCCCGTCGAACCGGTACGACGTGTAGCAGAAGACCGGTCGACCGTCCACCGTGACCGCGTAGTCCCCGGATGCAGGCTCGCCCGCTGGCGCGGGGTAGAGGGTGACCCGCGACGGTACGGGTGAATTGGCGTCTACCATTGGCGCATCCCCGCCCAGGTCAGCCAACGCAGAGGCCAGCGCAAGCGTAGCCATGACCCAGCACTGCATGAATGCTCGCGTATACATGGGCACCCCTGAAATCCGCCAGTTCACCGCGCCTGAAGCACTTCGCGCAGGACCGGCTCCAGTACCAGCGCTTGCCGCCAGAATCCCAGGTCGGTGGGGTGCGTGCCATCAACGGTGGCCTCGGCATCGCCGCCCAGCAGGTCCCCCCCGGGCACATAATGCAGGCCCGACACACCCGCTGCAATCAGTCGCGCGTAAGCCTCCTGCAGGGCCTTGTTCTTGGACATGTACGAGTTACGCGGCGCGGGAAGCAGCCAGCCCGCCTGGTAGCTGATGTTTTCCACCAGCAGGATCGGCGTGGCCGGATGGGCCTCGCGAAGCTTCATCACCAGCGGCTCGAGGCGCTGGGTGACGCCTGCCGCATCATTGTTCGGGAGCGCGTCCAGGACGAATGCCGCCGGATCGAGTTCCGCAAGAAGCGCCGCGACTTCCGGCTCCATCTGTCCGTTGCCCGAGAACCCCAGGTTGATGGTGGGTCGGTCCAGCCAGCGCCCGATGATCGCCGGGTACGCCATTCCCGGCCGCGACGCGCACCCGCCCTGAGTGATGGATGTCCCGTAGAAGACAATCGGCTTGTTCGCGTCGCCTGTTCGTACGGCCGTCTCCAGCATCGCCGACACCGGGACGCCGATCTCGGCCTTCACCGTGCCATTGTACAGGGGCAGATTCAGGATGTATTCGCGGGTGCCTTCCGGGATCCCCGTCGCCAGCGCCTGCTCGTTATCGTTCTGTTTCTCAGGCCTGCCGGTGCCGATCCAGCGCCAGCGCAGGCGCGGGTCGGTGGCAGTCGGGTCATTGGCATAGAGGTCCACACCGCTCATCCCAGTGGGCGGCATGTGGTTCATCCCGAGGTTCGGCGAAGCTACGGACCAACGCACGTATATCACCCGGGCGTTGGTCCTGAACCGGGCGCACAGACCCGCCGAGTTCTTGCTCAGGCTCCAGACCGGATCGCGCACAACGCCCTTTGCTTTCGCGGGAAGGCGGTCATAGTAAGCTTCAGTATCGGTCCAGCCTTTGCCCTCCACGCCGAGTTCAGTGAGGTCGTACCACCTGATCTCCTCGGCGGCTTCGCTGGACTCGGTGAGATTGGCGATGATGAGGATCAGCAGAGCGGCTGCGAGCATCGCGGACACGTCCATCGGTCGGGTCTCCTTGATGAAGCGGGATTGATGTGCAGTGCGTTGCTCTTGGTGTTCGGCGCAGTTTTCGCGGCCAATCAGGCCATACCTCCCACAGCCGGTGGAGGTGTTTGCGTCCGGCAGGGGAAAACTCTCGCCCTGCGGGACAACCCGCCACGTTTTCCGAACACACTGGGAGGAAAGACCAGCCATGGCAAAGGCAAGCGCCCCTCGTGCACCGAAGAAGACGCCGCGTGAGAAGACGCGCGAATGGTTCAGCAAGGCCAAGTTCGGCATGTTCATCCACTGGGGCGTCTATGCCGTCCTCGGCAAGGGCGAATGGATCCGAACCGTTGACAAGATCCCGCAGGACGAATACGCCAAGCTGCCGCCGAAGTTCAACCCCACCAAGTTCGACCCGGGCGAGTGGGCGGATCTGGCGAAGCGCGCGGGGATGAAGTATATGGTGGTGACCACAAAGCATCACGACGGCTTCTGCATGTTTGACGCCCACAACACCGACTGGAAGGTCACCAACACCCCATACGGCAAGGACGTCATCGCCGAACTGACCGAGGCCTTCGAAGCCCGGGACGTCCGGGTGGGCTTCTACTACTCCATCATGGACTGGCACCATGACGACTATCTGCCGCGCCTCGATTGGGAGGTCGAAGCGCGCCCGGCCGAAGGCCACGACGTCATGAATTACATCAAATACATGCGCGAGCACATCGAGCAGCTCTTGACCGAGTACCGCCCCGCGCCCTTCGTGCTCTGGTACGACGGCGGCTGGATGAACAAGCCCGAGGAACTCGGGGGCGTCGAGACCAACGCCATGGCCCGGAAGCTCAAGCCGGACATCCTCATCAACGACCGGCACTTCACAAAGGAAGACCTGATAACCCCCGAGCAACGCATTCCTCCCACCGGTATCTTCGACGAAGACGGCAACCCGGCCCTGTGGGAAGCCTGCATCACCATGACCTCCCACTGGTGGGGCTACGACAAGCACGAGAAGGTCTTCAAGACCAACGAGTTCCTGATCCGGATGCTGGTGGATATCGTTTCCAAGGGCGGAAACCTGCTGCTGAACATCGGCCCGAAGCCCGACGGGACCATCCAGAAGGAGTTCGTAACCCGACTCGAGGCCATCGGCAAGTGGATGGACAAGTATTCCGAGGCCATCTACGACACCACCGCCAGCCCCTTCAATCTCCTGCCCTTCTACGGCCGCGTGACCACCAAGGGCGACAGGCTTTACGTCCATGTCTTCGAATGGCCAGGCGATCTCCAGGCGCGCCTGCCCGGACTGGCCAACGAGGTGAAGGCTGCATACCTGCTGCAGGATGACAAGCCCGCGATCCCCTTCACCCGCGACGGCAAGGACTGGGTCTTTGACCTGCCCAAGAAAGCCCCGGACAAGGCGGCAAGTGTGTTCGTGGTGGAACTCGATGGCCCGCCGCAGGTGACGCCGGTTGTCCTGAAGCCGGACGCGAAGGGCACTCTCGAACTGCCGGTCCTGTACGGTCTGCTGGACGGCCCACACGGTATGCGCATCCGGTACGAGGCCCAGGACGGCATCATCCACGCCGGCAATTGGATCAACCCCCGCGACAGCGTGGAGTGGAGCTTCAAGGTCCCCAAGCCGGGCAACTACCAGGTCTGGCTGGAGTACGCGGTCGATGAGGGCCAGGGCGGCAGCGAAGTGGAGTTCATCGTGAACGGCAAGGAAGTGCCGCTAATCGCTCCCAACGGTCTGGTTTTCGGGGCCGGCAACATGCAGGTGGGCGACGAATCCAGGCGTCAGGTATGCAAGACCAGCGCAACTGGCGGCGAGTTCAAGCGCAAGAAAGCGGTTCTGGTGCGCCTGAAGCGCGGTGACAACACGCTGAAAGTCATGGTCCCGAAGATCAAGAAAGAACGGGCCATGAACCTGCGCGGCCTCGTGCTCAAGGCAGTGGAGTAGTGCCCGCCGAACTTGCGCAATATTGACCACACCCGGGAGGGTCTTCAATGCTTGCATGGATCAGCCTCGCTGCTTTGGCCGCTATCACACTGTTCGCGATTGCCGCAGGCGAAGGTTCACCTCGCACTTGCACGCGCCTGGGAAGCCGCTGGCGATTCCACCGCGGCGACGTTCCCGGAGCGCAGGAACCGGCCTTCAATGACGCCTCGTGGCGCGAGGTGAGCGTACCCCATGACTGGAGCATCGAGGACCTTCCCGAGACCGAAGACACCGGAGATGCCGAGCGCAGCGGTCCCTTCGTCTCCAGCAGCGTGGGCGGAGGGGCTGTCGGGTACACCGTGGGCGGGGTGGGCTGGTATCGGCTGGATCTGGACATCCCACAGCAGTGGCACGGGAAGCAGGTCAGCATCCTTTTCGACGGCGTGTACATGGACTCCGAGGTCTGGCTCAACGGAGTGAGCCTTGGCAAGCACCCCTACGGGTATACGTCCTTTCACTTCGACCTCACCCCGCACCTGAACTGGGACGGTCCGAACGTCCTTGCCTTGCGAATGGACTCGTCAGGCAAGACCAGTCGCTGGTATGCCGGCTCAGGCATCTACCGCCACGTCTGGCTCATTTCCACCGCACCGATCCACGTTGCCCAGTGGGGCATCGCGGTGGCCACGCCGCAGGCCGACGCCAACAGCGCCGATGTAAACGCGACCATCACCGTCTGCAATGAGACCGACGCCGAAGCCGCGGTTGCGGTGAACCTGCAGGTGCTCGATCCGAGTGGGAGCCTCGTCGCCGAATCCACATCCCAGGCCGGTCTCATGGCCGGGGAGCGGCGCGATCTCAGCCAGGACCTCAAGGTCGCCCGGCCTCAGCTCTGGTCCCCGGACTCGCCTGCCCTGTACAAGTTGATCACGACTCTGAGCGTGGGCGGCGAAGTCATCGACCGCGTGGAGACGCCTTTCGGAATCCGCACCTTCACTCTCGATGCCGAGAACGGGTTCGTCCTCAACGGGCAGCCCATGAAGCTCCGGGGCGGCTGCGTGCATCACGACAATGGCCCGCTGGGCGCATGCGCTTATGACCGCGCCGAAGAGCGCCGCGTGGAACTCCTCAAGGCCGCCGGCTTCAATGCCATCCGCACCGCCCACAATCCTCCGTCGCCCCGGTTCCTGGACGCCTGCGACAGAATTGGGATGCTGGTGATAGACGAGGCCTTCGACTGCTGGCAGATAGAGAAAAACCCCGAGGATTACCACCGTTTCTACGACGACTGGTGGCGCGCAGACATGGACGCCATGATCCTGCGGGACCGCAACCACCCCTGCGTGTTCGCCTGGAGCATCGGCAATGAAGTGGTGGAGCAGTCGTCGGGGGTGGAGGAGGGCCCGCGTATCGCAGAGATGATGGCCGAGCACGTGCGGAAGACGGACCCCACGCGCCCGGTGGCAATCGGCGCGCACCCGGGCACCGATCCCTGGGAGAAACTGGACCCGCTTTTCGCCCACCTGGACCTGTGCGGCTACAACTACAAGTGGGAGAAGTACGCGCCCGACCACGAGCGCGTCCCCAGTCGGGTGATGGCGGGCACCGAGTCCTTCCCGAAACAGTGCTTCGAATCATGGATCGCCACCATCGACAACTCCTGGGTCATCGGCGACTTCGTCTGGACTTCCTTCGACTATCTGGGTGAGGTAGCGCTTGGTCACACCCACTTCGAGGGCGATGAGAACCACTATGCCAAGTGGCCTTGGACTGCCGCGAATTGCGGGGACCTCGATATCTGCGGGTTCCGCCGGCCCCAGTCGTTCTACCGCGAGATCGTCTTCGGCAGACCGGGCAAGGTGGCGTGCTTCGTCGCGACGCCGGTTCCCGAAGGACGCACCGAAGTGGTCTTCGGCTGGGGCTGGCACAACGAATGGCCTTCCTGGACGTGGCCCGGTCACGAGGGCGAGAGCATGACCGTCCGGGTCTATTCCTCCTGCCCGCAGGTTCGCCTGCTCCTCAACGGCCAGGACCTGGGCACCCGCGAGACCAATCGTGACACCCGCTTCGAGGCGGTCTACGAGATTCCGTACGAGCCGGGCGAACTCGTCGCCGTCGGGCTGGACAGAAACGGCGCCGAGTTGGCCCGCTGGGCCCTGGAGACCGCCGGAGAACCGGCATCCATCCGCCTGATCCCCGACCGTACGACCTTGGACGCCGACGGGCAAGACCTGTCTTTCATCGAGGTGGAAGTCCTGGACCACCGGGGAATCCTGTGCGCGAACGCCGAAAACTTGCTGAGTTTCAGCATCACAGGGCCGGGGAGCATCGTGGCCGTGGCCAACAGCAATCCGCAGAGCATAGAGAGCTTCCAGCAGCCGCAGCGCAAGGCCTGGCGTGGGCGGGCACTCGTGGTCGTGAAGGCCGGCAACGAGCCCGGCGAGATCACCCTTGCCGCAAGCGCCGAAGGCATCTCAGCGGCTGAGATCAGTATCGCCGTGCGCTGACAGCACACCTCAATCGGGAGACCCGCATGAGCACCCCTTCCGACCGCGCACGCCTGCGCCGACTGGCCGCCGAGTACTCAGAGATCGTCAACAGTGACGAGATGAACGCTCGGCGCGAACGCTGGCGCCTGAGCAATCGGCTCGAAGAGCGCACCGTACCCTTCCAGATCGAGGACAACGGCACGTTCTTTTCCGATCTCACCCCGCCGCTGGAATGCGAGGGCGAGTTCGAGCGCAGTTGCGAGGCCCAGATGCTCAGAGCGATCACCAACTTCCGGCTGATCGACGACGACCGGGTGTTCCCGCGTTCCTTCGCGGTGCATGTCTCCGCCTGGCGCACCCCCAACTGCCCCGATTTGCAGTACCGCCGCGTGAAAGATTCCCGCGGGCTGGAACTGGGTTACGAAACCAACACCCCGCTGGCCGACCTCGCGAACTCCATGCACAAGCTGGTGCCAAGCGAGTACCGCCTGGACCGCGAAAGCACACAGCAGCGCGCGGAGATGGCGACGGAGCTTTTCGGAGACATCCTGCCCGTGGAGACCGTCTGCTTCCAGGCTGCGTACCCCGGCGGCGCGGTGGCCCAAGCCGGTGTACTGCTCATCGGTATGGACGACTTCTATCTTGCGATGGTGGACCAGCCCGAGAATGTCCATGCGTTCTTCGACTTCCTGACCAGCGAGGCCGAACGCTATCTGGATTGGCTCGAGCAGGAGGGGCTCATCACCAGCAATAGCCGGGAAATGGACTGCGGTTCGGGCAGTTGTGTCTACACCGATGAACTACCTCGGCGCGCGATCGGGCCCGGCGAGAAGCTGCGCGTGAGCGACACCTGGGGGTTCGTCGAAGCCCAGGAAGCCGCGGGGATTTCCCCCGACATGTACGCCGAGTTCATCCACCCCTACCAGCGCCGGATCGGCGATCGCTACGGGTTCATCAACTACGGCTGCTGCGAGCCCACCCACCATTTCTGGCCGTCCCTGCGCAATTTCCGCAGCATCCGTAAGGTCACCGTCTCCCCCTGGTGCGATGTCGCGTCTATCGCGGAGCAGGCCGGCAAGTCCGTGGTTCTGTCGCGCAAGCCCCACCCTATGAAGCTGTGTGGCCCAACCTTCGACGCCCGGGAGTTTGAACGCGACCTGACGGAAACCATGGCGCTCACCCGCGACAACTTCGTGGAACTGATCTTCCGCGACACCGTGCCCCTGTGCGGCGCCATGAGGGAGCGTGTTGCGGAAGCCTGCGAGATCCTGCACCGCGTAACGGGCCACTGACCCGGTGTGTGACCTGGCCGTTCTTCCCTGTCGGCCCGGCAGGCCCCGACCCGTCTGCGGGGAGCTTCCGGCGCGGCGGGTGCCGGCCCGACGGCCTGTTGCGGCTGGGAACGGATACCCTTGCACCCGGCGAGCACGAAGCACGCATCGTCTGCCTTGACGGACTGCTGGAAACGACGGGGAGGCATGGCAAGATTCGCTGTCTCGAATGCAGGGGGCGCTGGAGGTGAGCGGGAAAGTAACCATCCAGCGCCAGGCATCTTCCGCCGAGGCAGGAGGGCAAGCATGAACCACATTGACCGCTTCTACGCAACCGTTCGGCGGGAGCCGGTGGATCGGCCCTGCACCTGGCTCGGGCTGCCTGTTCCCGATGCTTGGCCCGCATTGCTGGCGTATTTTGGCGCCGCGGATGCCCGGGAACTCACCGAGATTACCGGTGACGACATCGCCCCGGTGGAACTGCCGTATCACTCCCCCACCAGCGACGCCATCTATGCGGCCTTCGACTTCGCCCACCAGGGCCCCGTAGACCTGGACCACCGGACCCTAACCAGCGCGGGGTTCTTCGCGGGACAGACTGATCCGGCATGTGTGGAGGAGTTCGACTGGCCGGACCCATCGCTCTATATCGACCCGGAGGAGTGTCGCCGCGCCGTGGCCGCGACGCCGCCGGAGCGCGCGGTGCTGGGGGTGATCTGGTCTGCCCATTTCCAGGACGCCTGCGCGGCTTTCGGCATGGAGAACGCGCTCATGGCGATGTATGACACGCCGGACGTCTTCCGCGCGGTGATCGACCGCATCACCGACTTCTACCTGCAGGCCAACGGCATCTTCTACGAGGCCACTGAGGGAGCCCTGCACGCAGTTCTCATCGGCAATGACTTTGGCTGCCAGACCGGACTCCTGCTGGCCCCCGAACTCATCCGCGAGTTCGTGATACCCGGAACCCGCCGGCTCATCGCCCAGGCGAAAGAGCACGGACTAGTCGTGTTCCACCATTCCTGCGGGGCGATACGACCCATCATCGGCGACCTCATCGAGGCGGGGGCGGATGTGATTCACCCCATCCAGGCGCTGGCGACCGGCATGGACCCCGCGAGCCTGATGCAGGAGTTCGGCGATCGCGTGTCCTTCTGCGGCGGGGTGGACTCCCAGTATCTCCTGGTGCGCGGGACGCCCGAACAAGTGCGCGCGAAGGTGCGCGAGCTGCGCTCGATCTTTCCCACCGGGCTGATTATCTCTCCCAGCCACGAGGCGATCCTACCAGACATTCCGCCGGCCAATGTAGCAGCGTTCCTCGAAACGGCGCACGAGATCTGATCAGCGCGGGCGCAGACTGACCGAAGGCGATTCAGTGCCCTGCCCGTCCCAGGTGATCGTGTCCTCGCGCCCCGGCCAGCGCACGGTGACAATCACTGCGCCATCCGGGCGCGCGAACTCGATCTCCGGTTCCAGCGTCCCCCCCGGCAGGGGCGCCAGCACGGCCGCGAACCCCGGGTTGACCGCAGTCACTGACGCCTTGAGCCGCGGGTGGCTCTCGTACAAGTCGCGGTCCAACCTGGCCGGGCCGTCCCCACTGATCGCCAGGACCATGCGCGGCTGGTCAGTCTCGCCGCCGACATTCACCACCCGCATCGGCGCCACGACGTCCCCACTCTCAGCCTCGAATCCGATCTCGGAATCCAGTTGCTCCAGTGTCAGGGCCTCGCGAGACGCAGCGGTGACGATGATCCGGTCTACCTGCGCGCCGGGCTCGCGGGTCGCGAACCGCAGGCTGTGCGTGCCCGGATTGAGGGTGTAAGTCACCTTCTCGAACCGGATGCCTTTGCTGACGCGGCCCCAGGTCCAGTCGCGCGCGCTGGGCATGTGCCAGTCCACCGGCGCGCCACCGTCCACACTCACGAGAAAGGAGTCCGACTTGCCCGCCTCCTCACCAGCCGCGCGCACCCGTGCCCAGACGGCGTACTCGCCCCCCTGCTTCACCTCGAACTCCCACGTCACATGCCCGCGCCCGGCCTCAGCAGCCGGGGTCTCCACGAAGCCATCGCCCGACGCGGATAAGGGCACCAGCAGCGCGCCGGATTCCCGCAGCTTGACATCAATGTTCGGCCCGGAGTGCAGCAGCCATGTGAACTCGTGCGCTGCATCGTCTTTCACGATGTCATCGAAGACCACTGAGTACGCCGGCGCGCCGTGACCGGGACGAATGAAGAGCGCATGGCGCAGGGCGTGCTCCACCGTGGCGCCGGGCTGGCCGTGATTGTTGCGGTTGTAGGCCTCGGTTGCGTCGGCCAGTGCGTACCCGAACTCGGCACTGTTCGAGTAGGCCACGATCTTCCCGTTGGTGCCCGCCCCGGCGCCGGAGATTGCTTGCCCCTCGCCGTCGATGAGCACGCAGTTGTGGGCCACCGTCTGGTCACGCCCACCCGGTTGGCGATTGTTCCCGTAGCCGGAATCGATGGCCCAGCGTTCACCGAGACCGTACAAGGTAATATGCCCCTTGTCCGCCTGGTTGTGGGTCACCTTGTAGTACGGTCCGGCCTCGATGGCGAACATCACGTCGTCCTTATCCCAGCCTGTGCGGAACACGCAGAGCCCGCGCCCGAGGAAGTGCTCTGCCGGCGGCTCTCCTGCCTGCGCGGGCGTCAGCGGCTCGACCTCGTTGTCCCAGATCACCGCAAAGGGCGAGTTCCCGCCACCGCAGTACTCCCACAGCCAGCGGGCCAGCCCGTCGTCATGGGCACCGGCGAGGCGCAGGATCACAGGATCGCTCAGGCCTGCGTAGTTCGCGTCATTCCGGGCATCGAAGACCCTCTCTCCGGGCAGGAGGGACATCGCCAGGTAGTGGGACACGCGCTTGAGCTTTGGGTGCGGGAATAGATCAGGGCCGCCACTCCGCAGCAGTGCGTCGGCAAACAGCGTGGCATTGCTCAGGCCATAGACCGCGTATAGTGTGCCCTCGAAGTACGCGCCCTGATCGTCGAAGCCCTGGTCCAGCCAGCGCGAGATGAGTTCGGCGCAGTCGTCCACCCAGCCCTGCGCTTGTTCAGGCCGGTATGCGCGCAACTGCAGGGCCAGGCAGCCGGCGGCCCCGACCGCGACGCCCACGAAATTGTGATGCGGAACCCACCACGTGCCATCCTTGTGGGCCTCCGCCAGGATGTTCTCCACATACCCCGCTGCAGTGTCCGCCCAGAGGGCCTTTTGTTCCGGGCTCAGCGCTTCGCCCAACCAGTCATAGCCCACCGCGAGACCGTGGGCGATGTCTCCTCTGGCTCCGGCGAAGGATTGCGCGACGCCCGGGTGTGTCACCGGAATAAGGCGGCAGGCGGCTTCCATAATCGCCGCCCCGTGCCTGCCCAGCGCCTCGTCGCCCGTCAACTGGTAAGCGAACCCGATGCTCTCCGTCCAGTCGGTGAGCTTCCGGCCGAAGTAGTGCCCCAGCACCTGGGGACGTTTTGGGTCGCCCGCGTCCTTATCGATCGATTCCGGGTCCGCAAAAGACCCGCCAGGAGTGCAGTAGCCCCGGGCCTGCGAGAGAATGGCATTCCAGCGGTCTCGGTGCGGGTCAGACTCCACCCGGGCGCGCAGGGAGGCCAGGTCTGCCTTTGTGAACCAGAGCGACGGCTGCGCGGAAACCGATATGCACGTGAGCGGCAAAAGGATCAGCGTCAGAATGATCATCGTCAATCTCCAGAGTTATTCCGAGCCGGGACGCCAGTACGGGCGGTGTGGGCGCCATGCCCCAGGCCCGGAGACTGCACATCTTTGCGGTCCCGTCGGTGGCCCGCTAGCGCCGCCTTCGCCGGCGTGTCCGGGGGGCGCTGCTGCCACGGATTGGACACTTCGTCTGCGGATAGCCGGCCCCGGAAGCCATGACCGCCGGCTAATGTCTTCATCCCTGGGCTCACCGCAGAGTCTTTCACGACGCGCGCGATCAATCCCAGATCGATTTGAGCTCATGGACTTCCAGAGACCGGATCCGTGCGGTGCCGCCCATGGAGTAGACCGCGAGCCCGTGCTGGTTGTCGGGCGGGATGACCCCGATGGGCATATAGAGCGCCCCGTCGTTCCCGAACAACTCAGTCGTTGTCCGATCTACCAGCGCTCGCAGCTTGATGGCTCCGTCTTGCTGCTCCAGCTTCCCCGCGGCGCCCCGGCAGTGCAGTTCCGACTTGCCGCAGTCATACGCAACCGGAACGCCCCGGATGAGCATGCCGATCTCGCGCGCATCACCCGGATCGATCACAAGCTCAATGTCGAACAGGTCGCCGCTGATTTCCTCCAGCGGGTTCTCCTCGCGCAGGTCAAGGTCCGCGAAACGGTGGCTCTTCCCGCGGATTGCCTCGATCTCCCGGACCGGGTTGGCGAATAGCCGCAAGCCCTCATCTGTGCTGCGCAGCGTCAGTTCCACCGGGAACATCATGAGCTGGTTGAAGGGCATGCCCGGTGTGGACATTGTGCCCCAGGCGATCTGGATGCGGCGGCCATCTTCCGCCGGGATGTCATTGAAGGTCTGAGAGGCGTAGAAACAGTTGCCGAAGTTGAACCGGTGCTTGCCGTCGGTGACGGTGAACTCGCGGCCGTCGAACTGCCCGACCGCGTACTCTCCACTGGCCCCGTAAGCCACCCAGCGGGTGTTTTTCGGGTCGCCGTCCACCGCGATCTCGAATAGCTCCGGACATTCGTAGAAGCCCTCGATGCGGCTCTGGAAAGTCCAGTCTTTCAGGTCCGGGGATGTATAGAAGGCGATGCACCGGGCGGGCTCATCCTTCCCCTCCACCGGCTGCTCGTCATAGACCGCCATGACCCACTGCCCGGATGCCTCGTGCCGGATGATCTTCGGGTCGCGCCCGCGGTGCTTTACCACCGGGTTGCCCTGGTAGTCGGTGAAGGTCCGACCGCGATCAATGCTGTAAGCGATAGCTTCCCCGCGCCCGGTGCTGGTATATGCGGCGATCATCGGCGGCACGGTCCCGTCACCGAACCCCGACGTATTCTCCCAGTCAATGGCCGCGCTGCCCGAAAAAACCCAGTCGCCGTAGCAGCGGGGGTAGATGGCGATGCCCACCTCGCGCCAGTGCACCAGGTCCGGGCTCACCGCATGGCCCCAGTGCATGTTGCCCCAGCCCCAACCATAGGGGTTATGCTGGTAGAAAAGATGGTATTCGCCATCGAAGTACACGAGGCCATTGGGGTCGTTGTTCCAGCCGCGCCGTGAGGTGAAGTGGAACTGCGGCCGGTAGCGTTCTCGGTACATGTCCTCCGCGCCCCGGATCTCATCATCCTGGGTCACGGCCTCGAGCCCCACGGAGTCGCGCGGCTTGTCCAAGAGTCTGAGCGTCCCGGTCTTGCCCTGGAATGGTGCGAGGTCCAGGAACACCCAGAAGTCCGGTTCGCCCTGGGCAAGTTCGATTTCGAACTCTCGGACTACGGCGCCATCAATGGAGAGCGACACCTGTTGTTTCGGCGCGCCGTTCTTCACCGGGAGGTTCAGGTACCGCCTCTCGAAGGTCATTTCTCGGGTCTGCTCAGACACGATCGCTTCCTCCGTCTGGATAATTTGATCCACATTGATATGTCCCCAGGTGCCCCGCGCGCTGTCCACGATCTCGATCACAGCCTGCTTCCCCATGAACTCCCGCACATCCCAGCAGGACCAGCGCAGTCGCTCGGTGCCGCCCGGCCTGTCATTGGGGCCCGTCGCGGTGCGGGCGATCCGTCCATCCACCAGCAGGTTCATGCAGGCTTTGCCGGGGTGTCTGCCGCCGCCGATCAGGAAGCAGATGAAGGGGCGCTGGATCGTGATCTCCGGTGAAGTGAGAGTGCCCACCGTACCGTCGCCTTTGAAAAACGTGTTCACCAGCGAGCGGCCCTCGTAACCGGAGACGTGCATCTGGCCGGATAGAGTGCCCTTCGCCGGCCCGGGACCGAAGGCCTCACCGGTCACCACCCAGTTGCCGTAATCTTCGCCTTCGAAGTCGGCGATCAGGATGTCCTCGCCGCAGGCCGGCAGCACCAGCAGAAGACCGGCGAGGCCGATGAACCAGTTGGCGGACCTTCGGTCCAGGCGATCACAGACCATTCCAGCACCATGACATGCGCTGTCTCATCCTTCGGCCATGCAGGTTCCTCCTGCGGTCGCGTTGAACCTTTTCCACGTGCGCCCACCCACGCAAGCCCAGTGTCAGGAGGCCAACCGTGAGCAACTGCTGCTCGTGTGACCTGCCGATCGCCGTCGTCACCGGCGTGCACCCCTTCGACGTCCCCAGCTTCCACCACCTGTTCCGTGCGCTGCCGGGAATCGACGCCTATATCCAGGACGTGGAGAACTTCGCCCTGGACTGGGGCAAGTGTCGGGAAGAGTACGGCGCCGCGGTCTTCTACAACATGCACCCCGGCGCACCGCCGAAGGGTGCTGTCGAAGATGCCCCCCTGAGCCTGAGCGAGAAAGGCCAGGGTATCGTGGTGCTGCACCACGCGATTCTCGCCTGGCCCGACTGGGAGCCCTGGGGTGAGATCACCGGGCTGCGTGACCGAGGCTTCAAATACTTCGTGGACCAGCAGCTGCGGGTGGACGTGGCCGATGGTGCGCATCCCATCACCGAGGGCCTGGCACCCTTCGATCTGGTCGACGAGACATACACCATGGCCGAGCCCGGCGAGGACAGTCACGTCCTGCTCACCACCGAGCATCAGCCCAGCATGCGCTCCCTGGCCTGGACCCGACAGTACGGGGCTTCCCGGGTCTTCTGTCTGCAGCTCGGCCATGACGCGAAGGCCTGGAAGGACACCAATTTCCAGCGGGTTCTCTCTCGAGGCATTCACTGGGTCAGCGGAAAGCTGTGAACCGGGGCCTGGCGGCAGGCGCGCGACGTATCAGGAGGCATCATGGAGATCATTGACAGCGGAACGGTTGCGGGCACGCAGCGCGAGGGAATAGCGGAGAGCCGGGCATTTCCGGGCATCTGCGTGCTGCCTTCCGGGCGCTGGCTCTGTGGTTTCAGGGCTGCTCCGGTGAAGGCGGAGATGGCCGGGCAGCGGGCGATGCTGTGCATATCTGACGACCAGGGGAAGGCCTGGTCCAGACCCGTTGCGCCTTTCGAACCACCGCTGGTCGACGGAAAGCCCGGGCTGTTCCGCGCCCTTTTCTGCACGGCTCTGGGCGGCGAAAATGTGCTGGCGCTCGTGTATTGGGTGGACCATTCCGAGCCTGAACTGGCTTTCTTCAATGAGGAGACCCAGGGGCTGCTGGACTCCCGCCTCTTCCTGGCCCGATCAGCGGATGGGGGGCAGACCTGGACCGAACCGGAGCTGATCGACACCGACCCCTTCCACATTCCCACGCCGCCCACCGGACCGGTTCTCCTCCTGCCCGACGGCTCATGGGCCTCTCAGTTTGAACTCAACAAGCCCTACATGGACCCCGAGCCGTGGCACCATGCGTCGGTGCTCCTGTTTTCGCTCGACCAGGGCCGTACGTGGCCCGAGCATGTGCTCACCAGCAAGGACCCGGCGAACCGTATCTTCTACTGGGACCAGCGCCCGGCAGTGCTCGACTCGGGCCGGATGCTTGACCTGTTCTGGACCTACGATACCGTCGCCTGCGCCTATCTGAACATCCATGCGCGGGAATCGGTGGACCAGGGGCGAACGTGGTCGGCTCTGTGGGACACCGGAGTTCCGGGGCAACCTGCCCAGCCGGTGCTGCTGGATGACGGCCGGATCCTGATGGTCTATGTCGACCGCACGGAAGCGCCGGCGATCAAGGCGCGCCTGAGTTCCGACGGGGGACGCACATGGCCGGAGGATACCGAACTGCTGCTGTGCGAAGCCAGGCCGCGCCACGAGCGGCGCATGCAGTCGATGCAGGACGCATGGGACGAGATGGCCGCCTTCGCCCTGGGCCTGCCCGCAACCGCGAAGCTGCCGGACGGGGACGTGCTGGTGGTCTACTACTCCGGCCCGGAACCTGACGATACCGATATTGAGTGGCTGCGCCTGCGGTCCTGAGGCACCGCTACCCGCCGCCCTCGATCACCGCGATCTGCGCCCAGTCCCGCAACTTCAGATCAATGCGCCAGCCATTCCCCTCGCGCTCCATGACTGGCTCGCAGGCGACTTGCCGGCCATCGAGATCAAACAAGAGCACCTTCGGTTTTTCCAGCGCGGCCCACCGGTACCTGCCGGAGACGCAGGTCAGTGTGCGCTCCTTGCCAATGATGAACCCCTCGCCCAGTTCCACCGGCGTGATCGGGAACATGTGGTTCACCGGCCCGTACTCGCCACTTCCCTCGCCCGTCAGCGGGATGTCTTCCAGGAAGTAGTGGTAGTAAACCATGCCGTGGCGCAGATAGGTGACGACCGCCTTCATGAGCCGGCGCGCGGTGTCGTGCTTCTCCGGGTGCCCGAGTATCCCCAACCCGATCATCGACCCGAGATGGCTGCGCATCAGGGATGCCAGCAGAGGCGGCTTTTCGCCGTCCGGGGTCAACATCGGGTCGAAACTGCCCCAGGTCTCAGCGAACCGGTTCACGGGAAGCCCACGCTCTGCCGCCGCAGTGGCGTATGTGTTGGCGATGACGATCTTGCCGCGATCCAGCGCGTACTTCGCGAGATTCACCCGCGCCTGCGTCCCGGCGTAGCCGCAGTCCACAAATCTCCGCTTGATCGCTCCAGTGACCATATCCAGTTCGGCGCTGACCCCATCCCAGCCCTGATAGCTGCGAATACCGTCACTCCAGGCCTGGCTGAACTCATCGATATAGTAGCCGTCGAGACCGAGGTCATCCAGCAGGAACTTCACCTGGTCCATCAGGAACTGGTACTGGTAGTTGCCCACCGCGGGATACACAGAGAGCGCCGTCTGGGGCTTGCCGCCGCGCATGTACAGCTCGAGTTGCAGCGTGCCGTTGCGATCGCGCTTGACGCTGTCGGCCCAGGGCAGCTTCGCGTCGTCGATGATCCTGGTTTGCTCAACGCTCAGACCCCCACCGCCCCGTTGGTCCGCGCGGGGCAGCTTGTCGCCGCCCGGGATCTGCTCCGGGTAGATGGTTACCCAGTCGGTCTCGATGCAGCCGACGCAGAGAATATTCGGATCCGCTGCTTTCAAGGCCTTTACTGCCTTGAGCGCATACCGTCGGTATTCCTCGCGCGACCACACCCGGTCCTCGCTGCCCGGGTCGTAATCCAGCCACGGGCTGAGCGCCATCACCTTGACGCGCTTGCGTTGGAGGTAGGCTTTCAGTTCCTCGGGCTTGTCCAGAAGCGGATTGGTCATGAAGATCCAGTCGAAGGGCCCCTCAATCGTGTAGTTGGCGCCCCACTCACGCCGCACGGCATTGATGAAGTCGTGGTAATCTGCGCCGCGTGCCATCGGCCACAGGGACCACTCGAACACCAGTCTCTTGCCGGCGTCCAAAGCCATGCTGCCCATGCGCACGCTCACCTGGTTGGTGCGCAGCCCTGTAACGGGTTCCTGCCGCAGGCGCGACAGGTCGTCCTCGATAACCAGACCCAGGCTCCCGCGCGAGCCCTGCATGAAACAGGTCGGGTTCTCCGCACCACCCGGTGTGAAGCTGGACTCGAAGCGCCGGCGCGAGGTCACATCGTGCTTGACCATCAGCCCAAGCGGCTCGTCCGTCCTGTTGATCAGCTCATCCCGCACACTCACCCGGCCATCGTGCAGCCGTATCCGGCGGACGATATCGTACAGGCTCCCCCGCAGCATCACCTCGGCCTCGGTCGGCGACAGCTTCACAACACTGCCGGTGACCTGGCCTTCCTCCTTTGTTGCGCCCAGCACCTTCCAGCCGATGCGCTCGCCCGGATACGAGAACCGGCTTTCGGCCAGGTAGCTCTCGCGGTTGGCATCCACCTGGAACTCCCCGTGCGGGCCCAGGTCCACGCGCAAATTCCCCTCCATGAGCCGCGCCACTCGCTCCACTTTGCGGAAGGGTTCAGTGATCTCGGACAGCGGCGCTTCCCGGGAAGCGTGGTCGGCCACTTCCTCGGCGCCCAGTGCGCGGTTGTACACGCGCACTTCGTCGATCATCCCCAGGAAGTGCGATGTCTGGGTATACGCGGGATCCGGCGCATCGGGGTCGCCCATGACGCAGCCGATCAGGAACTTGCCCGACTTGTTCGCCCGTTCGGATTCGGCCTTACGGCTGGCCCCGAGCTTGCCGTCCACGTAAAGGCTGAGATGCTTGCCGTCAAAGGTGAACGCGACGTGGTGCCACGCGCCCGCGCCCAGGGGAGCGTGGACATTGTGGGCGCCGCCGTTGATGTATGCCCAGCACTGGCCATCGTGGTAGTAAGTGACCAGGTAGCTCTGGAAATGCTTGCCGAACACTCCGGGCTCGGCATCGGGCGCCACTGCCGGGAAGACCCAGCCTTCAAGCGTGAGTGCGCCCTCCAGGTCCAACGACGGCCCTGCGCCGCAGTCCACGTAGCTCGTCTGCCCGTTGAACTCCAGGCAATACCCGCCCGTGTTCTGCACGAACTTCGCATCATGAACCGTCCCGTCGTTACCGTTCCCGCTAAGATCCGCGACCACCGACCCCCTCCCCTCATCGAAACTCCAGTGGGCGACCAGACCCGTTTCGGCGCATGCGGCGCAGAGCGCGGCGGAGGCTATCAGGGCGCAAGTCAAACGCATCATGGGCGGGTTCCTCAATAGGCGGCAGGCCGTCTGCCAACAGAATGTGTCGGGTGTAACCTGTCGACGGTCGAGCGGTAGGCAAGACGACCCGCAATATTCGGGCGACTATTGTTGATTTCCCCGCCGCAGGTAATTCCCCCTGCTCTAGCCCAGCAGCAGGCCTCGGTTCCTGGATGGGGCAGTTCTCCCGCAATTGTTCAGAAGGCCAGGAGATGACTTCGGGGAAATGACTGACGAATTGCTGTCCGGACACACCGCATCTTGACGGCGCACAGTTCGAGGAGGCAATCTCATGCCCGATGATGTGCGAGACCTGTCCCGGCGGGACTTCCTGAGGGTTGCCGGTGTTGGCACTCTCGCTGCCGCTGCCTTTGGCCAGACCAAACTCGGCGGCGCCGCTGAACTGGACCCCGAGAAGAAGATCAGGATTGGCGTGGTGGGCGGCGGTTTCGGCGCCGCCTTCCAGTGGCATCTCGACCCCAACTGCATCGTGGAAGCCGTGAGCGACCTGCGGTCCGACCGCCTGGCACACCTGAAGAACACGTACAGATGCGACAAGGGCTACGAGTCCCTGGAGAAGCTGGTCCTGGACCCGAATATCGACGCCGTGGCGGTGTTCACCGAGGCCCCGAACCACGTGAGGCATTGCGTTGAGGTGATGAACCACGACAAGCACTGTATCTGCGCGGTGCCGGCGGGCTGCACCCTCGAGGAGCTTCAGTTGCTCAAGGAGACCAAGGAGCGTACGGGCCTGAAATACATGATGGCTGAGACCAGCTACTATCGCGCGCCCACCATGTTGGCAAGGGAGTTGTGGCAGGATGGGAAGTTCGGTGGCTTCCTCTATTCAGAAGTGGAGTATTACCATAACAATATCGGCAGGGCCGATGACGCCCTGTCCATGTGGGGCGGCAAGCGCACCTGGCGCTACGGCTACCCCCCCATGCTCTACCCCACCCATGCCACCTGCTTCCATGTGGGCGTAACCGGCGAGCGCCTGACGCATGTCAGTTGCATCGGCTGGGGAGATGATGAGCCGGCCCTGAAGGACAACGCGTACAATTGCCCCTTCGCGAACCAGTCAGCGCTCGCACGCACCAGCGGCGGGAATATCTGCCGGTTCAATGTCTTCTGGCGGGTCGAAGCAGAGGGCGAGCGAGCCCAGTGGCTGGGTGAGAAAATGAGCCTGTACATGGCGGGATACGGCGACCGGCCCTTCAAAGTAGTGGCCCCGGGGCAGCCGCCCATCACCACCCCGCCGACTTACCTGCACTTGCTGCCCGAAGCCATGCGCCACGACACAGGGCATGGCAATTCCCACGGCTTCCTGACCCATGAGTTCATCGCGGCGCTTGTTGAGGACCGCGAGCCCGCGGTGGACCTGTACGAGGCCATTGCCATGACCGCACCCGGGATCGTCGCCATGGAATCCTCGCGCCGGGGCGGCGAGCAGCTTCCCGTCCCCGACTTCGACCGCAAGTGATCCCCGGGAGGAGGCACCCGCGTATGGAAGCACCCCCCACTGCGTTCTTGGCCGTCGCTGCCCTTGCGGTCTGCGCCGCCGTCTCAGCCGATCTCCCCCCCGGAGCCACCCCGGTAGGCGGCAACTGGGTGTCCGGCCGGGAGATCCAGCCCTTCATCCGCCAGTCACAGGAGGGTGGAGGAGAAGCCCGGCTTGTCCTGGCATCCAGTCATCCCCGCGACGGCGCATTTCGCGTCACGGTGCAGCCGGGACTGGGAGTCACCGCGTCCGGCATGCTCCTGGGGCTGACGGGAGACCCGGCGCAGGGACTCGCGCTGCTGCTCGGGACTTTCGGCGAGACCGGCTTCGCCCTGCTGACCACCGCCGGCGACGTGCTCTGGTCCGACCGTTACGCACCCTGGGAGCCCTACCAGACGTATATCCTCGAATGCGTGGTTGACGGCCGGCGCGCCCGCATTCAGATGTTCGACGCGGACACCGCGACGCTCCTCTCCCAGAGTCCCTGGCTGGACCTTCCCCAAGACGCGCTGGCGGACACAGGCAAGCCGGCCCTGTTCACCCGCGGCGGCATCGCGCGCTTCTGGTCATCCGGCCGCTGGGACGAGCCGCTCTCCCCCATCGTGCCTGACGCGCCCAATCTGCGCCGGCTGGCCTCCGGGGAAGACTCGCCGTGGCGTATCGTCGGTCCGGGAAGCTGGATGTGGACCTCCGGCGAGAAGCGAGTCATCCGCCAGTATGCCCAAATCGAACGCAGTTCCGCGATCCACACGGGGATCCGCGGCGCACAACGCTCCTGGGAATGTCGGGTCAAGGTGGACCCGGGGGCGGGCGGTGCGGGAATGCTCTTTCAGTGCTCGGATGACGCGCAACAGGGATTCCTCGCGTGGCTTGGAGGCGTCCACGGAGACGGCGGCCTCATGCTCTACCGTCTGCCCCTGCAGGCCCTCTGGGGTGGCGCGCAGGGAGCGTGGAAGTACGACACGCCATATACCCTCCGCGCCCAAGCGAAAGACGGCAAGGTTCAGGTGACTTTGCTCGACGGTGGGGCCGAGACCGTTATCCAGCAGTCGCCCTGGATTGCAATGCAGGAGGACGAACTCCACTACGAGGGCTCGCTGGGCTTCATGACCTGGCTCGGGACCGCCGAGTTCTGGGGCTTCTCCCAGGAGACATCAGGCATTGGCCCGGTGGCCACGTCATCCACCGGTTCCCTCGGCGGTCCCTGGCTCGCACTGGGCGAGGGCAAGTGGAGTTGGGTGGATGACCAGCGCACCCGCCTATCCTGCACCAGTGGAGCGCCCGGCGCATTGGTGCTGAACACGTCTTCGCAGGGAGCGCTCGGCACCTGGCGGTGCCTGGTCACTCCCGGCGAGAAAGCCGTCGCAGGCCTCGCATTCCAGATATCCCGCGACGGCAAGGCCGGGTTTGCGTGCGTGGTCTATCCGGGCGGCGCGCGTATGATCAGCCTTGATGGTCGGGTGATGTGGGAAGACAATGCGCTCCGCATCGAGCCCGGCAAGGCATACCTGCTCGAAGGTGTGGTGGATGTGGACCGCGTCAGCGCGAAGGTCCTGTCCCCCGACGGCCTGCAGGTGCTCAGCCGCTCGCCCGATGTGTACGTGCCCGATACTAACAACCACCGCACGGGCCACGTGGGCGCGCTCTGCATCGAAGGTTCCGCGGCCTTCGAGGGCTGGAAGCACCCATGACAGGTCCTTGCCCGAGGTGCGCCATGCTCCTGAATATCGCCGCCTTGATCGCCGCAACGCTGGTCACGACCGCTCTCGCCGAACCTCCGCGTCCCGCGCAGTTCGTCTGGTTCGCGGAGGGTGAATCCTGTGCGGATCACGACTGGAACGGTCCCGTCGTCGGCAACAAGGATTACGAGGACTGCTACTCCAGCGCCCATCTCATGTGCGCCAAAGACAACGACCCGGAAGAGGGCGCCTTCGAGGCCAGATTCACAATCGACCTCGCCGACCCAGGCGAATACATGGTCTGGGTCGCCGCGACGCGCCCGGCGGTGGCGTCCCCGTTACAGGTGTCCGTAGACGATGCGGAGCCCGCCGCAATCTCCGGCGTGTTCTACGAAAGCATGTGGGGGCCGTCCAGCGTGTTCTCCTGGATGCCGGCGGCGCGGGTGGGTCTCACTGCGGGAACCCACACTCTCAGCGTTGGAGTGTCAGGCAGACGCGGCTATGACAACAAGTACTACGCCTACCTGGATGCAGTAGCCCTCGAGCGCGTCGGTGACAATGCCGCGCAGCCTTTCTCCGCCTGGCCGAGGATGCCCGAAATCCGCGATACCCGCATCCGCTTCTACTCCGGCAACGCCAGTGTGGGCTGGTTCATGCAGTACTGGGGAACCGGGCAGCCGGGCAACACGGGCGCCATCGATCAGGCCATGATCAACCTGCTCCACCGCTGCGGCTGCACTGCGATGTGCGACTACCTGGCCTGGTGCCGCATCGAGGAGCAACCGGAACGCTGGGACTGGTCCTTCTACCGCAGCAACGCCCGCAAGCTCCACGCTGCAGGCATCCAGTACAACACTTTCGCCTGGCTGCACTTCCCCCCGAAGTGGTTCATGGAGACCGATGACTGGGTGCCCTACCGGTGCCTGGAGCATGGGCTTGAACTGAAACAACTCTCCCTGTGGGCACCCTTCACACTGCGCCTGTACGACGAGTTCTATCGCAGGCTGGCCACCGATCTGGGCGAGACCGTGGATTTCATTCGCCTCGCGATGCCCTCCGAGTATGGCGAGATCGGCTATCCCATCGGCATGACTAACTGGCTCGTGCCCCAGGATCATGTGCATGGTGGTTACTGGTGCGGCGACGATTTCGCGCTTCGCGATTTCCGGGTGAAGATGCAAGGCCGCTTCGGCTCTCTCGACGCCGTCAATGCCCGCTGGGGCACGAACTTCGCCTCTTGGGAATCCATCGCGCCGCCGGAAGCACCAAATGAGTGTGCTGCCCGTGCACTTGAGACGCGCTCACCCGCCGACCGCCGGCGATGGCTGGACTTCGTGGACTGGTACCAGGATGCCTGGGGCGAGTTCGCCCAGGCGGCAACCCAAATCGTCCGGGAGCACTTCCCCGACCGTGAGATCATCATCAGCCTTGGCTACGGTGCCGAACCGGTGCCGTGGGGCAATGATCAGTCCAGGCATATCAAGCGGATCGCGCAGGCTGGCGCAGCAGCCCAGACGCCGGGCGACATCGGCTACTTCGAGACGCGCCGGGTCTCCTCGGCTTGCCGCGTGTATGGCGTCCCTTACTTCACCGAACCGCCAGGCCGAGTAGACCGCGAGCGCCAGGTGCGCCGGCTGTTCTACGACATCAGCAACGGCACTCAGACGTGGTTCGACTACCCCGAGAACCTGGATGAGTCGCGGGATATCTTGGCGGCGCATCTCGACCATCTGAACGGGCAGGCGCCGGTGTGCGATGTGGCCTTTCTTATGCCCAGTTCCTGGTGGTGGTGCCACCCGACCATGCACTGGCCCGACCGCACGCTCCGCTTCGCCGAGGGCCTGCGCGACCGCATGGACTACGAGGTGCTGGACGAACTGCTGGTGCGCGACGGCGGCCTTCAGAAGCTGGGAATCCGGGTTCTCGTGCTCTGCGAGGGCGACTTCATGCAGGCGGAGACGCTGGCGGCCCTCGCGGACTGGGTCTCCGGCGGCGGCGTGCTCGCGCTCATGGGTGTGGACAGGCTGGAAGACATCGACGGCAGCACGGAGGTCTTCGACAGCCTGCGGCCCACGTCCACTCCCCCCGGCCGGGACGCGAAGACCTGTTGGGACGGCGGACGCAAGATAGGCGCCGGTCACGTGGTCTCCCTGCCCGGCACGACCAATGATTCCATGCCTGCACAACAAGCGATCGTGCTGGAACTCGCGCACCACCTCAGCCGTCTCGACCCGTCCCGCAAGGACGCGCCTGAGATCGACGCCCAGGCCGACGGTGTTGTTGCCACGCTCTTCGCCGACCGCGCCCTCTTTTACAATGGCACCGGTCAGCATTTGAGCAAGTCTGTCACTGTTCCGGGGCCCGAGGGTCCCAGACAGGTCACTCTCGACATCCCGGCCCGCAGCATCGCCGCGGTGGTCACGGGGAATCCATAGGTGAGACGGTTTTTCGCCTGCGTCGCACCAGATATAGGGTCTGGGGCCCGGGCCCCAGCGGGGTGCAGGGGCAGAGCCCCTGCGGTGTGATGCCGTCGTGGCCTGTTCCGAATACAGATCGTCCAGGAAGGTCTCCACACGCCGAAGTCGAATCCACGCCCATCCGTTGCGACCGAAAACGGCGCTTCCGAGCGCCACCAATCCGAGAGGGAGTCACCGCAATGGCAGCCAAAGAGCAACTGTCCGCCGAGGAGAAAGACAGACAGCGCAGGCTAAAGTGGTTCCGCGATGCCAGGTTCGGGATGTTCATCCACTGGGGGCTTTACTCGCAACTGGGGCGCCACGAGTGGGTCATGAACCGTGAGCGGATTCCGCTGGAAGAGTACGAACCGCTGGCTGACAGCTTCAAGCCTGGGCCGTGGCCGGCGCGCAAATGGGCTAAGCTCGCGAAGCAGGCTGGACAGCGTTACATGGTGATGACCACCAAGCACCACGAGGGCTTCTGTCTCTTCGACACCAAGCTCACCGACTACAACGCCGTGAAGCGCGGGCCCGGTCGCGACCTGGTGGCCGAGTATGTCGAAGCCTGCCGGGCCGAAGGCCTGCGCGTGGGGTTTTACTATTCCCTCATGGACTGGCACCACCCGGACGGCGCCAAATGCAAGACCAATGAGAAGTCGCGCCGCCGCTTTGTCGACTTTATCCACGGCCAGATCCACGAACTCCTGTCCAACTACGGAAAAATCGACATCCTGTGGTATGACGTGTCCTGGCCCTTGAACGCGGAAGAGTGGGAATCGGTGGCGATGAACAAGATGGCCATGGAACTGCAGCCGGACATCATCATCAACAACCGCAACCAGCTTCCCGGCGACTTCGGCACCCCCGAAGGCCACATCACCCCCGAGGATCGCATGTGGGAGGCGTGCATGACTTTCAACGACTCCTGGGGCTACACCCCCATCGACACCAACTTCAAGTCCGCATGGACCGTGGTCAGCATGCTCCGCCAAGTAGCAGCCGGCGGCGGGAATCTCCTGCTGAATATCGGGCCGGCTCCCGATGGAAGCGTGCCCGCGCCCTGCCCGAAGATCCTGCGGGAGGTGGGCCAGTGGCTGGACACCTACGGCCCCTCGGTCTACGAGGCCACCGACCCGATGCAGCAGGAGTGGTCCATTCTCGGCGCCTTCACCCGCAAGGGTGACACCCTCTATTTCCACTGCAACCGCTGGCCAGGCAAGGAACTAGCCATCGGCGGGCTCGTCTGCGAAATCAAGGAAGCGCGGCTCATGGGCGGCAAGAAGGTGAAGTTCACCCAGGTGCGCGACCGCCTGGTGATCTCAGGCCTGCCCGAGGAGGCGCCGTCGAAACTAGCCTCCGTCATTGAGCTGAAGTTTGAGGGCGAGCCGAAGCAGATTCTCGGTGCAGGCTGCGTGGTCATCGGCAAGGACCCGTGGCGCAAGACTGAGAAGTAGGTTTGTTCTGACGAAACCAGCGAGCTGAAATGGCTGCCCGGCTTCACGCAGGTCTCCAATCCCGCAGGGAGTCGGGCAGCGTGCATTGCAGGATCAGGTTGCGGCCGCCCGTAATCTCCACGGCCCGCTCCGGCGTTATCGTCTCGGTCGGCGAGACGTACAGGACCTGGTCACCCCTCCGCCCCTCCGCGTACAACTCCAGATCTTCGGTCGCGCGGTCATTCAGTTGCAGCGACTTCACCTGCGGCATCTCGCGCCAGACCGGAATCTGCTGGGCGCAGGCGCCGCACAAGTGGATCATCCCCCCGCCGGGGTATATGCCGAGCAACCGCGCATCCAGCGGCGCGAAGAACTCTGCATAGTGCCCTTCCGACACAAGCTGATCCGCGCACCCGTCGATGAACCCGTATCCCGGCGGCGCGTACCGGTTGCAGGCCACCGAGTTCCCGCGACGCTCCGTGGGAATCACTCGCGCAAAGGCCTCCATACAGTGCCCGATGACTTGCGTGATGATCCCCAGCGCCCGCTTCGCGCCGTCGGGGTCCAGCACCAGCGCCTCCAGCAACCTCTGACCGAACAGGTTGATCCCGATATTCACCGGCGCGCTCAGGACCGGGTTCGCGATGATGATCTCCTCCGGCGAGGCCTCGACAGCCAGCGCAGCCAACTCCAGCGCCGCGCTCAGCACCGGCGAGTGTGAGAGGTCAGGCATCTCGAGGTCGCCGACTTCGCAGTCCAGCGGCTCGGACCACGCTTGGTCCTCGTGGAAGTATACCCTCGCCCCGAACAGTGCGTCGATGAAATGGGTGCCGAAGGCGTCCATCTCCAGCACCAGCGGGCGGAAGGTGACCGGATCGGCTGCCGCGTGTGCATTGGCGGCCATATCCGCGAAAACATCGGCCAGCCAATCGCGCGGCTCTGCGAGCATATCCGGCTCAGTGGTGCCCCACAGGCCGTGAGAGCGCCCGCACATCCTGCCGTCGATGGCGATGAGGCCGTCCACCGGCTCTCCTGCGTAGAGGGCTGCGAAACGCCGGCGGTGGCGTGCCCAGACATCCATAACTTCATCAGTCAGCCACGCGAATGGGTATTCTGCCACCGTGCATGCCTCCTGAACGTGATGGCGGCCTGTTCGCGTAAGGCGCCGCCGCACCTTCCCCGCAGACCTTCCCAGGCATCCCGCAGGGGATACTCAAAGGCAAGACCCAGGTCTTCGAGAAATCCGGCCGTCCCAGCCGTCTCGCCGTGGTGGAGGACCTCAATCTGCAGGTCTGCACCGCAGGCCGACTTCCCGCTGGAAACCGACAATGCGCAGACTGAAAGTGCTCATCCCTTGTACCGGCAGTTCCTGCCGCCGATAGATGACTGACGGCTGGGCCCGTGCTCTCAAGGTCCACTTGGTCGTGCCACAGTCGGCGGGCATCGGGACCCAGGGGTCGAACCCGCCCCCCTCAAGGTGATGGTCAGGACGGGGGGAGGCATCTCCGGACAAAGGTCTAAGCATGTGGATGAGTTGGATGGGATCGAGTTCGACCACGTGGTCACCGTCTGCGACAACGACCACGAGACCCGCCCACGGTTGCTGGGCAAGACGAAGCCAATCCACCGGGGGTTCGGCGATCTTCCGAGGCTGGCCGGGGAGGCGACCACTCAAGAGGAAGCATGAGGTCACCGCCAACGGGTGAGAGATGATATCCGGGAGTTCGCGGCGACCTCTTCGGACGCATTCGGACACGGCTCAGGTCTTGCGTTCCTGTGGCGGCGCACGAAAAAGGGGCGAAGGAGGATCCCTTCGCCCCTACCGGGTACTTGACCGACGTCTATCTAGTCGTCGCTGTCGTCGCTGTCGTCGTCGTCAGCCAGGTGGATAGGAACGGTGGCGGCAGCCCTCGTGGCTTCGGCATTCTGGTCCGCGTAAGCATCCTGGACATCGCGGCCGACGATCTCCTTGACCGTCTTGCCCCTGCGTGCGGCGACTTCGGCCGGGTCGCGAAGTAGCTGCAGCGCCTTGAAGCAGGCCTTGGCGCGGTTCATCACATTTCCACTGCCCAGCGACTTTGTGAGCACATCACGGATGCCGCTAACCTCAATGATCTGTCGGACTGCGCCGCCGGCGATGATGCCGGTCCCGCGAGAGGCCGGGCGCAGAAGGATGACGGCGCCGCCGACTTCCGCCTGCACTTCGTGCGGAATCGTGTAACCGTCCAGCGGGATGCGCACCATGGTCTTCCGGGCGCGCTCGAGAGCTTTCTGGATGCCGTCTGTGGCACTGAGGGCCTTGCCCATGCCGAAACCCACACTACCACGGCCGTCGCCTACGACCGCGCACACGCGCGAGCTGGAGATCCGGCCGCCCTTGACGGTCTTGCGGGTTCTGTCAATCCTGATGACACGCTCCAGGAACTCGTCCTGTTCCTGATCCAGTTTCTTGTTCCTATCGGATCGCTCGGCCACTTTCGCAGGTCCTCCAAAAACGGTATAGCCTCCCGCCACCCGGGGAGGCGATGGATAGGATACCACTCAGCCCTGGCGCTGTCAACCTTTCCCGCGGCGTTTGTAAGCGCAACGTGATAATGTCCGGTTGGTGCAAAGTAGAAATGTCCGGTGGTAGTGTCGTCGTCGTCGCGCGGCGAACTATCCGGGATGGAACTACTCATGAGCGTAAAAGAGCGTGACTGTCTAAGATCGTTTCGCAGTTGGCAGGACCCGGCGGTGGTGCCGGCAAGTTGACCCAGGCCCAGGCCGCGGACTTGCTGGGGTGCACTGAGCGCCATGTGCGGCGTCTGGTGCGGCGCTATGAGCACGAAGGCGACGCCGGCCTTGTTCACAAGTCTCGCGGCAGGCCGTCGAATCGCTGTCTGCCCCAGGAGTTCCGGGAACAGGTCATGGTCCAGGTGCGCAAGCATTACCGCGATTTCGGCCCGACCCTTGCTGCGGAGATGCTTGCCGAACGCCACGGCCTATCGGTCAGTCGCGAGACCCTGCGCCAGTGGATGATCGCCGAAGAGCTGTGGAAGCCCAAGCGCCGCAAGGCCGTTTATCGACAGCGGCGCCCGCGCAGGGAGTGCTTTGGCGAACTGGTGCAGATCGACACCTCCGAGCATGACTGGTTTGAAGGACGGGGCGAGAGCGCGGTGCTCATCACCCTCATCGACGACGCCACCAGTCGCGTCACTATGCGCTTCTTTGAAGCGGACGACACGCAGGCCAACATGACGATCCTGCGCGACTACATCGCCCTGCATGGCCGCCCTATGGCTTTCTACGGCGACAAGGCAAGCCATTTCCGGGTCAACCGCCCGGCCAGCGTGGAAGAGCAACTGGAAGGCCTGGAGCCCGAGACCCAGATCGGGCGCGCCCTGCGCGAATTGGACATCACGTGGTTCACGGCCCATTCTCCCCAGGCCAAGGGACGGGTGGAACGCAGCTTCGACACCGCTCAGGACCGGCTGGTCAAACTGATGCGCTTGGACAACATCCGCACCATAGAAGAAGCCAATCGCTTCCTGCAGGAGCGCTACATGCCCCAATTCAATGAACGCTTCACGGTTCCGCCCGCCTGCGATACGGACGCCCACCGTACTTGCGAGGGCCTGGACCTGGACGCCATCTTCAGCCACCAGGAAGAGCGCGTGGTCACGCGGGACTACACGATCCGGTTCAAGAACCAGCGCTACCAGATCAAAAAAGAAAGCGCCGCGCCGGGCCTAGTGCAAAGCAAGCTGATCGTGGAACAGCGCCTGGACGGTAGCATCTGGCTGCGATGGCGGGATCAGTACTTGCAGTTCGTGACGATAACCCCCACCCCGACGGGCGCCGCCGCTGCCCTTCCGGTCGGGCTACGCCCTCCCTACAGGGCAGCGGCCAAAGGCACAGCCGTCACCCCGAAGGCAGACCACCCGTGGAAGAAACCCTACAAAGGAGACTCCCGACCCCAACGGCAGTAGGACATTTCTACTTTGCACAAAACCGGACATTTCTACTTTGCGTTGACACCTTTCCCGCGGCGTTTTCAGGTAAGGCGCGCTGCTTTCGCGGGAATCCATGAAGGCCGGACAGACTCTGCCCGGCCTCTGGTGCATCTGGCGAGTGCAGGCTACTGTTGCGGAGGAGGACCGCCCGGGCCGCCGCCGGGACCACCTTGTCCGCCCGGACCGCCACCTGGGCCGCGTCCACCCGGACGCCCGAAACTGGTGAGTTCCGTGTACCGGGCCATCTGCTCCTCAGTCAGCGTCTCCTTCAGTTTCGCCTCGACGTGCGCACGGGTATCATCCAGCACGGCGTTGACCAAGTCCGCATTGCCGGCCGCCACGGCATCCGCGCGGGTCTTGAAAGCATCCGCGAAGATTGGCTTGAGAGTGGCCATCTGCTCGGCGGTCAGCTCCAGCCCGAAGTTGATCACAGACCAGGTGCGCTCCAGGAACATGATCGCTCCCATGCGACCCCGGCCCTGTGGCCCCTGCTGCCCCTGCTGAGCCATGACCATCTCGCCAAGCTTCGTCAGGCCTTCCTGCCACTCGGTCAGATGGGCGATCTGCTCCTCGGTCAGCTCCTTGAGCAGTGCGGCGCCCAGTTCCTTATTGGTCTCGTCGATGTTCTGCTGGATCGCCTGGAAGTTCCGGTTCTGCATGGCTTCGGCGCGCACCGCGGCACGGCGCTTGTATACATCCTGATAGACGGGCCTCAGGTTGGCGATCTGCTCATCCGTCGCCTCGCAGCCGAAGCTCACCGCTGCCCAGGTGAACTCCAGGTACATCATTGCGGCCATGTTCGCGCGTTGTCTTTGACCGCCACCCGGGCCGCCGCCCTGAGCTTGCGCGGCAACGGGTAGCAGTGCGATGACGAATGCAACGGCCAGACAGAGAGCAACCACCGGCACAACAGTTTTCCTTCCCATGCGGGTCCCTTCTCCCATTGGTGACGCTAATTTGCTCGTCCGCTCGGGGGACGCATTACAGTTTTCGACGTTTCATCACCGAAGCATGTTCATTGCCTGGCAGACGTGTTATTCGCTGTCTGCTTGAGCAATCCTTGCGTTTTCGCGACTGTTTGGTTACGATTTGCGGGGGCGGGCACCGTCCACACCATAGAGGGTTCCAGGGCTCATGTCACACATCCCGTCCAGTGATTCGGGACTCTCCGCCCCGATTGCGTCTCCTGCAGAATGGGTATCCCCCCCGCAGCCTCTTCTGCACGTGGAAACGCTCTACAAGTACTACCGGGAGTTCTTGGCGGTCAACGGTGTCTCTTTGTCCCTGTGGCCCGGCGAAGTCGTGGGTCTCGTGGGGCCAAACGGCGCCGGGAAAACCACGATACTGCGCTGCATCACCGGTATCCTGCGGCCAACCCAGGGCACGGTCATCTGCGGCGGCTATCGCGTGGACAACCAGCCCGCCCAGGCCAAGCCGCTGATGTCACTCGTGCCCGAGACCCCGAACCTGTACGAGTTGCTGACCGTCGAGGAGCATCTGCGCTTCGTCCACATGGCCTACGGCGAGCAGGACCAGTTCGACGAACGGGCCGAAATACTTCTGCGCACCCTGGATCTCGAAGACAAGCGCCACAGTCTTGTCGCCACGCTTTCCAAAGGCATGAAACAGAAGGTCGCCGTTGCTTGCGCCTTTATCCACTCGGCCCGTGTATTCCTCTTCGACGAACCCTTCATGGGCATCGACCCCGCCGGACAGAGGGCGGTGCGCAATCTCATCCACGGCGCTACCGCACAGGGCTGCGCTGTTCTCATCAGCTCCCACATTCTGGAGACCGTTGAGGCGCTCTGCAGCCGGGTGCTGGTATTGAACCACGGTTCACTTATCGCTGAGGGCGACCTCGACCAATTGCGAGAACGCGCCCGGCTTGGTCGCGCGGACAAGCTGGAGGACGTGTTCCTCACACTGACCCGCGAGGGCGGGGCGGAGTGAATGGCGGCGCTTATCTACCTGCAGACACGGCTGATTCGCAACGGCATTCTGTCAGTCCTGGGCAATCCGCGGCGTCTCATTTTCGCCATCCTGTTTACGGCCTGGATCGGCACCAGTGTTTTCCTTGGCGTGGTCTCCAAGCTCACTGGCGGGGCGATGGCTGCCCGCCTGTTCGTGGTGCCTCCGGATGTCATGCGTGTCGGCGTTCTCGGCGGGCTGTTGCTTCTCACTCTGACTGCCATCGAGCGCGGCCTGAGCGGCTCGGTGTTTTCCTTCGCCGCGGCAGACTATGACTTCCTCTTTCCCACGCCGATCAACCGGCGCCTCGTGGTCGCTTCAAGGGTCGCCGTCGATTCACTCACCGTAGTAGCCTGGGTGGGCATCTTCGCAGTCTCCATGGTGGCGGCGCTTCCCATCCAGCTGCTCGGTTCGGACGCATCCCCGGCCCGGTTGGTCCTGGTATGGATCGCAGGGTCCTTCTACGCGCTGTTCATGGTCAATCTGGCGCGAGTGGTTGAATTGCTGGTCACCGGCAGCCAGGCTTTGCTGGGCCTGAACATCGCGGTGTTTAGGGCTATCGTCTGGGTATTGGCGTTCGCTGTCGCCGGAGGACTGGTCTTAGCCATCGTTCTCTCAGGCGACGGGCTTCCGCTGGCGCAGGTATCGGACCGGCTCACTCGCCCCCCGTGGAGCATTATCCTTCTGCCTTTGCTCTCGGTGGCTAGCTTCGTCACGGGCGACCCGGCCCCAATCGCCGGCAGCGCTGCGGGCACACTGGGATTCTTGGCCGTTCTGGCCGCTTCATGCATGTCGGCCGTGGTGCGACTCGACAGGGATGTGGTGGAGGCAACCATAGAGCATTCGGTCCGGGTCTCGCGCATGCGACAGGCGGCCCGGGAGCAGGACGCCGAGAGGATGATGGGCGAATCCCTGCGCGTCGGATCATCGGGACGCAGTCTGCGGGTATCCTGGCGAAGCGCGGATCTGGCCCTGATCTACAAGGCACTCGCGGAGACCGCCCACGGAAGCCCCCTGCGTTGGGTCGGCGTCGCGTCGCTGGTGGTTGCCCCTGCGTTTCTCGCACGTCTCGCGCCGGGGGACGAGTTCGCGAGATACGCTCCGGGACCGGTGGTCACGTACCTGCTCCTTCTTTTCGCCGGCGTTCAAGCCATGCGATTCAGGAGCGAACTCAACCACATCTCGCTCCTGCGCACTCTCCCCGTCCCTGGTCGACGGCAGGTGCTCGAGCTTGTGATCCCCAGGGCGCTCTGGCTTTCGGCGGTGCTGGGCGCCGGGATCGCCAGTTTCTGGCTGGGCCGGCCCATCGCGAACCCATCCCTTAGTCTTGCGGTGGCCATCTCCCTGCCTTTCACTGTCACCATCGCCTACCTGATGGGCGCCATCTCCGCGTGCCTATTCCCGGCCGGCGGCGACCCGTCACAGCGTTTCTTCTCGGGCTTGCTGCTCATGGTGGGCACCGCAGCTGCCCTGGCTCCGACCATTGCGTTGCTGGTATTCGGCCTGATACTTCGCCAGCCCGGTCCGGCCCTCGGGCTGATGGGAATTGTGGGCGCGCTGCCCATGGTATTCCTGCTGTCCCTCGCCGCAGGTGCGCTGTTTGACCGCTTCGAGCCCGGCGACGAGTAGCGTACTGACGTTCCGCAGATACTTCGGTGTCACGGAGCCCCAATCCATGGCAAATCCAGTCCAGGACCGTATCGACCGCATCCGCGCTGCAATCAACCTCCGCCGGCCAGACCGCCTTCCCTGCGGTGACTTCGCCTGGGCCGAATATCGCCCTGAGGTCTATCATCTGGAAGAGCCCGAACCCGTCTCTGCCATCGGACAGGTCGCTGTCTCCGCTGACGGCAAGACGCGATACACGAAAGATGGCGGCACATGGGCCGTGGGTGACAGGGAGAAGTACCGTGACCACGAAGATGTCCTCGCAGTGGCCCCGGATACGTTTGAGGTGGAACAGGTGCGGCCCGAGATGATCTCCCACATGACCGATCTTTTCGCCGCTGCGCAGGAGCGGGGCTATCCTGCGCCACTGCACTACGGGACGCTTGTCACCCGCGCAACGCTGGAGTTCGGCTGGGAGCCATTTCTCACGGCTTCGGCGCTGGCGCCGGAGCGCTTCGGGCGCATCCTCGACCGCTTTGCCGAAGCCACCCTTGCAGTGATCCAGGGCTGGCTGGAAGTGCCCGGCGTGGAGCTTATTGTCATTCACGACGACATCGCCGGTACCCGCGGGGTGCTCATGAGCCCGGGGTGGTACAGGCGGTACGTTTTCCCCTGGTACGCGCGGTTCTTCGCCGAAATCCACGACCGGGGATGCAAGGTGCTGTATATGTCGGACGGCAATTACCTGCCCGTCCTGCAAGACATCCTGGCCGCCGGTGCCGACGGCCTGTACATCGAATCCAGCTCAATGGACCCGGGCGAGTTCATGCGCGCGGCCGGCAAGGACCGCTTCTTCCTGCTGAAAACCGATAATCGAAACATCGACGTGGGCACGCCGGAGGACATTCGGCAGGAGCTCGAAAACCTGCGCGAGCTTCACACCGAGTTCCCCGGCATCACCATGTATCGCGGAGGCGGGAACCCTTCACCCGCGAATGCCGAAGCTTTCACCCGCTATTACAACGAGTACCTGGTGTATGCGTGAGCTCAGCGCCGGGCGCTGCCTGCGACCAGGACAAGAAGAGGCCCGCAACATCTGCCGCGGGCCTCTTGCGCGTTGGAAAGTCTGTCCTCAGAACATCACGTCACACTGCGTGTTGTTCGCCACGACGTTGCTCTCCGGACTGGGCTCAAACCACACGCTGCTCGAAGCCAGGTGCATGAAGGTGCAGCCCGTCACCGAGCAGTTTCGGGCGCCCATGCCATGCACAACGGCAGGCACCGAGACACCCTCGGGCAGCTTGTTCGCATCGAACTTCCGCGTGAATGTGAATGTGAGACCCGAGACATTGATGTACTCCACGTGCTTGCCCGCGGCTGCGTCGCCCCGGAAAAGGATCAGGCTGTGGGCCATGGGCACCGCAAGCTCCAGCGTTTTCGGATTCTCCCCACGCAGGGGCCGGTAGTACATGTTCGTAGACGCCCGATCGAAGTACCACTGTCCCGGCTCGAGGCTCTCGAAATGCTCTGCTCCCGCAAGACCTACGTTGATCGTGCCCTCGGGCTCAACCTTGAGTTCGCGGCGCGTTCCATTCACCCACGCCTGTTTCACCGGCCACGCTCTGCGGGTCTCCCAGGGCAAGAATGACACCCACAGGTTGCCCGGCCGCACGAACCAGTCACGCACAAGCCACGACGCGCAGAGCACCGGGGTCTCGCCCGGATAGGCTTCGTATGAGATGGGCGCTGCTGCTGTCCCGGAATCCTCGGGGCTGAAGACCACGGGCGCGAACATGGGGTATTGGCCGCCACGCACGAGGACCTTGACGGGAAGTCCCTTGGTCTTCAGTTCGCGCACCGCCCTGCGAGCGCCCTCAAGAGTTGCGAAGGGGCCATCAGTACCGTCGGCATTGGCGGCTGCGCGCGTGCCGGACCACTCATCATTGCCGCACGGGGCAACGTACACCACGGTCGTGTTCCGATCAGCCGCGAAGACAGCACACCACGAAAGCAGCAGGAGCAGACCAGCAAGAAGCGCACGAGTTCGTGTCATCGGATTCCCTCTCCCGGGCTTACATTGGCCGGACGGCGTCTGAAAGACATCATTCCCCTTACCCGCAGGTAATCCCTCCAGACATCGAGGAGGAGTTCGGGGGACGAAAGCCAATTCTACCTCCACATCCTTCACCGCAGGAGGCCCCTGCTATGCCCGCGTTCTACGTTGCAGTTGATGGCAAGGATAACTGGCCGGGGACAAAGGCGCGCCCATTCGCAACGATCGAGGCCGCGCGCGATGCTGCCCGCACGATTCGCAAGGCCGGCGCTGTGGACGGGCCGATCACTATCTATCTCAAAGGCGGTCACCATTTCCTCGAGCGCCCACTCATCCTGTCCGGCGCGGATTCCGGCACCGAGGACAGCCCCCTCGTCTTCGCCGCCTGCCCCGGCGAAGTGCCGGTGGTGAGCGGAGGCGTGCCCATTGCCGCGTGGGAGAAGGGCACTCTCAACGGCAAGAGAGTATGGGTTACGCGCGTACCGGGAGTCAAGCGCGGCAAGTGGCGCTTTGCCCAGCTTTTCGTCAACGGACAGCGGCGCACCCGCCCGCGCCTGCCCCGCGAGGGTTTCTACGAGATCGCATCCCTGCCTGATGTCACCCCCGAGACTCAGTGGAACGTAGGCCAGCGCCGGTTCATCTGCAAGCCCGGCGACATCCGTCCCTGGCACAACATCCAGGACGTGGAGATCCTCGCCCTGCACCTGTGGACCGAGTCGCGCCTGCCCATCGTGTCCTTCGACGAGTCCACTGGACTGGTGGAACTCGCCAAGCAGAGCCATTTCCGCCTGACCCGAGATCACCACGGCGCCGGATCGCGATACTATGCCGAGAACGTGCGCGAGGCTTTCGGCGTGCCGGGCGACTGGTACCTCGATGCCGATTCCGGCGAGCTGGCATACCTGCCCATGCGCGGCGAGAAGCCGGAGAGCGCGCATGTGGTCGCTCCCAGGCTTGAGCAACTCGTCGTGCTCAAAGGCACCGAGAAACGCCCAGTCAGTCACATCCGTTTCGAGGGGATCACCTTCTCCCACACCGAATGGACGCTTCCAGAGGACATGGCCGGGATGTCCCAGGCGGCTGTATCGGTGCCCGCGGCGATCCATGCCGAGAACGCGACTCACTGCTGGATATCCCGGTGCGAGGTCTCTCACGCGGGCACATACGCCGTGGAGTTCGGGGCGGGCTGCCGCTCCAACTTTGTCTCCCACTGCCATCTGTGGGACTTGGGCGCCGGCGGGGTGAAGATGAATGAAGGCAGTGGCTTCACCACTGTCGCCGACTGCGAGATCCATCATTGCGGACGCATCTTCCACAGCGCGGTGGGCGTCTGGATCGGTAAGAGCAGCGACAATCAGGTGGTGCACAATGACATCCACGACTTGTACTACACCGGAGTCTCCGTGGGCTGGTCATGGGGATATCAGCCCTCCAGCGCAGCCCGAAACGTGATCGAGTACAACCACATCCACCATATCGGCAAGGGCGTTCTTTCCGACATGGGCGGCGTCTACACCTTGGGCGTATCCCCCGGCACACGGGTCTGCCACAACCTCATTCATGATATTTCATCCGACACTTACGGCGGCTGGGGGCTGTATACAGATGAGGGCAGCACGGGCATTATTCTGGCGAACAACATCGTCTACAACACCAAGACCGGAGGGTTCCATCAGCATTACGGTCGCGAGAACGTGATCGAGAACAACATCTTCGCCTTCGACCAGTCTAACATGGTCGCACGCACGCGGAATGAGGAGCACATCACCCTCTTCTTCCAGCGCAATATCGTCCTCATCGACCACGGGGATTTCTTCGGCGGAAACTGGGAGGGCGACACCTTCAGCATCAACCAGAACCTGTACTGGGATGTGCGCAAGAAGCCGACGGGTATGGGGCCGGGAACCATCGCCCAGTGGCGTAAGCGGGGCCACGACACGACCAGCATCTTCGCGGACCCGCGTTTCGTAGCTCCCGAGAAGGGCGATTTCCGCCTCAAGCCCGGCTCGCCCGCCGAACTCATTGGGTTCCAGCCTATCGACCTGTCCACGGTTGGGCCGCGCGAGGGTTAGCGGGAGGTTCTTCTGGCAGACGCGCGCAGGCGGCCGCTCCATTGTGGAACGCGGCCGCCTGTTTATTGACCGGGTCTGCGCTGCTAACTCGCCTTCCGACGTCGCCAGCAGATGAGCCCGGCGATGCCAAGCCCGAAGAGCGCCATCGTGCCCGGTTCAGGAACACACTCCGTCGCGGTGTGCCACGAGTCCATGAAGAATGCTTCCCCCGGGGCCACGGACACACTCAGGACGATCTCTTCCCAAGGCGGGTTAGGCTCAATCCTGGCATAGCCGTCGTTGATGAGCCAGCCATCCTGCAGCTGCGATGCGGGGTCGAACAAATACCACATGTCCGTGACTTCGTGTCCGTCCGGCGCAATGATCCCAACGCCCAGCGAGGTCTCCGTTCCGGTCTGCAACCAGATCAGCTCGGACCAGATGTCCTTCTGCAGTCTCGGGTCCGGCCAGTTGTCCAGATGCCACGTGAAGCTCGCCATCAGCGGGTCGTTGCCCGAGGAGTTGTCGAAGACCAGGATGCCGGTTCGGTTGCCGGGCAGGCCGGGTACCGTCTCGGCCCACACATAATCCCCGTCGATCAGCAACCAGTCGGACGGGAACAGTTCCGAGTCGTCCCAACCCTCAAGATGGTAGTCCGGTCCGGGTATGAGGTCCACAGAGCCCGTGGGCCCGTCCGGGTCCGATGGCCAGGTGGCCGGACTGGTGACGAAATCCAGCAGGGCGTTACGCTGGTAAGGGAACGGAGTCTTCCACTCGTCGGGTGTTGCGTTGTCCTCGGGGGGGTTGATGAAAGGCAGTGCGAAGGCGCTGACAGCAAGAGACAGGGCAATCACAATGCAGAGCAACAGCGGTAGTCTCGGCATGGCACTCCTCAATCCTCCAGCGCAGCAGCGTTAGCCACTCCGAGTGTCCATTGGCATCGTGCCTATGGAAAGCCGAGCAATACGTGATGATTGCGAGAACCGTCGCCGCTGAGTAAAATGCTAGTCAACTGGCAGGCACAAGTCAACGACAAAATTGCTCAAAAATAAGTCTAATTTGCGTCAATCAAGTTGAGATATACTGCTATCCGTCGTCTGAGGGGGAGATATCTCTGGCGAGGTTCATCATTCTCTCGGGACCGTCGTGCATCGGCAAGAGCCCGCTGAATAAAGCAATCCGCAAGTTCTACCCGGAGCTCCTGGAGAACACGGAAGAGCCAGTCTTGTACAACAGTCGCAGCCCCAGGCCGGGGGAGGTAGATGGCGTCACATACCATTTCCGCTCTCGAGATTACCTGGAGAGCCTCCGGGCCAAAGAAGATTATGTGGTGTTGGATGTCCGCAATGACGTGCAGGCCCTCGCGCTGGAAGACCTGCGCGCAGTGTTACGCGCGGGCAAGGACGCGTTCTTCGAGGGCAATCCGTACATCGCGACTGCGCTCATGAGCGTCCCCGAACTGGCCGGGACCGACTTCGTCACCGTCTTCTTGTCGCCCGTATCATGGGCCGAACTGGAGTATCTCCGCGAACAGGCGCCGGATCACGTCGAGAAGCTGGTGACGGACATCATGCGCCGGAAGCTCCTGCGGCGGACCCAGAAACAGAAGGGGATTCTGTCCCTCACAGACTTGGAGGACATCGAGGCGCGCTGCGGAGCGGCGTACCGGGAACTTTCATACGCGCACCGTTTCAGCTACGTCCTGCCCAATCACGACGGCGAGGACAGCGAGAACTGGGACGCCTTCTACTACCCTCTGGGCGATGCCCGCAAGTGTCTTCTCGACTTCGCAGCCATCCTCCGGGGGGAAGAGCCGCGATTCGCCGAAACCTGGGAGCCCTGGCCCACGGGAGCATGACCGTGCCTAACCGTACAGAAGATACTGCCCCCGGCGCTTGAGGAAGTCCTCGAGGCCCGGTTGCCACGCGTTCACGATTTCGTCCACGGGCTGCAGTTCCCCCACAGCTTCCACCGCTGGCGCGCTCCCCAGCAGGTGCGTGAGCTTGCGGTAGTTGAAGGTCTCCGGCCACAGCTCTCGCAGCGCCCGGGCGATCTGCACCGCCGCCGTCACGGGCTTGAAACGCGTGCGATCCCCCAGCATGATGTACACGCCCCCGCATTGCTCTCCAACGAACTCCCTGGTGTTTGGAGTGAACTCAATGGGTGTGAAAGTGAGTTCATCCACGCCCTCCGAGTTGAGCCTTCGCGCCAGCTTCGATCCGTCGATCCACGGCGCGCCCAGCACCTCGAAGGGCGTGTCCGTGCCGCGACCCACGGAAATGTTGGTCGCCTCCAGCGTGCCCGTGGCCGGGTACAGAATTGCTTGCTTCAGGTTCCGCATATTGGGCGAGGGGTTCACCCAGGGCAGCCCGGTCTGATCGAACCACTGGTCCCGCCGCCACCCAGCACAGTTGACGACCCGCAAGTCGCAGCCGATCTCATACTCCCCATTTGACCATAGGGCGAGTTCCCCCGACGTGAGACCGTGTCGCAGCGGGATCGGGTGCCAGGCCGACAGCAGACCGAAGGGCTTGTCCAGTACCGGGCCTTCCACGTCCGTCCCGTTGATCGGGTTGGGTCGGTCCAACACGAAGAACGGCATCCCGGCCTGTGCCGCGGCCTTCATGCAGAGCGTCATGGTGGTGGTGTAGGTGTAGAAACGTACGCCAATATCCGCGATGTCATACACCAGCGCATCCAGCCCCTGCAGCATCTCCGGCGTAGGCGACTGGTGCTCGCCGTACAGGCTGTGGATGGGCAGGCCGGTCTCGTGGATCTCCGAAGGCACAAGCTCATCCAGCAGTCCCGCGAAGCCGTGTTCGGGCGACAGGATCGCACAGACCTCCACATCCGGCGCTGACAGAAGCAGGTCCAACAAGTGCTTGCGCGATCCGTCGATGGAGGTGTGATTGCACACCAGCCCCAGCTTCATGCCACGGATGGCCTCGAATCGGCAATCCCGCAACTCGTCCAGCCCCGTGCGCACGGGATTAGCCGGTGCGGCCATGACGAAGCGTCGTGAGGGCACCGCGTGAGAGGCCACGATATTGGCCACCTGCCGCCGGAGCCGTCCCACGTCCTTGTCGCGGCCGAGATGCACCCGGTTGGTGAGCAGGATCGCATAGGTGCGGCTTGCCGGATCAGCCCAGATTGACGTGCCGGTGTAACCGGTGTGCCCGATGGTCCCAGGCGGAAACAGGTCGCCTCGTGGGCCCGGTGTGTGGGGGCTGGAGACATCCCAGCCCAACCCCCGAACCCCGTCGGGAATCTGGGATTGCGCCGACATCATCAGGGCCGTGGAAAGCGGCGACAGTACTCGCACACCACGCCATTCGCCCTGGTTGAGCATTGCGCGCATGAAACGGCTCAGATCGCTCGCGGTGGAAAACAGCCCGGCATTCCCTCCAACTCCGTTGAGAAACCGCGCGGCCTCATCATGCACCACTCCGACCAGCACACCGTCGGGAAGTTGCTCCGTGGCCGCGCAACGCTCGACGAGTTCCGGGCCGGGGTTGAAGCCTGTGTCAGCCATTCCAAGCGGCTCGAAGATGTGCCTGCGCGCATACTGATCGAGCGGCTCGCCGGTGATTGCTTCCACAACCGAAGCCAGCACGATGTAGCCCAGGCAGGTGTACATGAACCGGGTCCCCGTGGGATAGGCGGGCTCCATCGCGCAGATGTCCTGAATGGCCAGGGGCCGCCGCTGTTCGGCCGGTACATCCGTGCCCATGGTTTCCAGGAAGTTTCGGTATGCCTGCAGGCCGGAACTATGGGTGAGCAGATGGCGGATTGTGGCCTTGTCCCCATAGTGCCGCGAAAAGCCTGGAATGAACCGGCTGACCGGGTCCGCGAGAACCAGCTTCCCCTGCTCCAAAAGCTGCATAACGCACGTGGCGGTGCAGACCGGCTTGGTCAGCGACGCCAGGTCGAAGATAGTATCCGGAAGCATCGGCCGGCGTTCCGGGGCAACCATCCGGTCGCCGAAGGCCGCGTGGAACAGCACATCATCGCCACGCCCCACAAGCGCAACGGCCCCCGGAGTCTGCCCGTCATCCATGGCTTCGCGCACGGCTGATGCAATGCACTGACCCAGGTTGCTCAACTCGCTGCACCTCGCAGAATCGGGCTCTGTCTGCATTCACGACCGGTCCGGCTCTCCTCACCGTCGTCGTAATATACCCCCCGCGGTGAAGAAGGGCAAAGGGTTCGCGCCCGCTCGTCGGGAATAGGTATCCTGGAGATGACGACTGACATGACGAGTTCGGGAGTGAGGACGATGAGTACGCGTGCACGACCGTGGATGACGGCTGCGATTCTTCTCTCGGGCACCTGCCTTGCTGCAACGGACGGTCCCATGCTGTCCGTCCCCGTGGCAACCGCCCCCGTGATTGACGGCGCCATCGGCGACGGCGAGTGGAGTGGCGCCAGTTCGCCCTGGATGTTCGTAGATATCGCCGGCGGCAACCTGGCTTCCCGACAGCCCGCAGTCTGGCTTTCACGTGATGACGCTGCCCTGTACGTGGCCGCGCGCCTCCCCCTGCCACCCGGGAAGAGGCCCGTTGCCGCAGTGACCGTCCGCGATGGCGCCGTCTGGGAGGACGATGCCTTCGAGGTCTTCCTGGACCCGCTATGCGATGGGGAGTACAAGCAGCTGATCGTCAATTCCGTGGGCAACCAATGGGACTCCATTCGGCAGGACGGGGCCTGGAACGGCGACTGGACCTGCGCGGCCTCCGTGGGGCGCGACCACTGGTCGCTGGAGATGCGCATTCCCTTCACTGACCTGGGCGTTGAGGCGCCGAAGCCCGGCGACGTCTGGCGCGCGAACTTCGCCTGGGATTGCAAGACACCCGAGACCTCAATCGCCTCCTGGGGCCACATCAAGGGCGGGCTCCACCAACCTGGATGCTTTGGAGCCCTGACCTTCGCGGAAGGAGCCCCGAGTGTGCAGGTGTCCGGCCCGGCGGATCTTGCGCCCGACAAGGTCAGTTTCGCAGGCACCTGGTGCGCCGCTGTGCCGGCCCAGGCGGAACTGTCCGTCGCCGGCATCAGAGACGGTCAGCCCGAACCGGTGGGCATCGACAAAGCCCTCCACCCCGGCAGCAATGCCTGCGCCGCGATCAAGCTCGGCGTTGAACTCCCGGTGGACGTGCGATTCACCGCCGCTGGGCAGTACGTGGCGACAATGACCGTCACTGACCGCGGCAACGTCGCGTATCGGGCCACCGCGCCGCTGGTGGTACCGCCGCCCATGCAGGTTACCTTGCACGGTTACTTCCTCAAGGGCGAACTCGACGTGGATGTGGACCTGTCCGGCGTCGGGGCCTTCGCGCAGGGAGCGGCGGTTCGCGCCACGCTCAAGGACGCCGCAGGCGAAAAACTGGACACCCGCAACCTCAAGCGAGAGGGCCAGGCGCCGAAGTATACAAGCACGTACCGGGTCGGAGAGATGGCGCCGGGCGACTACAGCCTGGAACTGGCGGCGATTGGCCGCAAGGGCGGCATTCTCCACACTCAGACAGTGCCCGTCACTGTCCCGGCGAAACCCGAGTGGCTGGGATCGCAGGAGGGCAGAAGCACCGAGGTACTCGCTCCGTGGACGCCGGTTGAACTCGAGGGCGAGCACGTTCGCGTCTGGGGACGGGACTACGCCTTCGGTCCACTGCCCTTCCCCTCCCAGGCCGTGAGCGCGAGCGAGGACATCCTTGCGGGGCCGGTAACCGTTCTGGTGGTTGCCGACGGCAGGGAGTCCGTCTGGAAGCCCCACGATGAGATGAGAACCATTGAAGCCAAACCCCACGTCGCCCGGATCGGCACCTCGGCCCAGGCCGACGGGATCATCTGCGAGGGCACCGCATCCGTGGAGTATGACGGCATGGTGATCTCCGACTTCGAGATCAAGCCCTCCCGCGTTCGCCAGCTCGATCAGGTCAGCCTCATCATCCCCATCAAAGAAGAGCACGCGAAGTATCTCTACTACTACCCCGGCCGCTGGGGGAGCACGAAGAACGCCGGGAACCTGCCCCCGGAAGGGTTCACCAGTGCATTCAAGCCTTTCATCTGGCTGGGCGACAATGACCGCGGTCTGGCGTGGTTCTCGGAGTCCGACCAGGGCTTCGTTCTCGACGACCCGAACAAAGCCATCGAGATCACCCGCGACGCGGGCGTGGTGACATTGCGGGTGAACATGGTGCGCGGCGGGATGAAGGCTGCACCGCTCAAGTACAGCTTTGGCTTCCAGGCCACGCCGGTGAAACCGCTCAAGCCCGACGTCTGGGATTACCGCATCTGTCATGCCGGAAACTACGGCATCGAGGACACCCCGTGGCGCGAACCCGCCACACTGTCATACCCCGGCGAGGGCACAGTCCGACTGGATCAGGGCACCTTCGAAGCCTGGGTCAAGCCCGGTTTCGATACCCAGCCCAAAAATGTGCCCGCCGATTCCAGCCGCGGTAGTCTGAACCGCAATCTCTTTGAGTTGACCCTCTCCAACGGGAACCGTGTGGGCTTCTACTGGAACATCGACGACCGGGGAATGCGCGTCTACTACCGGCAGGACGGCGACCACCCGCTGGTTCTGCCCTCCCATGCTCCGCTGAAGCAGGACGAGTGGCACCACGTGGCCTTCACCTGGGGCGATAAGACGTGCATCTTCATCGATGGCGTGAAAGTCGCCGAACAGGCTTACAAGGGCACTGTTCGGGGCGATCTGGCCGACTCCGTGCTGATCCTCGGGCCATCTCCCTCGGAGTTCGCCATCGACGACATCCGGATTTCCGACATTCCCCGGGAGTCCTTCGACCTCACCCAGCCTGCGCTGGTTGATGAACACACGCTGCTCCTGGACCGGCTGGACAACCTGGACCCCAACGCGAGCCAACGCATGACCCATCCCGAGAAAGGCCTGGGCGCCGTGGCGAACAACGGCAAGGTCATCAACGGCAAGTGGGGCTATGGCTTCAGCCTGTTCCTGCCCGGCGAGGAGAAGACCATGCTGGACCGCCTCGCTTCCCTCGGGGTCCGCACCATCTGCTTCCACGAGCACTGGACGGACATCCAGAACTACACCAGCACCACCCACGGGGAACGACTGCACAAACTGGTCAAAGCCTGCCACGAGCGGGGCATGAAGTTGCTCCTGTATTTCGGCTACGAGATCTCGAACATCGCGCCGGAGTGGGACCTGTACGCCAACGAATGTCTGGTCGCTCCCCTCTCCGGCGGGTATCATCGGCTCCCCGAACAGAAGGCCTACATCGTCTGCTACAACAGCCCGTGGCAGGATTTCATGGCCGATGGGATCGCCAGGGTCATGGACGAGTACGACATCGATGGCGTTTATCTGGACGGGACCGCGAACCCCTGGGGGTGCCGCAATACCGAGCACGGCTGCGGCTATGACAAGGGCGACGGAACGGTGGGCACCACCTACCCGATCCTTGCCACCCGCGAGATGATGCGCCGCCTGTACACCCTCATCAAGGCCCGCAAGCCCGACGGCCAGGTGAACGTGCATCAGTCCACCTGTATGACCATCCCCACCCTGAGCTGGGCCACGAGTTACTGGGACGGCGAGCAGCTGGGCAGCATTCCGCGGGGCTCCAACCCGCTGGATCATCTGCCGCTGGACGCCTTCCGCTGCGAGTTCATGGGCCGGCAGTGGGGCGTTCCCGCCGAATTGCTCTGTTACGAGAAACCCTACACCTACCGCGAAGCCCTGGCATTCTCGCTCCTGCACGACGTCCTGGTGCGCGGCAGTCTCGGCGGCAATCTCGAGCTGGAATCGAAGCTTTGGAAGGGCATGGAAGCCTTCGGCCGCGACAAGGCCGTCTTCATCCCCTACTGGGAGGAGAACTACGTTACGCTGGGCCCGAACGAAAAGATCATGGCCAGCGTCTGGTCCCGCGCCGAGGAAGGGGCGGTGGTGGTCGTCTCCAATCTTGGAGGCGCCGAGGCCGACGCCGTTGTGGACCTGGACCTGGAGGGTCTGGCCTTGCCGGCACACGTGACCGCTACCGACCTCATTACCGAGGTCCAGATGCCGGTGAAAGACGGAGGAATCATGGAGTTCCCGCTGGACAGCTTCGGGTTCCGAGTGCTTTGGATCAAACCGGCGCAATAGCCACAGGCCGAACACATAAGAGAGGTTGGGGCGATGCCCAGACCTGTGCACTTCCACATTCCAGCCGATAAGCCAGAGGCGCTGGCGCAGTTCTACTCCGATGCCCTTGGATGGACCGTAACCACCTGGGGAGGCGGTGATTACTGGATAGTCCAGACCGGCCCCGAAGACGAGCCGGGGATTGACGGCGGCATCGGCGGCAAGTTTGAAGGTGACACGGTTCCCTTCAACACCATCGACGTGCCCGACCTGGACGAGTACATGTCGCGCGTCCTGAGGTCCGGTGGCAAGCTACTCACCGGGAAGATGGCCATCACCGGCGTGGGCTATCTCGTCCACTGCGAAGACCCGGAGGGCAACCGCTTCGGGCTCATGGTGAGGGACGAGACTGCGCGTCACGGATAGGCACATGTGGTGCCGGAAGTAACAACGGCCCAGCCCCTGCTCAGGGACTGGGCCGTTTCGTTCCCGCTCTGAGGGGGGCTACAGCTCCACAATCTGCCCCGTCTCGATGGATTCCTTCTCCGCGAGGATCAGGCGGATCGCCTCGCGCGCGTCGAAAGCCGTGACGCGAGTCGGCACCTGGTTGTTCTCAATGCAGGCTGCGAAGTACTCGAGCTCCTGCATGTACCCGGTGGTCGCCCTGTACTCGGGGGTCACCGGCTCACCCTCTGCCGGGTGGAAGGAAAGCATGGGGTCGTGAGAGGTGGAGAACCTGAGACAGCCCTTCTCCCCCAGGACCTCGTAGGCCATCTCAAACGGATAGGTCGGGGGCATGGCCCAGCCGCCTTCGGCGAACACGGCAACATCGTCGTAGATGTAGTGGGTCATCACGTGGTCAACCTTCGGGCCATCCGGCGCCATGTGACCGGCGCGGGAGAAGACCGCTTTGGGCATACCCATGACCGACATGATGTAGTCCGCATCGTGAACGTGCAAGTCCAGGAGCGCGCCGCCGCTCTTGGAGGAATCGTTGAGCCAGCCGTCCTGGCTCCAGAATGGCGAAGGAGATACGCGGGTGAACTTCATGCTTACCAGTCGCCCGAGGTCCCCATTGCGGATCATGCTCGCGAGGACCTCGTACTCCGGCCAGAAGCGGATGCACTGAGCGATGAACAGCAGCCGGTCATTGGCCTCAGCTGCCGCAATCATCTCGTCGCACTCCTGCAGTGACAGAGCCATAGGCTTCTCGCAGATGGCATGGAAACCAGCCTGGCAGACTTTCTTGGTCATCAACGCGTGCAGGGTGGTGGGCAGACAGATGTCCACTACGTCGAAGCCGCCGGCCGACAGCATGTCGTCGGCGTCTGTGAAGCGCTGGACGCCGGACAGATCCAGCGCCGCTGCTTCGCCCACATTGCCGCCGACCGCCGCTGCAGCCGCCGCCACTTTTTCCACCTGCTTATCCGCAACCGCCACCACCTGGGCGCCATCAACATCCGCCCACGTCTGGAAATGCTGCTGACCGATGAAACCCATCCCGATGATGCCGACCTTGACCATTTCTTGTCCCTCCAAGAGCTTCTGCGCTCGGGTAGTCCCGTTTTCAGCCGGGAAATAATTCGCCACCCGCTGCACAGAACCCTTCAAGCCGCCACAACCGATCGGTCGCCGGGATGGTGCTCGCGAAACTCACACTCGGGAGCTTGGTCACCGAGCACTTGCACCGCAATTCTCCCCCGGCAGAGCCCGGGCCGCACATGGAGCTTCGCGCGGCCCTGTATGCGCATCTCTAGCGGGGCTCCCGAAGGTGTGCCCAGGCCAATGAGGTCACCGGGCTTCAACGCCGCCAGAGCTGCAAGCGTCAGGCGGCAAGTACCCAGAACCACCGTCGCGCGCACGGTGGCCTGCTGAACTTCCTGCGCCGCGGGACTATTGGCCACGATTCCACGTCTGGCCACGGAAGCGGGTTGCTCACGCACAATATCCGCCGGCAGCCAGAACCCCAGCGTGCCTGCCTGCCCATCCAGGCCCACCTCGAATTGCAGCAGCAGTCCGGCGCGAGGGTCAGGCTTGGCCGGATTGCCGCTGGTGACCCAGGCGCCGGGCTGCGGCGCCGTCCAGCCCCATGCGGCAAGGCAACCCGGCGCAACCTGTCCACACAGGAGCCCGACCAGTTCCCGTTCCACCTCCGTCAGCTCCCGGTCAGCGCGACGTTCGCGCGCACCGACCATCCGCGCCGCGAACTGGCCGCACAGACCGGGGCAGACCCCAACTCGCGGCAACTCACACCCAAAGCCGTCCCGTGGTGCGAACCACGCAAGTTCCCCTGCCGCCAACGCCGCCTCGCGAGGGTCCGCAAGCCGTGTCAAGCAGGCTCGCACAGGTTGCGCAAGATAGGCGCTCGCAAGGTCTGCGAGGGCACGCTCAAGCGCAGATGCCCTGCGCATCGCAGCGGCCTCTTCGGAGGGCGTCAGGAGCGGTGGGTTCGCAAGATCATACGGGCGAGCGACCAATGCACAAGGCAACGCGGCGCCTCCAATGTCGGCAGTCAGCAGTCAGGGACAACCTGCAACTGCGGCGCGGGAATAACGCTGCTGAATACGCACAGCTCAGGGGGCGCTTCGTCGTCCGATCCTTCGCCGGGGCACGGGGACTCGCGCAGCGAAAACCCCAGTAGCGCCGCCACGCTATGAGCCAGGTTCTCATCTCGCTCAGCCAGCGCGTGGAGAGCTTCTCGCGCCACCTGCTCGCTCTCGGAAGCCGCCAGCGCTCGCGCCACCGTGAGCATACCCTGTCGGCGGCGCTGGTCTCGGGCCACGAGCCGACCCACTTCCTTCTCCAGCGCCCGGGCGATGCATCCGAGCGCACCCGGCGCCGGAGCCGGTGCGTCGTGAGCCAGCGCCACGGCAACATCTCCACAAAGACCATCGGGCATGTGCTTGAGGACTGCCCGGGCCACTTCCGGCGATACGCGCTGCAACACGAGAGCGGCAATCTGGGGCATCTCCCGCGCAAGACATGTGGCGACGTGCGGGGCACTGTCGTGCGTGACAAAGGCGAAACTGGGTGGCTCGGGTGGCGCCACCGGAAGGCGGTCGGTGTCCTCCCCAGGCTCATGCACGGACATGCCTTCGGCACGCTTCGGGGTCTCCACCCGACTTGCCTGCGGCGAAGCATTGACTTGGCGCGCTTGCCATCGACGCTCATCTGTGAAGGAACGCACGAGTTGGATCCGCTCTTCATCAGGCGCACGACGCACCTGCTCAAGCGCCGCATCCAGACGTGCGCGCTGGTTCTCAGTCAGCCCGGCGCGCACGCGTTGGACCAGGTCTGGGTCGAGCAGACTCAGAATGGTCGCGGCTTGTAGCGTCGAGTCAGCGCTTTGCGATGCGTTCACAGTCGCGCGCCTTTCTCAGAGTCTGGCCTGGATACGATGAATCCGCTCCAGTCGCCTGCAATTCCCGTGCCCCGAACAAAGGGCTCCAAGTTGTTGCCCACTTTTTTCTCAAGTTCGCTCCATTGGCGCCGAAAAGACGAACGGGTGGCCTGTTGGCCTGCACTCGGCCGCCGGAAGCCACACAACGACCGGGAGTTGATCACCGATGGCCACGATGGAGCTCCGCCAGGAATTGCGCGTGACCACACAGGTCAACGTACTGCCGCAACTAGTGGCGCGGGCGGCTCTGCTGGAGATGTCACAGGAGGGCCTCGAGGACCGTATTCGCGAAGAACTGGAGACGAACCCGGCGCTTGAGCTCGCGGCGCCAAATCTCTGGGGGCCAGTCTTCCAGCCCGTCGCAGACGCCGAGGAGCAAGACGCTCTCGCGCGCTGTGCGAATCCTGTCTCGCTGCGGGATGATCTCCTGCTGCAGGCGCGTGCGACCTGCCACGGCGCCCTATTGCGCCATGTGGAGTACCTCATCGAGAGCCTGGACGAACGCGGGTATCTGCCTGCTCACGCGGTCAGTCTCGCCGAGGAGATGGAGATCCCCGTCGCTCGGGTGGAGGAGGCCATCGCGCACTTGCGTTCCCTGGAGCCGGCCGGGATCGGAGCCCGCGATCTCGTCGATTGCCTGCTCCTGCAACTCGAGCGGCTGGCACCCGGGCAGGCTCCCGAGGGGCTGCGGGAGTTCATCGACAACAGACTGCGCCAGGCCCTGGGTTCGGGCGATCCTCGTCTGCTAAAGACCCTTCAGGACCGCCGAGGCGCCCCGTTCCTGACTTTCATTGCCGAGCACTTCCATCCGTACCCCGCTGACCTGTACCAGCCGCCGCACCGTCTGGAAGCTCAGCTAGTCCCAACCAAGCTGCCGGATGCTGTGGTGGAAATGGACAATGGTTGCCTGCGCGTGTGTGTGCCTCTTGCCCGGGCAATGGCGCTCCGCATCTCCCAGACTTACGAAGGCCTGGCTCGCGCCACTTCCGCAGTGCGCGGCCAGGACGCGGGCATGCAGGCGATCCGCCGTCTGGTGAACGAGGCCCGCCAGTTCATCGACAACCTGACTCACCGTCACGCCACCATCGCTCTGGTCACCCGTGCCCTGCTCGAGGAGCAGAGCGATTTCCTGGAATACGGCCCCAGCGGACTGCGCCCGCTCACCAAGAAGCAGCTCGCTCAGCGCCTGCGCATGCACGAGTCCACCATCTGCCGCGCCACGCGTGGGAAGACGGTCATGCTCCCGGACGGCGAGGTATTGCCCTTCGACGTTTTCTTCGAGGACGCCCTCCCCGCGAAAGTCACTCTCGCGAAGATCATCCACAGCGAGGACCCCAACGCCCCGATGACCGACAATGAACTGGTTCAGGCCATGCAGGCACGGGGTTTCGGGCTTGCTCGCCGCACGGTTAGCAAATACCGCGAGAGCCTGGGCATCCCAACTGCCAGCACTCGTCGCGGGGGCAACTGGAGCCGCAGTACACCAGCTGCCGAGCGTAGATAGTCCCTCCGCTGATCCCTGGCATACCGATTGCAGAGTGGATCCCCAGTGACATCCCGGGCTCGGGGTCCGCTGGTTTTCCCCGGGCGTAACATCGCCAACTACCATGCTTCGCGAAATCTCCAGCGCAGCCGTCGAAAAGGCCATTAGCGGCCTCTCGCGACGCCACGAGGCTATCGCATCCAACCTGGCCAATCTCGAGACCCCCGGCTACCGTCCGCGCCGCGTACATTTCGAGGAGGCCCTGCAGCGCGCGGTTGAGCGGGAGACCGAACTGTCGGACGGCAGCGCGGGGCCCCACGAGATCGAAGCCGTCCAGCCCCGCATTCGGACGCAGCCCGGCGCCGGCGGAACGCCTGGAAGCATGAGCGTCGAGGGCGAACTCACCGACCTCGCGATCACTAGTCTGCATCACGAGGCGCTCACCCGGATTCTCGCCAGGCAGTATGGCATGCTGCGCACAGCAATCACTGGAGGCGGACGCGGATGAGCATCTTCAGATCCATCGACATCAGCAGTTCCGGCCTGCGCGCGGAGCGCGTCCGCATGGATGTGATCGCCCAGAACATCGCCAATGTGGATTCCACCGCCGCACCGGGCACCGCGTACAAGAGACGCGAAGTGGTGCTCTTGGCCGACCAGCTGAAACGCGCCGGGGGCTTCGGGCCGCCTTCGAATGAGGGCGGCGGAGTTCGTGTGCTGGCGATCCGTGAAGACCGGTCGCCCGGGATGTTGGTCCACGAGCCGAACCACCCCGCGGCCAACGCTGACGGATACGTGGAACGCCCCAACGTCAGCCTGCCCCTCGAAATGGTGGACCTGGTCGCCGCGGGCAGGGCGTACGAGGCCAACGCATCCGCGCTCAAGACCGGGCGCGAGATCGCCAAGCGCACGCTGGACATTCTCAGGTAGCGGCCCGGCCGCAGGTGAATCGCCGTGCGAATCGGCAGCTCTCTTCGCGAGTTCCAGGTACCAGCGCCGCCAGTCAAGGAGCCGGCGCAGACGGGGCAGCCTGGCCAGAACGGCGTCGCTCGGTCTGATGAACCGTTTCTCGAGCGCCTCACCCAGGCCGTGCGGCAGGTCAACGACCTCCAGGGCGAAGCCGGCCTGCAGGTCACCCAACTCGCGACGGGGCAGACCAGGGACCTGAGCCAGGTCGTCACCGCAGTGGAGAAGGCCGACCTTGCGCTGCAGCTTACCGTGCACGTGACGCAGAAGGCCGTGCAGGCCTACCAGGAGATCAGCAGGCTGCAGGTCTAGCTGCAGGTTCCGGCCTCACGGACAGGACAGCGCCCGAGTGAGGAGCCATGTTGGAGCAATTTCGCGCCGCCTGGGAAAATCTCGAACCCCGCCAGCGGATCGCCCTGGCAATCGCCCTCGCGAGCACCTTTATCGGGCTCGGAGTGGTGGGCGTCTGGTCTTCCCGCCCGAACTACGCCACTCTCTACAGCGGACTGGCCCAGGAGGACGCCGCCGAAGTGGTCGAGGAACTGCAACGCGAGAAAGTGCCCTATCGTCTGTCTCCGGGCGGCGGATCAATCCTCGTCCCTACCACGGCTTTGCACGAGACGCGGCTGAAGATGGCGGGCAAAGGCATGCCCCGCGGTCATAGTGTAGGCTTCGAGGTTTTCGACCGCTCAGGCCTGCCTGGCACCGACTTCTCGAACAACATCAACCTCCAGCGTGCTTTGCAGGGCGAGCTGGAACGCACCATCGCCTCCCTTGAGCAGATCGATTCCGCGCGCGTCCATCTGTCCATACCCCGCGAGACTCTTTACGGCGAGCAAGCGCGCCCGACCGCTTCAGTGCTCCTGGAACTTGCCAGCAACGCCGAGCTGGAGCGCTCACAGGTGCGCGGCATCGCCTACCTTGTCTCCAGTGCCGTGGACGATCTGGACCTGAACAATGTCACCGTCGTCGATACCACCGGTCGAGTTCTCCACGGTGGCAGTGACGAGGGACTGGCGATGTCGGAGACTACCCTCGAGACCGCCAAGGCCCACAGCGACGCCCTCACCCGGCGACTGCAGACCATGCTGGACGCAATGTTCGGCCCGCAGATGACCATTGTGCGCGCCCAGGCGGATATTGACCTGGATGCGGAAGAGACCAGCGAGGAAAAGGTGGAACCCATCGGCAACGCCCGTGACCGGGCCATCGTCCGCGAGCACAGTTCCCAGGAGCGATACACGGGGGGTAACGCAGCGGGCGGCGGCGCGGGGGGAATACCCTCGGCGCTCGCGGGCAGCGCGGCGGGAGGCGTGGAGGAAGGCGCGGGCAACTACGTGTCTTCGGAGGAGACGCGGGAGTACGAGTTCTCCAAGACCACGCGCCACCTCAAGCGCAGTCCGGGCCGCATTACCCGCCTCAATGTGGCCGCAGTGGTGGACGACAGTCTCCCGATGACTGCCGTCGAGCGCGCCCGAGATGTTCTCACCGCCGCAGCGGGCATCGACATCGAGCGCGGCGACAGCATCGTCGTGCAGCGCCTGAAACTCAAGTCGGCGGAGATCGCTGCCCAGGACGCCAAAGAGATGGCCGTTGAGCAGACAGCGCGCAGACGGCAGGAGACCCTCGCGCTGCTCATGCGCCACGGACTTCCGGCGCTCATGGCCTTGGTACTGATAGCCGTCGCCATCCGCTCTACTAGCGAGCTGCGCCGTTCGACGTCACGCATCGACAGCGAAATGGATTCCGAACAGTACGCCGCTCAGGCCCCGATGCAGCCCGCATTGTTCAGGGCCGCCGCCGAAGGACCATCAGACCCCGAACAGTCGGAGCAGGGCCCGGTGACCGTTCCCCTGCGCGAGGACCAGCGTCTTGCCGAGGAACTCCAGCGCATGGCGCGGGAGCGACCCGACGCCCTCGCCGATGAACTCCGGCGGATGGTGGCTGGAGGTGATGTGGGATGAGTTCCCCGCCCGGAAACGAACTGCAGACGTGTGCGCCGTTCAGGCTGTGGGAGCAAAACCTCCCGGAGCTTGAGCTTGACCGGATCTCTGCGGGCGAGATCGATACCGGGAGCGAGCCGGACCACCCAGAAGCTTCGCCCAGGGACCCCACAAGTGCCCACCTCCGCGCACAGGAGATACTGGACCGCGCCCAGGAGCAGGCCGAGCAAGTGCTGGACGACGCGCGCCGCGCGGCTGCCCGGCTTGAGGAAGAGACGCGGCAGCAGGCGCTCAAGGCCGTGGCCGACGCACAACAGGAAGCATTCGCGGAGTTCCTGACTCTCCTGCGCAACAGCTTCGAGGCCGAACTGATGCGGCTTTGGCACGAGGCGGAACGTGAGGCTATCGAGCTCTGCGCAGTCGCTGCCGAGAAGGTCATCCGAGAGCGCATCCCCCGCGACGACGCGGTGGTTGTCCGTGCCGTGCGCGAGTCTCTCGAGCAGTTGCGCGGGGCGTCCGGCGTAACCGTCCGCGTGCATCCCGATTGCGCGGCAGTACTGGACGCGGCGGCATCCAGGCTGGCTGCGGACTTCCCCGGCGCCGAAGGTCTGCAGGTCGAGTGCGCGCCGTCCCTCAGTCCCGGCGGGGCTGTAATTCGCAGCGATGCCGGCGAGGTTGATCTGCGCATCGAGACCCAGCTGGCGCGCATCCGCCAGGCTCTCGGTCTCACCGAGGGGAATCCGCAGACGTGAGCGCCCTCACAGCAGCCCGTGAACGCATTGCCGGCCTGAGGCTGGTGCAGCCCGTGGGCGCAGTGACGCGCTCCGCCGGCCTGCTCCTGGAAGCAGCGGGGCCACCCGCTCGCGTCGGGGAGAAGTGTCTGCTCGAAGTCCACGCAGGCTGCGAACCCGTGCCTTGCGAAGTGGTCGGCTTCTCAGGCCACCGTCTCCTGATCATGCCCTTCCGCGACATTCAGGACGTGGGCGTGGGCAGCCGGGTCATCGCCACCGGGGAGCCGGTTACGATCCAGGTCGGGGACTGTCTTCTCGGCCGTGTCTTGGATGGTCTCGGCGAGCCCATCGACCAAGGTCCTGCTCTCTTCGACACCCGGCCGCAACCGGTTGAACGCGAGCCGCCGGCGGCTCTCCAGCGCCGGGCGATCTCCCGTCCCTTGCCTCTGGGGGTGCGCGCCATTGACGGCCTGCTGACCTGCGGCGTGGGCCAGCGCATGGGCATTTTCGCCGGGCCGGGTGTAGGCAAGAGCACCCTTCTAGGCATGATTGCCCGCAATGCCCGCGCCGATGTCAATGTCATCGCTCTCATCGGCGAACGTGGGCGCGAGGTCGGCGAGTTCATCCAGGGCTCACTTGGTCCCTCCGGTCTGCAGCGCTCTGTGGTCGTTGTTGCCACGGGCGACCAGCCGCCTGTGCTGGTGATCAGGGCTGCCCAGGTTGCCACCGCCATCGCCGAGTTCTTCCGGGACCAGGGCCGCGACGTGCTGCTCATGATGGACTCCATCACCCGCTTCGCCTGGGCACAGCGCGAGATCGGTCTGGCCACCGGAGAGCCACCGACCCGCGGAGGCTACACGCCTTCCGTGTTCGCTGCCCTGCCGCGCCTTCTCGAACGCGGCGGAAACTCCGACCACGGCAGCATCACTACCCTCTGCACGGTGTTGGTCGATGGCAATGATATGGATGAACCCGTGGCCAGCGCGGTGCGGGCCATACTCGACGGCCACATCATCCTGTCCCCGCGCCTTGCGGCGGCCGGACATTTTCCGGCCATTGACGTGCCTGAGAGCGTGAGTCGAGTCATGCCCCAGGTGGCCGATGAACATCACATGCGCATGGCCAGGGAGATCCGGGCATGCATCGCGGCTTATCGTGAGTCCGAAGACCTCATCAATCTCGGTGCCTACGTGCGCGGGTCCAGCGCCGCGGTGGATCGTGCAATCACGCTGAAGGCACCCATAGACGTTTTCCTGCATCAGGCCCGAGACGAACGCACTGCCTTCGAGGATACCGTCGGCGCGCTTGAGGAGATTCTGAGCATTCCTGAACCGTCTCCGGCCAAGACGGTACGCAAATTGCAGGATACCGAGCAATTCGCAGACACTTACGCCGGCTACCGGGACCTCCAGGGCCCGGCGAATGGAGGAACGGATGCCCCGGTTTCGTTCAGGCCTGGAGACGCTGCTCAAGATGCGTGAACGCGCCCAGGACGCGGCGAGGCAGGAGCTCGCCGACGCTGCGCGCCGGAAGGAACACGCCGGTTCCGAACTGGATGCCGTGGACAGCCAACTTCAGGCGCAGGCCGAAGCGCTCTGTGCCGAAACGCCATGCCTGCCACTCATGCTGCTTCAAGCCGGCCACGCCCGATGCCGGATGCTGGATGATGCCCGGCGCCGCAAGAAGGCAGAACTGGAGCAAGTTTCCTACGAGCACGAATGTGCGCGGGAAGCGGCGGTCACTGCCCAGCGCGAGCTGAAAACCGCGGAAAAGCTCCACGAGAAGGCCCACCAGATGCACATCGCACACATGCGGCGCAAGGAGAGCAAAGCTCTGGACGAGACCGGGAAACGCCGACCGGCTGCCGCGGATACCGAACACGCACTGGAGGGGGAGCCGCCATGGCCCTCGGGCTCGACGGGGTAATCGCGCGCATCGAGGAGATCAGGTCCCAACTTGGGACCTTGGCCGACCCAACTGCCGACGCCGGAGTGCAACAGCCCTTCGCGACTACCCTTGCATCCGCGATGAGCACTCACGATCGGCCCTCAACCGCGGGCCCGATACAGATTGAAGCGCTGATCCGGCAGGCCGCTGCGAAGCACGGAATCAGCGAAGACCTGGTGCGCGAAGTCATCAGGGCAGAGTCGGACTTCAACCCGCGCTGCGTCTCCAGGGCCGGTGCCATGGGCCTTATGCAACTCATGCCCGAAAACTGCCGGGAGTATGGGGTCTCCGACCCCTTTGACCCCGCTCAGAACGTGGATGCGGGGGTGCGCCACCTCAAGGACATGATCGACCAGTTCGGACGCCTCGACCTGGCCCTCGCGGCATACAACGCGGGCCCCGGTGCGGTGCGCAAGTATGGTGGCATCCCACCATACTCCGAGACCCGGGCGTACGTTGCGAAGATCAGGGAGCGTCTGGGCTTCTGAACTCGGCAGGAAGCGAGACCGATGGTACCCTCCGGCCTGACACTGCATTTGAATGCCACGCCCTGGGCGATGCTCCTCGGTGTTCTGGGGCCCTCGCCGGACGGCCCTCGTGTGACAGGGGTGCCCGAAAACCCGCAGTTTGTAGCACCCGTCCTGCCCGTACCGTCCTCGCCTCAGGTCGTCTTGACCGGACCGGTGCGCCCGGCGCCTGTCTCACCCGCCGGACGCGCTGCAACACTCGACCCCATACTCATCCCGTCGGAGCAAGCCGGAGCGCCGGCATCAGCCGAAGACGCCCAAAGCCCGCAGAATGCGGATGCCCCCCAGGCCACTCCAGCATCCGCGTTGCCGGTTGTCTGTTGGCCGATACCCGTGTCCTGTCAGGGGTGGGCTTCGAATGCATCCTCGGCGTCTGTGACCGCGCCCATTGTTGAAACACGAGCCGCACCTGGAGCACAGCCCACGACCACCGCACCTGAGAGCACGTGGGACGCTCCAGCTCGGCCGCCCTCCCCGACGCGGATGGTACGCACGGTCATGGACGATCCAGCCCCGTCCAAGCCGGCATGGGCCGCACCGCTGCGAACAGTGCCAGACACTTCCGCCGTCCTTCAGCCCGTACCGACTAGAGCCCAAGCGCCCAGACGGCAACAACTCGGACGTAGCATTCAGCTTGAGATAGAGCTGCCCCAAATGCCCACGGCACTATCTGCCGTGCCCGATCTTCCCGGTGATGATCGAGATGTGACTCGCCCGGCTTTCAAACCCGCGGCGCAATCGGCAGTCACAGTCGCGATGGACTCCGCCGTGATCACCAGACCCACACCCTCCCCGGTCCTCGAGGAACCAGCGTCGCGCCCGTCACCAACCGGCTCGGCAGCCATCCCACGGGACCAGTCTGCAACGGTCGGCGATAGGCCGGCCACCACCCATGACGGAGCCGAGGATCGCGTTGCTCCAGCCCAGGCTCAGCTCAGACCGCCTGTGCTCCCTGACCCGGGACCGGTCGGGGAGTCCGCGCATCCTCGGCCCCGTCCGGCGGGGGAAGCCCAACCGCACGACATCCTTGTTCAGGCAGAACCGGCGCCGTCTGAACAGCGGGTGGCAGTGCCAACGCATCAGCTTGCCACCCCGGAGGCGCCGCTGACCGAATCCGCGTTGCCGGCTGTCGCAAGGCAGATCGCTTCGTCCATCGACCCAGGCGCCTCCCCGCCAGTTCTCGCCGATCCGCCCGCAATTCCGGAGCAGCGTGTGCTGGGGTTCCCTTTCGCCCGGCCGCAAGTGACCGTTGGTGCGCCGTCAGTTGCTCAGCCCGGACCGGACTATGGGTCGAACGCGCCTCCACCACGGGTGCTCAACCCACCTCCATCGCGGGTGCCGGCGCCCACGGAGGACAGCATGCGGGCAGGCGATTCCGCGCGCGCACTGCTGCCCGAACATAGCCGGCTTCCGCGACCTGCCGGAATGCCCCTGTCCAATGTCCGTGCCTCAGCGCAGGACGGGGCCGCCGTCACGTCAGCCACATCCCGGCTCCCGCGTGAGCCCATGCCCCAGGCGGTTCGCGGCATACAGCCCCATGCCCACGGGACTCGTCGGTCCGCGCCGCAACCCGTGCCACACCCTTCGCCCAGCCCCACGCGGCCAAGCTACGAAGCCAGTGAAACTCTGCCGGACGCCATGGGGGCGAGCGCCCTGCACCAGACCGTCGGGCAGAGGTCTGAAGCGCGCCCCGAGGGACACGTATCAGCGTTGCGATTGACCGGCCTGATACGGCCCGCGTTCATAGAGCGTTCCGTTCATACTGCACCGCAGGGCACCAGGGCGCAGCCGGCCACCGAGTCCTACCGCCGCACTGTGGGCGAGGGGCCTGTGAGTCCGGTTGTCGCGGCCGAGGCCGCGCCCGTGCCGGAAATGCAGGTGCTCGTCCAGGAAACTGCCGCGCCGCGAACACCGGTAAGTTCGGTGTCGAGACCGGCATCACATTACTGGCGCCTGGATGACGTTCCGGCGGGCAGTGATCTCCCGACGCCCACGGTACCCGTCCTCCGAGAACCAGACGCTCTCTTGTCGCCGGCACCAATCCCGGCAGCTCCGCTCGTCCCGAAGACTGGACTGTCTGCAGAGCCCGCTGACGGCACAACGCTCCGGGCCCCATTCCAACACGCGGCACCGGTGGCCTTCACAGAGGAAGCAAACCCTTCTGTGCAGCCCAGGGAAGACATCGCGCCTCCCGTTTCGCCAACACAGTTCACGCTAACGAGGCCGGAAGAACCGTCCCACGCAGCCCCGCTCACCCCGCAGAGCCTGGATGAGACCTCCCATCTCCCCGCGCGCGTTCCGACGCAGTTGATGGAAGCTCTGGACCGGGTCACCCAGTCTTTCGAGCTTGAGCTGTCAGGAGACTCCGGCTCCACACTGCGTGTGGCCGTGGAGGTGCGCGACGGAGCAGCCCGGGTGGAGATCGCCTGCGCGACCCAGAGCGATGCCGAAGCTCTCCGGGGTATCGAGCCGGAGATCCGTCGGCGCTTGGCGGATCGGGGGCTGGACCTGGCGCAGTTCACCGCCCAGCGCGATCCACAAGGCGGCCATGGCGACGCGCCTGACTACGCGGCGCCGCGCGCAAACTGGACAACCACCGAGCCCCGGCAATCTGCAGCCAGTCCTCATCCGCGCAGCTATTCGCTCAGGACGCTCTACGGGACTCCGGCTTCCGCGCCGGTCCTGAATCTTCTCGCCTGATGCAATCCGGAGGGAACCACATTGCCTGCCGCACTCAACGCTGTCACATCCGCCGGCGCAAATACCAAGTCCTCAACATCTCCCACTACCGGCGTCATGTCAGCCGGCCGGCAGCTTTCTACCGACGCCTTTCTCACTCTTCTATCCGCGCAATTGCAGCACCAGGACCCGCTGGAGCCGATGAGCACCCAGGACATGCTCACCCAACTCACGGATCTCACCACTCTCAACGAGCTGTCCACTCTCAACACGCACATGGAACAACAGGCGCGAGGTACGGCAGGTGAGCTGGCGGATCTCCTGGGCCGGACTGTGTCCTGGGTCGACCCGGGATCGGGCGATACCGTCTCCGGCGTCGTTGACCGCATCATCCGCGAGAATGGTGAGTGGCTCTGCTGCGCAGGAAGCCGGAAGGCCGCGGTCGATAGCCTGATTTCCGTCGAATGACGTTACATGGGTGGCCCGGGAATTGCACTCTCCCCGTTTGGGGCGAGACGCCTCGAAGCGGAATGCAATCGTCGCATTGAAAGGGTGTCACCGCGTTGAACAAGGCGCTATACGCCGGTCTTTCCAGCACCGTCGCACATCAGGTGAAGATGGACGTGGCCGCCAACAACCTGGCGAACGTGAGCACGGTGGGCTACAAGGCCTCGCGCGTGTCATTCCAGGACGCTTTCTACCAGACCCTGAGAGCGGCTCGGCCGAGTATGGGCGGACAGGGCTCCACCTCCGCACTCCAGGTGGGCAGTGGGGTCTCCGTGGGCGGAATCAACACCGTCAACTCCCAGGGAACCCTCGAATACTCCGGCCAGGCCCTGGACGCTGCAATCGACGGGGCGGGGATGTTCATTCTCAGTGGGGACCGAGGGCAGGTTTACACCCGCGAGGGCATCTTTCGGATCGACGGGACCAACAACCTGGTGATGGCATCCACCGGGTTGCGTGTACAGGGCTGGACTGCCGTGAACGACGTCATCGACACCAACGGTCCCATTGGAGACCTGAGTTTCGCCCTGCGTACCATGCGCAGCCCGAAGCCAACCGATAGTGTGGTCCTTGAGGGCAATCTCAACTCCGCCGCTGCGGTGGGTGATACTTACAACGCTTCAGTCACAGTGTATGACTCTCTCGGCGATGCCCACGAATTGTCCCTGGTCTACACGAAAACCGCCACCAACGCGTGGGATGTCACTGCAACTTGTGAGGGCACCTCGGTCACCGGGGCCATCACCTTCGACGCAACCGGCGGGCTCACGGCCGGCGGTACCCTCGCCCTCACTGCCGCCATGCCCAACGGCGCCGCCAACCTGGTTCTCAACATCGACACTACCGCCGCCACCCAGTACGCCGGCAGCAATGACGTTGTCCCCACCGAACAGAGCGGCTACCCCGGCGCAACGCTCCTGGGGGTCAGTATCGCAGACGGCGGAGTGGTCATCGGCAACTACTCCGATGGTCGATCCGCGCCTTTGGCCCGGCTTGCCCTCGCCACATTCCCAAATGTGGACGGGCTCGAACGCAACGGCGACAACCTCTACTCCACCAGCGCTGCATCGGGCCTGGCCCAGATCGGAGCCCCCGGCAGCGCAGGCCTGGGAGACATCACGGGCCAGGCCGTGGAGATGTCCAACACGGACCTCACCAGCGCTTTCCTGGAGATGCTCGTAACGCAGCGCGCTTACCAGGCCAGCACGCGCGTGATTTCAACCGCCAACGAACTGATCGAAGAAGCCATTCGGATGACGCAGTAGGCTTCCGTCCCCCCGGAAGGCCCGCGACGCCGGCCTGACTGTGGCCCCCGGTCACCCACACAGTCCACCCCGGCGTCGCGGGTGAAAGACCATGACCCGTCCGCTCCCGCATGGAGCCATCGTGGCACGCAGATTGCAGCATGGGCGGATTACCATGATCAAGCTAACGCGACTGAACGGCTCCACCATGGTCATCAACGCGCTGCTCATCGAACGCGTCGAATCCACGCCGGACACGGTCGTGCGCCTCACCACGGGCAGCCAATACGTGGTCAGAGATACCTGCGACGAAGTGTGCATGAAAACGGCCCAGTTTTTCCGGGACATCGGCGCCGGCCACATCGATCTTCCGGCGATCATCAGGTAGTGATGCTCCATTGGACCTTGGAACCATCATCGGACTCGGCGTCGCTTTCGGTGCGCTACTCGTCGCTAACAGCCTTGAGGGCGGAAGCATCGGTGCCCTTATTAGCCCCTCCGCCGCGCTCATCGTGTTCGGCGGCAGCGTGGGCGCAGCCATGGTCACCCAGCCCCTGCGCAATTCCCTTATGGCTCCGATGCTCCTGAAGCACGTCATTTTCTCAAGACCCGCAGAGCCCCTGGGCGCACTGGAGACCCTCACTCATCTCGCAAGAGTGGCCCGGCGCGAAGGGGTCCTAGCACTGGAAGGCGAGTTGCACAGCGTCCAGGATGACTTCATCCGCCGCGGGGTCCAGCTCGTGGTGGACGGCACCGACCCCGAGGTCGCACGGACCATTATGGAGATCGAAATCGACTCTCTCGTGGAGCGGCATTCTGGCGCCGCGAAATACTACAAGACCCTTGGCGGCCTGGCCCCAACACTGGGCGTTCTCGGCACCGTCATGGGCCTTGTGCACATGCTCAGCAACCTCAGTGACCCCGGCAGCATGGGACCGGCCATCGCCACCGCATTTCTCGCTACTCTCTACGGCGTGGGATCGGCGAACCTTGTCTTCCTGCCCATCGCCCAGAAGCTGCAGATGCGCAGCGAAGAGGAGCAGTTCATACGACGCATGGTCGCAGTAGGCATCGAGGGTCTTCAGGCCGGCGATAGCCCGATTATCCTGGCAGAGCGCCTCAAGGCCTTCCTCTCGCCTTCCGAGCGGGAAGCGGCGAACCGGGCGCTGGCGGCCGAAGGCCAAGGCGGTGGGGCCAGTGAGTCAGCACGGGCGGCGTAAAGCCCACGGGGAGCACGAGAACGAAGAGCGGTGGCTTGTCACCTACGCGGACATGATCACCCTGCTCATGGCCTTTTTCATCATGATGTACGCCATGTCTATTGTAAACCTGGGGAAGTTCAACGAGCTCGCGGTGTCGGTTCGGTCGGGCTTCGGGGGCAGTTCCCCCGGCTTGCGGTCCGCCTCCATCGGTTTCGAAGCCCGGCGCGGACAGGTCCCAGTACAGTTGCCCCTCAACGCCTTCGATGTCATGTCCGCCATCGCAGGGGCGATCGAGAGCAACCTATCCGACCGAGAGATGAAAGACCTGGACTTTGTTTCGGAGGACGGTATGGCCAAGGTCCGGGTACGCGCCGATGACGTTCTGTTCGCCCGTGGATCGGCGGATCTTACCCCACGCGCAATCCGCACCCTGTCCGCCGTGGCCGACGCGGTCCGAGATCTGCCTTACGACCTGCGCATTGAGGGGCACACCTGCGACCTGCCCATCACCACTGGGAAGTTCGCCAGCAATTGGGAACTCTCAGCACAACGCGCCATCAACGTGGTTATGTTTCTTATTCGTCAGAAGGACATCCCACCGTCCTCCCTGAGCGCCGCCGGATACGCCGACACATCGCCCGTCGTGCCCAATACAGATGAGAAGAACCGCAGGCGTAACCGCCGCATTGACATTGTGCTCCTGCCGCCGGGTGGCCCCTCGTCCGCAACGCGCGCAACACGAGCGCGCCTGAAGCCGGTGACACCCAGTATCGCCCCACGGGGGGTTCAGATCGTACCGGAGCTGGGCTCGCAGAGCCACGACACGGCCGGGGAGGCAAGCCTATGAGACACCAAGTCGGCCGAAGGGGCGACCTCGGCGCTCGTTCTGGCGGAATCAAGCTCGTGATCATCCTGGTCCTCGCACTTGCCACCGGTGCGGGCGCCGGTTGGCTCGTCTGGGGCCGCGCAAGCGCGGACAGTAAGAAATCGGGGCGGGGTTCCCAACGGGAGTCCACAAGGGGCCACGATGAGAAGAAGAAGAACGATGAGCATGCGTCGGATGATGATCAGCTCGACCTCGTCTACGTGAACATGGGCGCGTTCCTGGTCAATGTTGCTTCCACCGAGAAACTGCGATACGTCCAGGTCGAAATCACTCTCGGCGTCCACCCCTCCGAAGAGGAGGGCAAGAAGAAAGAGAAGGGCGGACATGGCGGGCACGGTGGCGGCAAGCCCGAGGAGCCCACCCTCACCCCTGCGTCTGACGCTCTCGCCCGGGACACCATCGTACGAGTGCTTTCAGCGCAGTCCTTCGACCAGCTTCAGGACCCGGCCACGCGCGAGAAACTGCGCGCTCAACTGCTCCACGCGCTGCAAGGGGTCGTGAAGGACACCGAAGTTCACGCAGTGCTGTTCACGTCCTTCCTGATGCAGTGACTTGCACCCATCGCCAGCATGAAAGGCCGGACAACCATGGATCCCACAAGCGCAGAAAACCTGGCGGAACTCACCGCGGACAGCGGCAGTGCGGGCCCGGCACGCTCTCCTGGGCAGGGCGGCATCGACACCGCTGCGCTCGAGATGATGCTGGACCTGCCCCTGGATGTCACTGTGGAGCTTGGCCGCGCGAGAATGCAGCTCGGCGAAGCCCTCGGGCTGCAGGCCGGCGCCATCATCGAGCTCGACCGACTGCCGGGCGAACCCCTTGACCTCTATGTCAACGAGCGCCTGGTGGCGCGGGGCGAAGTGGTCGTCGCCAATGACGTCCTCGCCCTGCGGGTCACCGAGCTGATCAGCAAGGGGGCACCCCGGCATGTGTAGTTCTCTCCGAACCGGCGCACTGGCGGCGCTGCTGCTGGCAATCGCTCTCCCGCCTGCCTTTGCACAGTCAGCCACAGCACAGGATCTCGCGGATCAGATCGCAGTCACCCAACTTGGGCCGGACCCGGCGAAGGCGTCCGAACCGCTGTCAGGCGAGAGCGCGGAGCCTGTACCTGTCTCCGTCCTCGACATCTTGACGAAGCTGGCACTCCTCGTGCTTGCGGTGTACGGGGTGGCCTGGGGACTGAACGCCGCCAAACGCAACGGGTTCCGGCTGGGCAATCTCACGCCCACGTCGCAGAACACCCGCCTGCGAGAGTGCGAATGCCTGCGGCTGGGGTCAACAGGATTCCTCTACCTGGTGGAAGTGGACCGGCGCAGCATACTCCTTGCCGGCAATCCGGCGGGCGATCTCAGCCTGGTACTCGACCTGTCTGCTGCAAACAGGCCAAACGAACCGGCGCGGGAGACACGCGAACAGTCACCCGACGAGACGCCGATGGGTCTCGACTCTGACCTTCAGGCCGACCTCGACTGGGCAGAGCGCCGAGACGCACTGATCCGGGCCCTGGCCCAGCAGGGATGAGAACGGTGCGCAACGCTTCGCCGATCCTGAACAGGACAGGGCACGCGCCGGCACCGCGCAGATTACGACTGAGGGCTGTTCTGCCGGCCGTCGTGATACTGCTGTGTTCGTTGGCCGCTGCGCAGATGCCCACGCCGCCGAGGGCCCCGGACCCGCCTTCGGAGTGGTTCAAGCAAGAGCCCGGCAAGGAACTCGCCCTCACTCTGCGCCTGGTCTTCAGCCTGGCGGCTCTCAGCCTTCTTCCGGCCGCGCTGGTGACGATGACCTCCTTCCTGCGCATCATCATCGTCCTGAGCTTCCTGCGCAGCGCTCTGGGCACTCAGCAGACGCCTCCCAATCTCGTGCTGGTAGGCCTGGCCCTGTTTCTCACCCTGTTCATCATGCAACCGGTCTGGCAAGAGGTGGACCGGCGTGCGGTCCAACCCTATCTCAAAGGCGCGCTCACGTACTCCCAGGCGGTGACGAAGGCCGCTGATCCCGTGCGCGGGTTTATGCTCAAGCAGGCCCGGGAGCGCGACATTCTCCTGTTCATCCAGATGGGACGCCTGCCGCGTCCATCCGGTCCGGAGGAAGTGCCGATGCGCGTCTTGCTGCCGGCCTTCGCCATCAGCGAACTCAAGTCCGCCTTCCAGCTTGGATTCGTGATCTACGTCCCCTTCATCGTCATCGACCTCGTGGTCGCCGGTGCACTCATGTCCATGGGTATGATGATGCTGCCCCCGGTGACCATCTCGCTGCCACTGAAAATCCTGCTCTTTGTCATGATCGACGGCTGGCACATTCTCGCCCGTTCCCTGGTGCTGAGCTTCAGCTGACAGGCCCCCGAAAGGATCGCGCCTGATGACCGACACCCTAGTGCTGCACCTCGTGAACCAGATGCTCCTGATGGCGCTGAAGCTGTCCGCGCCGGTGCTGCTTGCCACTCTCGTGGTGGGAGTCGCGGTGAGTATTCTCCAGGCGGCGACTCAGGTGCAGGAGATGACTCTGACATTCGTCCCGAAGATGGTGGTCCTGGCCCTGGTCATGGCCCTTCTCGGCCCGTGGATGCTGCACTCCACTGCAAGCTGGGCTGCCTCTCTTATCGGCCACTTGGAACTGTACGCCCGGTGACGGCCCGGCACGAAAGCGCCGGAACTCTCATGGACAGCACATTGCTGCCGGGACTGCTTGACAACCTGCCGGCCATGCTCATCCCCGCCGCGCGCGCGGTGGGTGTACTGGCATTCATGCCCGGCATGAACGCTCAATCCATCCCCCCTCACCTGCGTCTTCTGCTGGCGGGGGGCATTGCGCTGCTGGTGGGGTCGTCAGTGAATGCCTCGGCGAACCTGCCGTCAGACGCCTCCGCGTACATGCTGGTGCTGCTGTCCGAACTGGGGCTGGGGCTTCTGGTCGGCTGGGCGGTGAGCGTTTTCCTCGAGAGCGTCCGCTGGTCTGGCGAGGTGCTGGACATGCAGATCGGCCTGCGCATGGGTAGTTTCCTGGACCCCACCACCCACCAGGGCAGTTCCACCCTGGGCCAGGCGTATTACCTGGCCGCCTTCACCATCTTCCTGGCGGTGGACGGCCATCACTGGGTCCTGGCCGCGCTGGCACGCAGTTACGAACGGATTCCGCCGGGGTCGGTTGCGTTCTCGGGGAGCACTGTCGATCTCACACTCGGCGCAGCCGGCAGCGCCCTTGACCTCGGCGTGCGCGTCGCCGCCGCGGGTCTGGTCTCCCTGCTCCTTGCCGATGTTGCTCTGGCGCTCATGGCCCGCACCGTGCCCAACATGAACGTGTTTCTCGTGGGGATGCCTGCCAAACTCGGGGTGGGCCTCGCGGTGCTCGCTGTGAGCGCTCCCCTCGCGGCGGGGGCCCTCGGCTCTCTGGTCGAACAGGTGCGCCAGGTCGTCAACCTGCTCCTGGGAGGTGGGTGATGGCCGCTGATTCCCGGACCGAAGCCCCAACCCAGCGCAGGCGCGAGGAGGCCCGTGAAGAGGGTCGCGCGGCCATCAGTCGCGACCTCGCGGCGGGCATCGGCCTCCTGGCCGGCGCGCTCGTTGCACGGGTGTGGTGGCATCAGGCCGTGCGGATTCTCGCGGAAGCCACCCGCTGGACCCTGGGCGCTGCGCCCCACCTGGAGTTGAGTGCGGGCGAGCTCACGGCACTTCAGCGGGCCTGGTGGCTCGTGTGCATGCGCGTCCTTGGGCCGGTGGTTGTTGCGACCATGTGCGCAGGCCTTGCGGCATCACTGGCCCAGACTCGGTTGATGTTCTCGCTCAAACCGCTGCAACCCACCGCGGACAAGCTGAGCCCGGTGAACGGCCTCAAGCGCATGTTCTCCACCCGCGGAATGGTGGAAGCCGGCAAGGGGGTCCTGAAAGTCACGGTCATCCTCGGCGTGGCGGCGTGGTCTCTCTGGTCGCGCCGCGAGGACCTTTACCGTATCGCGGACTGCTCTGCCCTCGCCGCGGTGGATGTGGGCCTGGACCTGGTCTTCCAGATGGTCTTGCGGTGCGGTGGCGTGCTGCTTCTCATCGGCGGCGCGGACTACGGCTACCAGCACTGGGAGTTCGAGCGCTCCCTGCGTATGTCCCGGCAGGAGCTGATTGATGAGATGCGCCGCAGCGAGGGTGATCCGCACATGCGCGCGCGAAGGCGGGCACTGCGCCTTGCCATCATGCGCCAGGGCATTTCGCGGGAGACCCGGCATGCCACCGTTGTGGTGACCAACCCCACACACATCGCGGTGGCGCTCCTTTACAAGCCCGGAATGCTCGCCCCGCGCGTTGTGGCAAAGGGCCGGTTCCTGGTGGCGAAGCGGATTGTGCAGATCGCCGGGCGCCACGGTATCCCGGTGGTCCGCAACATCCAGCTTGCCCGGGCGCTGTTCAAGCATACTTCGCTGGGCGACTTTGTACCCGGCGCTCTGTACGAGGCCGTCGCGCAGGTCATCGCAGCCATCTACCGCCGCAGGATGCACCTGGCCTGAACCGGGGAAAGTGGGAAGCATGCAATTCTTGAGCAAGCTGGCGAAACAGGCTGACGTCCTCATGGCCGTCGGGGTCATCGGGCTGGTGGCGATGATGGTGATCCCATTGCCTCCCGTGCTTCTCGACGTCCTGCTCACCCTCAACATCGGCTCGGCCCTGTGCATCCTGCTGATTTCGATGTACGTCCAAAAACCCCTGGATTTTTCAGTTTTCCCATCTCTTCTACTGGTCGCAACGCTGTTCCGTCTCGCCCTCAACGTCTCCTCTACCCGACTTATCCTGCTCTACGGTTCGGCGGGCAAGGTCATCGAAGCCTTCGGCCAATTCGTGGTCGGCGGCGATGTGGTCGTCGGCCTGATCCTCTTCCTCATTCTCGTCATCATCCAGTTCGTGGTCATCACCAACGGCTCCCAGCGCGTGGCGGAGGTCGCGGCCCGGTTCACTCTGGACGAGATGCCCGGCAAGCAGATGAGCATCGATTCCGATCTGAACGCCGGGATCATCGACCAGCAGGAGGCCAAGGCGCGGCGGCGAGATATCGAGCGCGAGGCCGACTTCTACGGCGCCATGGACGGGGCCAGCAAGTTCGTGCGCGGAGATGCCATCGCGGGCATTGTTATCGTCGCCATCAATGTCGTAGGGGGCTTCATCATCGGCTGCCTGCGGCTGCAGATGCCAGTGGCCGAGGCTCTCCAGCGTTACGCCCTGCTCACCGTCGGCGACGGTCTTGTCAGCCAGATCCCCGCGCTGCTCATTTCCACAGCCACCGGTATGGTGGTCACTCGGGCGGCTTCCGAGGAGAACCTGGGGGCCGAAGTCGGGGGCCAGGTCATCGCCCAACCCAGGGCTCTCATGATCGTCGGCCTCATGCTCCTGGCGTTCAGCGTCGTCCCCGGCCTGCCCACCGGTGTGTTCATCATCGTGGGTTGCGTCACCGCGTTCATCGCCTGGAAACTCCTGCGCAAGCCATCCGCAGCACAGCCATCGGGCGAGAGCAAGCCTCCTGCCGGCACCGAACTGCCGCCTGTCGAAGACATCATGCAGGTCGACCGCGTCAGCGTCCATCTCGGCTACGGCCTACTCTTGCTTACCGACCCGGAACACGGCGACCTCTTGGACCGGATCACCGGTGTACGCCGCCAGATTGCCAGGGAACTGGGTCTCGTCATCCCGCCCGTGCGGGTGCGTGATGACGTCGCCTTGGGGCCCCAGGAGTACCGCATCATCATCAAGGAAGCCGAGGTGGGCCGGGGCAAGCTGAAACCCTCCATGCTCATGGTGCTCAACCCCGCGCCCGAGGCCCCGAAGGTCCCTGGTGAGGACACGGTCGATCCGGCCTTTGGCCTGCCCGCGAAATGGATCGCCCCGGAGAACGCTCCACTCGCCGAGGCGAGGGGTTACACGGTCGTGGATCCGCCAACCGTCCTTGCAACTCACTTGAGCGAAGTCTGCAAGCGCCGGGCGCCCGAGGTGCTCAGCCGCCAGGATGTGCAGGATATGATTGAGGCCCTGCGCGAGCGCGAACCGGCGGCGGTGAACGACGTCATCCCCGACCTTGCGTCTGTGGGCCAGGTACAGCAGGCACTCAAGGAACTTCTCGCCGAAGGAGTACCGATCCGCGATTTCGCTACCATCCTCGAAGCCCTCGCGGACGGCCTGCGTGCCACCCAGAACCTGTCGGACGCGGTGGAAGTCTGCCGACTTGCGCTATCGCGGGTCATCGTCGGGCGCTACGCGGGGCAGGACGGGCAACTTGCGGTGGTCACCGTACATCCGGACCTGGAGCGTCGCTGTCTCGAAGCCACCGTGCAGACCACCCAGGGCATCGTCTGCGGCCTGGACACAGGCACCGCGATGCGTTTTCTCACTCGCCTCAAGGAACTCGCGGAGCAGGCGATGGGTGAGGGGCTGCAGCCCGTCCTTCTGGTCTCCCCGCACGTGCGCCGCGTGATACGGCATTTCACGGAGCGCGATTTCCCCACCATCCCCGTCATCTCCCACGCCGAAGTGCCCTCGGAGTTCGGCATCCGTATCCTCGGCCAGATCGCCCCCGTGCAGACTGCCTCAGCGGCATAGCTCCAGGCGCACCCTATCTGTGGCACGCACATTGCAGATACTTCAGTACTGAGCCGGTACAACGTCATCAGACTGTCACAGGAGACCTTCTCGTGTTGCGCGGACTGTACTACGCGGCAGCATCCATGGCCAACCAGATCACTCACCAGGACATTCACGCGGCAAATCTTGCGAATGTGGACACAACCGGTTTCAAGCGGTCTCTGGCCGACGTCACCGGGAGCCCGGGCGAGACCATAGACACATCCCAGGGCTCCATCCGTCAAACGGGTGCTCCCCTGGACGTGGCGCTGAGCGGCCCGGGGTACTTCGTACTCCAGACCCCCACCGGTCGCGCATACACGCGCAACGGGCACTTCACCCTGGACGCATCAGGCAGGCTGGTGGATGGCCAGGGTCGTGGAGTACTCGGCGAAGGCGGCCAGATTCGCCTGGGCACAGGCACGGTTGAGATCCAGACCAACGGGACGATCATCCAGGACGGTCGCCGGGTTGACCGTCTGCTGATCGTGGACTTCAGCCCGAACGTTGCCCTCACGCGCTCGGAGAATGGCACGATCAATGCTGGGGCTGCGCCAGTCCCCCTCCCATCGCCCAATGTGACCCAGGGTTCCCTGGAAACATCCAATGTGAACGCGGTCACTGAACTCGGAGCCATGCTGCGAGGCTTCCGGGCCTACGAGGCCAACACCAACGCCATCCGCGCAGCCGACCAGACTTTGGGCCGCCTGATCGACTCCACAACCGCCTAGCCTGCGCAAGACAATATCCGCCCCGGACCGCCGGGGTGCGAATCGGAGTGATGAGCCATGATGCGTTCCCTGTGGTCAGCCGCAACCGGCATGATCGCCCAGCAGCTCAATGTGGACACCATCGCCCACAATCTCGCCAACGTGAACACCACCGGCTTCAAGCGCCAGCGCGTGGACTTCCAGGACCTCATGTACCAGACCCTGCGCATGCCCGGAACGCCGTCCACCGAGAGCATTCAGCTGCCCACCGGAATCCAGGTGGGCCTTGGAACCCGGGCGGCGGCCACGGTGAAGAACTTCGAGCAGGGAACCTTCGAGCAGACCGGCAACAAGCTGGACATGGTCATCGAGGGGAACGGGTTCTTCCAGGTGACCTTGCCCTCGGGCGAAACCGCCTACACCCGCGCCGGTGCCTTCAAGATGGACAGCGCCGGCAACGTGGTCACTTCGGATGGCTACCCGTTGGTCCCGCCTCTGACCATCCCCGCCGACGCCACCGACATCTCTATCATGACCGACGGGACCGTCGCCGTTACTCAACCCGGGCAGGCCGCTCCCACCACTGTCGGCCAGATCCAGCTGGCCATGTTCCCCAATCCCATGGGGCTCGCCAACGCCGGCCACAACCTGCTGCTGGCCACCGACGCTTCCGGGACGCCCACCGTCGCGAGTCCGGGCACCGATGGCCTGGGCACCATCAGCCAGGGAGTGCTGGAGTTGTCAAACGTGCAGGTGGTGGAGGAGATGGTGAACATGATTGTGGCCCAGCGGGCTTACGAGGCCAGCTCCCAGGCCATCAAAGTCGCCGACGACATGCTCAAGACCGCCAACAACGTCCAGCGCTGACCGGAACTCTGGCCGAGGTGACCGACCGTGCCGATCCTGATCATTGCCCTGCTCATGGCCGTCGCCGGCGCCTCCGCGGATGAACCTGCGCGCCTGCAACTCAAGCCGCAAGTCACCGTGGAAGCGGATACCGTCTGCCTTCGGGATGTCGTGGAGCCTGTGCAAGCCGCCCCCGATTCGCTCCAGCGCATGCTGTCCACGCCCCTCGCAACCCTCCCGCCAGGCACCACCCGCACCCTTTCCCAGGGACACATCCGCCTGCTTATCCGCCGCGCGGGTCTCGACCCGTCAGGCGTGGCGCTTGCCGGGGCCGACCGGGCCTGCATCACGCGCACAGGTCCTGCGAGATCTCCGAGCACCGCATCCGCTCCTGCAGCCACCCGTCCAGTGTCCAGCTCCCAATCAGGGCCGAGTGTTCCCCGGGGCAGCCGTGTGCGGGTCAGAGTACGCATCGGGTCGCTGTCCGTGGAAGCTGACGGCGAACTGGTCGAGCCCGGACGCATCGGCGAAATCGCCAAGCTCCGCATCCAGGATACCCGCGCCGTGGTCAGGGGACTTCTCGTGGCCTCCAGCGTGGCGGAGGTGGTCCTGTGAACCACAAGATCGCCCTCATCTGCATCCTGTCTGCTGCCGTTGTCACCCACGGCATTGCCGCCGATGGCCTCTTCGTGGGCATGTTCGGCGACAGCCGGGCGCGGCAGGTCGGCGACACGCTTCACCTGCTCATCGTTGAGTCAAGCAGCGCAAGAATGAACAACAGCCAGGACCACAAGCAGAGCACGAGCACCACCGTGGGGCCGGGCCTGGGTGATCTGGCCTCCTTCCCCATGTACGGCATCTCGGGCGGGACCTCCACCTCGGCGAATGGGAGCACAACCCGTTCCGGCGCAGTTACCGCGCGCATGACCATTCAAGTCGTGGAAATCACCCCGACGGGCAACCTGGTGGTCGAGGGCAAGCGCACCGTCCTCGTCAATCGCGACCGTGAGGAGATCACAGTGCGCGGCGAAGTACGGCCCCAGTCCGTACGCCCGGACAACACGGTCTACTCATACGACCTTGCCAATGCTCAGGTGCTCTTTTGCGGTAGTGACCCCCGGCGTCCGCGGCACAAAGTCGGGATCATTACGCGAATCCTCAACTACTTCTTCTGAGGCGGACCCACTCGCATCGTGGAGGGCGCAACGTGTTCACCCTATTCCCGGCTCGCACCGGTCCAAACCGTCTGTCAGGCTCAACCGCGCTGGTCGCCATCGCTCTCTGCGCCGTGGCCTGCGCTGTCCCCAGCACCCCGGTGCGGATCAAGGACATCGCAAGCGTCTCGGGAGCGGTCGGCCAGCCGCTCATGGGCTATGGCCTGGTGGTCGGACTCGAAGGGACCGGCGACTCATCCAAGTCGACGCTCACCGCCCAGGCCCTGGCGAACATGCTCGAACACTTCGACCTGAAGGTCTCGCCTGGGGATCTATGCACCGAAAACGTCGCGGCGGTGATGGTCACCGCGACCCTTCCACACACCGCGGTGCCCGGCGACAGGATCGATGTCACCGTGGCCTCTGTCGGCGACGCCACCAGCCTCTACGGGGCGATCTTGCTGCCCACCGCCCTCAAGGCCAACGACTCCGATGTGTACGCCATAGCCCGCGGTCCGGTATCCATCGGCGGCCTCAGCGCATCCGGAGGCGGTCAGAAAGTGCAGAAAGCCCACCCGGTTGCCGCGCGCATCGTGGACGGTGCAACTGTCCTCAAAGCCGTTCCGCCGCAGTCCAGCCCGGAGAGCGTCTGCTTCTCCCTGCGCCAGGCTGATTTCACCACTGCCATGCGCATCTGCAGTGCCATCAATGAGCACTTCGCGATGCCCATCGCCTCGCCCCTTGCGGCCGAAAGCGTACAGATCAGCATTCCCGCGGACCGCCGCAAGGATGTGGTCGGCTTCATCGCGGAAGTCGAGAGTATCAACGTCGTCGGGGACGCGCCTGCCCGCGTAGTGGTGAATGAACGCACAGGCACCGTCATCATCGGTGGCGATGTCCGCATCCTGCCCGTCGCTATCGCCCACGGCAGCCTGACCATCAGCATATCCAGGCGGTTTGACGTCAGCCAGCCCCCACCTTTCTCGGGCGGAACCACGGTCCTGGGGGGAGATCATCTCGATAAGCCCGGGGCCGGCGAAGATCCTCTGCCGCCAAACACCGAGATACCTTCGAGCCCGGGCGGTCTCCCGGGTGGGCGCACGGTGGTTACGCGGGCGACCGATCTCGACGTGGAAGAGGCCGAGGGCAGCCTGGTGGAGTTTCGGCCCCAGACGCGCCTGAGCGACCTCGTCGAAGCCCTCAACTCCCTTGGCGTGAAGCCGAGAGACCTCATGGCGATCCTGCAGGCCCTCAAGGCCGCCAACGCCCTGCAGGCCGAACTCGTATTCATATAGCCGGGAAGAGGAGGAGATGTGATGAAGGTCCAGACCAAAGTGGTACCGGATTTGCCTCCTGCTCTGCAGGACAGGCTTCGGTCGGGGGAACGCGCTCTCGCCAAAGCGTGCTCGAGTTTCGAATCCACCGTGATCAAGCAACTCATCGACACGGGCGACGCAGGCGAGTTCTACGGCACCGGGTCAGGGTCCAGTTTCGTCCGGCATCTGCACACCACGCACCTGGCCGACGCCGTGGCATCCGGTGGCGGGATCGGCATCGCGACGGCACTCTTCCGTCCTCTCCGGGAAGCCCTCCGGCGGCAGATCGCTTCAGAATCAGCCTGGGAGCAGCAATCATGACCATGCAGAGCACCGAGACTGGCGTCGAAATCGAGATAATCCAGAGCGCATACCGGGACTTCGCCACATGCCTGAGGAACGTCCGAGCCCTTGCGCGCGGCGACGACCTCCTGGGGCTCAGTGAGGAATGCGAGCGTCTGGGCCGGCTCGGCGCAGTGCTCGGGGAGATGCCCGCGGAACCCGAAATCAGCAACGAGGATCGGCGGGTCCTGGAGTGTCTGCGGACGGAAGTCAGGCGCGAGCTTCTCGTGACCCTTGAGTTCCTCGGCGCCCTGAGCAACCATACCCGTAATCTCCTGGGCGCGTTCCCGGTGGCTGAAGCCGGCGTCTACGATGCCCGGGGCCTGCGTCGAGGCCGGGCCGAAACGGTGGTCGCGCGGTGAGCATCAAGGCCCTCCAGATCGCGTCCAGTGCGCTCTCGGCACAGCGCGCCACAATCGAGGTCGTCAGCCACAATATCGCCAACGTCAACACGCCCGGTTTCATTCGCCGCAGCCTTCTCCTGTCACCCGTCCCCGGCGAGCAGAACCTGCTTGGTGTGAGTGCAGGTCGCGGGGTAACGGCATCGGGCATCCGACGCATGTCCGATGCCCTGCTCGAAGCCCAGATCGAGTACGAGACCGGCCGGTGGGGGCGCTCTTCCGTGCTTTGCGAAGACCTCGAACAGGTCGAGCTGCTCGTCGCCGGACCCGATGGGACCGGCCTGCGCGACCAGCTCAACGCGTTCTTTGATGCCTTCGGCGAGATAGCATCAGACCCGGGCGCGGCTGCGCCGCGGCAACTCGCGGTTTCCACTGCCCAGGACCTGTGCGACAGTCTGAGCGAGCGCGTCGCCAGTCTGCACAACGCGATCCAAAGCGGCGACGATGTGCTGGTGTCACAGACAGCGCGCATCAACGAACTGCTGGAACAGATCGCCCAGTTCAACACCCAGATCACTGCAGGCGGCGGCCCGGGGACAGCCGCCGACCTCGAAGACCGGCGCTCGCTGTCGATGCAGGAGCTTGCCCAGTTGTGCGGAGCCACGGGAGCCGTCCGGGACAACGGCACCATGGACGTGTTCATCGGGGGGCACCACGTGGTCAGCTACGGCCGGTCCGAGGACCTTGAGCTCGTGCCCGACCCGACCTGGGGAACACTGCATACCGTGTCCCTCAAAGGTGAAGTGCCGCCGTCCGGTATGGACGGCGCAGTCCTCGGTGCCCTGGAGTCCCGCCACACCATTCTGCGGGCGCTCGCCGATCTGGATGCCTTCGCTGTTCAGCTTGCGGATGCGGTGAACGCGGTCCACCGGACCGGTTACGGCCTGGACAACAGCACGGGACGGGACTTCTTTTCCTGCGATCCGGCCCAACCGGGCGCCACGCTTGCGGTGCACGCCGATATCATGGCCGATCCGTCTCGCATCGCTTCGGCAAGCGCGGCAGACCAGCCCGGGGATGGGTCCGCAGCATCCGCCCTGGAGGCACTTCGCACCAACCCGCCGTCGGGGGGGACATCGAGCCTCACCGAGGTGCATACCCAGTTTCTCTCAAGGCTCGGGCAAGACGTGCAGATCGCGCGCACCCGCATGGAGGCACGCGCGGATCTGGTCGCGGCCCTGCAGACCCGGTACTCGTCCACAGCTGGAGTCTCCCTGGATGAGGAGGCACTGCACCTTGCAATTGCCCAGGACGCCTACCTCGCTGCGCAGAAAGCGGCGCAACTGGCGCTGGAGATCATTGACATGACATTGACCATCGGCGAATAGCCGGGGAAGCCTGCCCGCGGAGGCGTAACATGCGCATTGGGACTCGGGCATTCTACGACAGCGTCGCGCGGGTTCTCGACCAGGGGCAGAAGGATCTGGGGAGCATGACCGTGGCCATGAGCAGCGGTAAGCGCGTCTCCGTGCCGTCCGACGACCCGGCATCCTCCCTGCTTATCAGTCGGGCCCGCACCGAACTCGCCCTGTGTGATTCGAGGCGACGTTCCACCATTTACGGGCAGCAACTCGCGGGCACTACCGAGCAAGGTCTCCAGAAGATCAGCGGCGACCTGGAGGACGCCATCGACGCGGCACGGCGCGCGATCGGTTCCGGGATTACCGATCAGGCGCGGGCGGCATCGGTGGCCGAGGTCCGCTCAGCCATCGAAGCCCTGGTCGCCGCGGGGAACACGAAGTCCGGTGACCGCTTCGTCTTCGGAGGCTTCAAGGACCGCGCCCAGCCCTTCGAGCTGTCGGGCGGCACTGTTACATACTCCGGCGACCGAGGGCAGCTCGCGGTCAATACCGGATATGGAACGCCATGTCCCGTGACCTTCGCAGGCAGCGACGTTTTCAACTTCGACCTCGGCACAGGCAGGTCAGTCCCAGCGGTGGATGCGGACGTGTTCGAGGTCCTGGACCGGCTTGCAACGGCCCTGGATGCGGGCGACAGCCAGACCGCCGCCGAACTCGTGGACGATCTTCAGCTCCTGCGCGACCACGTGGTCAACCTGCGCGGCAGCATCGGGTCATCCGTGCTTCGTCTCGAAGCCGGCCTGGACGCCCTGGAGCGGTCTGAGTTGCGTTGCGAAACACTGCTCGAAGAGCACGAGACGCTGGACATCGCCGACGCTCTCACGCGCTACAGCGCCGCCGAGACCTCATACCAGGCCCTGTTGAGCACCATCACCAGCATTATGCAGCTGCCGAGCCTGTTCGACCGCTTGCAGTAGGCCGCACGGAAGGCGGGGATCGACCCAATGACATGCGACACTGTACGGTTTGGCCCTGTGCAATACGCGCCGGATGACGTCATCCATTTCCCTGAAGGCATCCTGCCTTTCGCCGCGGCCCACCGGTTCCTGCTCATTTCACGCGCGGACGAGGCCCCATTCTCCTGGCTGCAGAGCCTGGATGACCCGGGCCTCGCGCTGGTGGCCGCGCCTATTGAGAAGCTGTTCCCCAACGAGGCGTCGCGGGTAAGCCAACTCATCGCAGACCGGGCGCGCAGTTCCATTCCGGGACCTTTCGTGGTCCTGGTGCTGGTAACTCTCGATGCGGATCCCGAGAGGATCACCGCCAATCTCCTCGCACCCATCGTGCTCGACCCGTACACCATGAAGGCGGAGCAGGTGATCCTCGATGCCCCCCTGGCGACGGCCAGGCAACCCATCACTTGCAGGAGCGAAACAGCGCTGTGAAATCCGCGCCGGCCCACGGAGGGGCCGCAAAATCACCATGGAGGGTGGACCATGCTGGTACTCACAAGAAACGTGGAACAGGACATCCAGATCGGCCGCGACATCCGGATACGCATCCTCTCCGTCAATGGCCGCCAGGTTCAGATCGGCATTGATGCTCCGCGCGAGATCACGATCTATCGAGGGGAGCTTCTCGACGCTGTGCGGGAGCAGAACGCGGCAGCGGCCAGCGCGGCCAGCGCAGATAGTTCCCTGCGCAACGCGGCCGTTCGGGTACGTGGCACGACTTTGCGGACTCTTTACACGGCCGGCGACACGGTCCCGTCAAGCAAGATGCCGCCGGACCCGATAGCAAGTGAGTAGAAGTCGCGGCGCCCGGAGGTGAGTTCGCGGCCGCGACAGACAGGCGAGCCCTAATCCGACGCGGGGGCGCGCAAGGAAAAAGCGACGGCAAGGAAGCCGTCCTTCGCAGGAGCGGCCGGCACAGGCCGAGCCGCCAATTCAAGGAGGACCTTGCAGAATGTCTCTGACGCGCATCAACCAGAACACGATGGCGATGAACGCCCAGCGCAACCTGGACATCAACACTCAGCGGGTTGCGCAGTCCATGGAGCGACTCAGTTCCGGTCTGCGCATCAACCGCGCATCCGACGACCCCGCGGGCCTGGTGCTGTCCGAGTCGTTGCGGGCGGACGTGTCCGGTCTGGACGTAGTCCAGCAGAATGTGACCGAGGGCGTGAATCTCATCAAGACCGCGGAAGCCGCCCTTTCCGAGGTCAACTACCTGCTCCGCCAGATGAAAGACCTTGCCCTGGACGCCGCGTCGGACAGCAACAACACCGCCGACACCCGCTCCGCTTTGCAGTCTCAGGTGGAGTCGGCCATCACCACCATCAACGCTATCGCCGCCAATACCAAGTACGGTGGCATTACCCTTCTCGACGGCAGCGCGGGCACCAGCGCCAACTTGCTCGATACCACGAACATTGCTTCGATGCAACTCACCAGAAGCGCCGGCGCCGGATACGCCGATGTGCAGGTGACCCAGGTGGCGAATAAGGCTCAGGCCGACCTCAGTGAGACCGAGGACTACTCTGCAGCCACTGACACCCTCGTCACCAGCGGCACCATCACCATCAACGGCGTCACCATCGGCACATACGCATCCGGCGTAGACACGGTGCAGGACGTCATCGACGACATCAACGCAGCATCATCGCGGACGGGTGTCACCGCCCGATTCGACACCGATCACATCGAGCTCAACCAGACCAGCTACGGCTCCGACAAAGGCATCGTCTACGTCGAGACTGCCGCAATCTTCAACGACGGCGGCACCGCCGTGGACTGGGGGCAGGACGCCGTCGCCACGGTGACCTGGGGCGACGGAACCACCAGCACCATGAACGCCGGCAAGGGGCTGTCCCTCACAGACAGCGCCGGCAACGTCATCAACCTGACCGAGGCCGGCAACAGCGTCACGACCCACAACGACGTCGGCTACGTGACCCAGGGACAGGTCTCCTTCCAGATCGGCCTCACCGCCAGCGAGACCGCCACCATGTCTATCGGCAGCGTCGCCGCCTCCGCACTGGGAACCACCGGCTCCGTCGCCGCGGTGGACATCTCCACCGTCGCCGGCGCCCAGTCCGCCCTGACCGTCATCGAGGAGGCCATCGATCAGGTCTCGGTCATGCGAGCTGAACTCGGCGCATTCCAGACCTACCAACTGGAGTCCCAGGGCCGGTCACTCGCCGTTGCCCGCGAGAATCTTGCCGCATCCGAGAGCGCAATCCGCGACACAGACTTCGGCGCCGAAATGGCCGAATTCTCCACCGCGCAGATTCTCGTGCAGTCAGCCACGTCCTTCCTCGCGCAGGCGAACAGCCTGCCCCAGAACATCCTGTCGCTGATCCGCGGCTAGACCCGCGTGTGATCGCACGTCCCGCACTGCACGGGCGGGAGCCGGCCTTCGGTTCCCGCCCGCCGACACACCATCCCGGATATCGTGAGTGATCGGCATGGCGCTGGGAACCAGTTACATTCAGGGCCTCGTCTCCGGCCTGGACACCGGCAACATTATCGAGCAACTCGCGGCGATCAAGCGCAAGCCCATCGAGCGCATGCAGACTCACCGCGGCGTTCTCGAGGACAAGCTCGCGATCTACCAGTCCATCAGCGCGTCCATGGCAGCCCTCCAGGTATCCGCACGCGACCTCGCTGACGCATCCGCTTTCATACCTCGCTCGGCGTCCGTCTCTGACGCTGCCCGGCTCGCTGCGTCAGCCCAGGACACCGCCGCTGCGGGGAGCTACGAGGTTGTCATCCATGACCTGGCCCAGGCGCACAAGATTGCTTCGGGCACGGTCGCTGGGGCGTCACAAGCCCTCGGCCACCAGGGCTCGTTTCTCATCAACGGCACTGAGATCACCCTCTCAGCTGACCACACACTCACCCACTTGTGCGACGCAATCAACCAGTCCGGTGCGGGCGTCACCGCAACCGTCCTGCAGGTGGGCGCGAACGACGCCCGCCTAATGCTCACGGCAAACGTCAGCGGGATCGAGAACCAAATCCAGCTGGTGGACACCAACGCAACCGGCATCTTGCGGCAGCTGGGTTTCCTGTCCTCGTCCACCAGTCTGAAACACACTGTCCCCGACGGCTTCCAGTCCGGCGCCTTCACCAACCCGTCCATTAGCTTCGCCGAGGAAACCGGCATCAGCACCGCACCGGCCGGGACCATCCAGGTCAACGGGACCCCTGTAACCATTGATCTCGCAACGGACAGTCTGGAAGATGTCGCCGGACGCATCAACGCCCAGGTCTCAGGAGTCACCGCGGAAGTGATCTCCGAAGCACGAGACGGCAAGACTGTCTTCCGCCTGCAAGTCACGGGGAGCGAGGGCACCCCCACGCTGGTGGATGCCAACAACGTCCTACAGTCTCTGGGCGTCTTGAGCGCGAGCTTCGGCGATGAGCGCCAGGCGGCCCTGGACGCACGGGTAACCATCGACGGCATCGAGATCACACGGCCCACAAACTCTCTGGACGACGTTATCACCGGCGTCAGCATGGAACTCATCCAGGCTGACCCCGACGAGGCCGTGACCCTCACGGTGGGCCTCAACCTGGACTCCGTCGTCACTCGGGTACAGAGCTTCGTCAATTCGTACAACCGGGTCGCGAGCATGATCTCCCAAGCCCAGAGATTCGACTCCGAGGCCGGAACCGGCGGCCTACTCTTCGGCGAAGCCAACATCCTGCGCCTCGAAGAGGGCCTCCACAACGCCATCAACTCCGCCGTCACCTTCGCCGGAGGGTCGCCGGGCCTGCTGTCCAGCGCAGGCATCACAAGCACTGCATCAGGCGGGCTGTCCTTGAACGCATCGAAGCTGCGATCGGCCCTGGAGTCGACCCCCGACGTTGTATCCAAGCTCTTCGGCCTCAGCACAAGTGCGAGCCACTCCGCGGTGAGCGTGGCCGCGACGTCCGGCAGGACCGCCGACAGCGGCTCAGCCGGTTACGCCGTGGCCATCACCCAGGCCGCAACCCGCGCCACCGCTGCTTCCGCAAGCCTCCCTTCAGGCATCTGCTTCGACGAGACACTCACCTTTGATGGCACCCGAAACATCACTCTCACGGCCGGGATGTCTCTGACCGAAGCATGCGAGCATCTCAATGTCTGGTTCGGGACCTACGGCCTGGCTTACGAGGCCACGGTTGACGGCGACCAGTTGCGCATCACCCACGAGGCCTACGGTTCGAGCCACACCATCAATATCAAGTCATCTCTGGACCGGGGGGTGGGCGGCACGGATCTTGCCGGCGAGCATGCGGGGGAATCCGCGACATATGCCGGCCTGGACGTCGCCGGAACCATCAACGGAGAGGAATGCATCGGTCGCGGCCAATACCTGCGGGCGCTGCAGAGCAATCCGACCACGTCCGGCTTGGAACTCAAGATAACCGCAAGCGCCCCGGGTAATCTCGGAACTGTTGTAATCGCCCGCGGGGCTGCCAGCCGCCTCGCCGAGTACATCGGCATGATTACCGACGCCACCGACGGGATGCTCACACGCGGTGTCCAGGGGGTGGAGGCAGACATCGCCGGAGTCGATGCGGAGATCGAGAAGATCGAGGACAGCATCGAGCGCTACACCTCCAGCATGTGGGAGAAGTTCATCACCATGGAGAGCAAGCTCAGCTCCGCCTCGATTCTCGAGCAGTACATCAGCGGACAGATCAAGGCCTTGCAGAACGCCCAGTCCAGAAAGTAGCGCCTTGTCCGGCGCCTGTCTGAACGCGGCAAAGGGAGGAAGATACCCACCGTGCTCGCCCAGAGTGTCCAGGCACAGACCGCCTATCTGCAGGTGAAAACCCAGGCGACCAGTCCCGAAGAGACGCTCGTGCTCCTGTTCGACGGGATGGTGCGCATCCTGCGCCTGGCCCGTGCCGCCATGGATGCCCGGCGATTCGAAGAGCAGTCGGCGCACATTGGCCGCGTCCAGCGCATCCTGACAGAACTGATCTGCGCCCTGCACGAACCTGCCGATCCCGCCTTGGTCGCGGCTCTCCGGGCGACCTACAACCATATGTACAACCGCCTCGTCGAAGCCAATGTGCGCGATGACCTTGCTGCCCTGGATGAGGTCACCGAGCTGGCGGAAAACCTCGGCCGGGCATGGCGCACGGCGCTGAGGAATTTACCCGGAGCTGGTCGTGAGGCCGAGGTGGCGGCCGGATAGGAGCCTGCCAAGCCCTATGAGAGCCCGGTCTATCAGTCCGCCAGTTCTCCTGCCTCTCCTGGCGACCGCAATCCTGGTCGTCACGGTGCTACGTCCGTCCGATATGGAGGCGCGACGCGCGCTGCCTCCCCTTCGCGGCCTCTCGGCGCACCTGCGCACCGGCCATCCGTGCGCTCTCAGCCCGGTCAGGTGCCTGCTCCGGGAGCTCCCGGAGTCTCCCCTGGCCCGGCGGAATCTTGCCATCGCTATGGACCGCCTGAACGGCCTGACCATAGGCCCCGGCGACACGGTCTGTCTCGCCGCCGCAATCGGACCGTGGTGCTCCGGCGAGTACGTCCTCGCTCCCGGCACCGGCCAGCCGGGCTGCATCGCCGCCTTCGGCGCGGGAGCCGAACACGTGGGAGCTCTCGCGTGCCGGGCAGCCGAAGTCGCCGGACTCGAGGTTCACCACCCCGCGACATGTTCGCCCTTTGACGTCGAGCCCATCTCTTCCGAGATCAGAGTGAGAAACCCCACCCGGTCTCCCGCTTCTTTTCGCACCCACTGGGAAGGCAGTCTGCCCTGCGTCGAGTTGCGCCAGGGCACATCCGGCACCTTCGCGCGGCACGGGTTTGCACCACTGAGACCTTCCGGCATTCTCGCGGCCGTGGGTGACATCGCTCTTGACCCGGCTGCTGCACCCTGGCTTGACGGTGGCGGATCGACGATCTCCGAGTCCGATCTCGTCCCGCTCCTCACCGGGGCGGACGTGGCGATCTGCAATCTCGAAACACCGATCACGAACTCGACTGACCGCACCCCACTCAAGTCCCGCCGCGACCTTGCCCGCAGGCGCGAGTTTCTATTCAAGGCCGACCCGGACACCGCATTGCCGGCCCTTCGCGGGCTGGGGATCGATGTAGCCTCCCTGGCCAACAATCATGTCTTCGACTACTCGGATACCGGCATCTCGGAGACACTGCGCACCCTCTCGACAGCCGGCATCGGCGCCTGCGGGCCTGCCGGCAACAGTGATGCCCCAGGTATCGCACTGCGCGAAGTCGCCGGCACTCATCTCTGCTTCCTGTCCTTCGCGACCACGGAGACCCTCCCCAGAGACGCTGCAGCGTCTCTTCCTGCAACCTGGATCATTGACACCACGGACAGCGGCCTCAAGACATCCTGTGACGTGGTTTCCTCCTGCGTCAGCAAGAGCGTCCGCCGCGGCGAGATGCCCGTGGTCAGCTTCCATTGGGGAATCGAGCGCAGCAACGTGCCCACCCGAGCCCAACGGGAACTGGCACGGGCGGCCGCGGAAGCGGGAGCCGGCATCATCATCGGCCATCACCCCCACCGCTTGCAGCCCATAGATGTCATCGGCGGCTGCGTTGTGTCTTACAGCCTGGGAAACTTCGTCTTCGCACCGCATGGTGAGGGCCAGGACGACTCGGCCGTGCTCCTGGTCCGCATTGCCCACGGCCGCCCTATCGCCGCAGGCCTCGTCCCCGTTGGCATCTCCCTGCTTGGCATGCCCAGTCTGGTTGGAGGAGATGACAGCCAGCGTCTCTCCTCGCTCCTCGTCGACCTCGGACTCGAGCCTCCCTCCTCCTGAACTGTTCGCATTCTCCCGTGGAGGCCAACTCCGGCACCACGGCGAAAGCAGGTATATCTACTGCCATCGACGGAGGTTGACTGACATGCAGAACCTGCTGGTTCTCGTGTTACTCGCGCTGAGTTGCTCCACCGTGCTTGCCCAGGAGCCCGGACAGGCTCTCCCCCAGCCCGATCCTCTCCGCCTCGTACTGCCGCCCGACCTGTACGCAGTTCAGGGGCAGGAGTTGTCCCTCTATTTCGACAATGTCATTCTCACGCCCAACTGGCGCAACTTCCTGTATGATGTCGACTGTCGCATCGGCCGGCAGGATGAAGACCGCTGGCGTGTCATCCCACAGGAGACCGAAGTCGGCGATCACCCCCTCACCCTCAAAGTCCTCGACGGCGCGAACCAGATCGTCACCCAGGGCAATACCACCGTCCACGTGGTCCCTGCCGGCGCCGGGGCGGGGAAGGAGTTCACGCTGATGTGCGTGGGCGACAGTCTGACCCATGCCTCGTATTACCCCCTGGAGCTCTTCAACCTCTTCGGCACGGAGGGCAATGCGAAGCTGCGCCTGGTGGGCACGCACTACGTCCGCGACAGTCTGCCCAAAGAGGTCGTGCACGAGGGGTACGGCGGCTGGACCTGGGCTGCGTTCTGCTCCCGCTGGACCGACGGCACTGACGTCCGCGCGAGAAGCCCTTTCATGCGCCTGGTGGACGGCACGCCGACCCTGGACTTCCAGGACTACTGTAATCGCGTGAACAACGGTGTCCCGCCGGACTTCATCACCATACTCCTGGGCTGCAATGACACTTTCAACTCCTCCGATGAAACCATCGACCAGACCATCGACACCATGTTCGGTTGGGCGGACAAGCTCCTGGCAGAGTTCCAGCGTGTGGGGCCGGACACCCAGATTGGAATCCTGCTCCTGGTGCCTCCCGCGGCCAGCCAGGACGCCTTTGGTTCAAACTACAAGTGCGGCCAAACCCGCTGGCAGTACCGCCGCAACCAGCACCGTGTCGTGGAACGCATGATGGAGCGCCTGTCCGGTCGCGAGGAACAGAACATCTGGCTGCTCCCGGCTCATGTGAACCTGGACTGCGCCCGCAACTACCCTGTGTCACGCGAGGCAGCTAATGCCCGCAACCCGCTGGAAGTTCTGCGCCAGAACAACGGCGTGCATCCTTCGGCCGAGGGCTACTACCAGATCGCCGACACCATCTATGCCTGGCTGAAATCCCGGTTGGCCGCGGCGGACTGATCACGGGACCGGTTGCAGTTGAGACAGGAAGGTGCCAACAATGCCCCGACATCTGCTGCTCGCCGCTTTGATGCTGGCATTCGGAAGCGTGGGGCTCCAGGCCCAGCAGCTGGTCTGCGGCCGAACGCCCCTGCCACCTGCAATCGACGGCTCGCATGATGATCCCTGCTGGCGAAGCGCAATGACCGCCGGCGGGTTCTCGGTCCTTGGCAGCGCCGGGACAGAACGTGCTGTGCGCCAGACAACTGCCCGCGCCGCGTGGGACGGCGATGCGCTCTACATCCTCGTCGTCTGCCAGGAGACCGACCCGTCGAGCGTCACCGCCAACGTCACCCAGCGCGACGGACAGGTCTGGCTGGAGGATTGCGTCGAATTGTTCCTCCAGCCCGACCCAACCACCGACCGGACCTTTCATTTCATCGTAAACCCCCTTGGCGTCCTGTTCGACGAGGACGAAGAGGGCGCCGGTTTCAACGCGGATGTCAGGATAGCGGTGGACCGTGCCCAACTGGGCTGGACGGTGGAGATGGCCCTGCCGTGGGATCAGTTGCGCACGACGGTCCCTCAGAATGGCTCAGAGTGGGGCTTCAACGTCGCCCGGGTTCATCGCCCGCAGGAGCCCACGGAATGGACCACCTGGGCCCCTCTGGAACTGGGCCGCAAGCAGTTCGGAGTGCCCTCGCTTTTCGGAAGGCTCCTCTTCTCAACCAATCCGCAGAGCGGTTGGGTCTCCGGGCTGCGCATGCCCGACGGCCTCATCCGCAATCCGGACTTCACAGCTGGAGAAGGTAAGCCCGAAGGCTGGAGCCTCTCCGCCGGCTCCCGGGTCTTCGAGGTCCCCGACGGCAGCGGCATGCGAGCCATCGGTAACGACGTCGACTACGGCATCGCCTCCCAGGCGCTGAACATTCCCGTAAGTGCAGGCGACATCTTTACCATCGAGGCCGTGGTGCGCGCGTCCGAGGATGCCCGGATCGGCATCGCGGCGGTCCAGGAGATGGAAGACGGCCGCCCCGACGACTTGTATCCATTCTGGAAGATCGAGGCCGCCGGCGAGTACCGCAGGTACATCGGCCGCATCGTAGTGGACAAGGGAGCCCGGCGCATCTTCTCCTTCCGTCTATACCGCGCAAACCGCGAGGGCACGGTGGAGTATGCCTACGCCCAGATGTTCCCCGGTCTGCGCGGTGTTCTCGGAATCACTGAAGCCGCCCGATGCGTTCCCCCCGATTGGCGTGCAACCGAAACCTCTCCCTGGCAGAGCCCCTGCGCCCGATTGTTCACGCCGCTGCCTGGAGAGAAAATCCGCGCATTGGTCTTCATTGGTGAGTTCCAGCGCGACGCCGCCGAGCTTGCCCAGCGCCTGGACCTGGACTATGACCTGGTCTACTGCCCCACTTTCCGCGGCTCAGGGAAAGTCGACGAGGTGGTCGCCTTCGACGCCGAGAGGATTCTCAGGCGCCTGTCGCGGGGTGAGTACTCCCTCATCATCCTGGCAGGGCGCCCGTCGGAGCAGTCCATCATCGACAGCATCATCGCATCAGTAGAAGGCGGAACCGGACTCCTTGCCATCGAACCCCTGGCCGGCGGCGGGGCTGCGAAACCGGAGGTCCTCAAGACCCTCCTCGACATCCTCCCCGCTCCCGGCAAGCCCGATCTGTCCGACGCCGCCCACATCCTGGGCGCGGTGACGCCCCAGGCCCTCTCCGCAAGCTCGCCCACGAAGCCCGCACCTTCCTGGCTCTCGTCGAAGGAGCATGGTGCTGGCCGGATCGCTCGAATCTGCTGGCCCGAGAGCGTGACCGGGCTGACGCCTTTCACACCCGGCCTTTGCCTTTACTGGGAGTACCGCTGGGCCGCGCTGTGCAAGGCCGTCCTCTGGGCTGCGAAGCGCGAGCCCCCCTGTCGGATCGAGAGCGTCGCCTGCGACGACCATCTGCGCCTTCGAATGCAGGGCCGGATGGCCGCGCAGCTAAGCGTCATCTGGAGCAGTCCCTTCCAGACTGTCGCTTCCGACACCCGCTCCATCGGCCCAGACGAGACTGCAGTGGCTGTCCCGCTGCCGGATTCCGTGCGCAATGCTCCCGGCCCGGTGATCGCCCTTGTGATGATACGCGATGGCGATGGGAATGCTCTGGACGTGGCCGCTTGCCTCGTCCCGACACACGAACCCCTGGCGCGTCTGTCCAACCTGGTTGCGCCAACCGAAGCAGCGCCGGGCGAGGAATTCCCCGTCTCAGTGGATTGCGAGTTCACCGGCCCCGGCACCGTCTGCATCACAGCGCGCATCACCGATGCCTGGGGCCGGATCGTTGCCGCGGATGAGAGAACAATCGAGGAACCCACCTCCTGTGAGTTCAGCCTGCAGATCGCCGAACCTCTCTCGGTCTACCACCGCATCAGCGTTGAAGCAACATTGCCCCGCGACCCCAGCACTATCGTGGGACGCCTCGACCGTGACCTTTTCCTGCCCGCCGTCGCCGAAACTCACTTGGACGATTTCGCCCTCGCCGCTGGATACGCGGCCATGCCGGTGCGCTGTCCGTCGCACCTTGAGGACGCCATGGTCGCCTTCCTGCGTGCCAACGGTATCCGCTCGTGCACCGTGAACGAGTACATGATTCGCCGCGGCATGAGCGCGTTTGGTGGGGTCAGCGGCGCGGGAATGCGTAACAGGGGAACCGGCAACCGGCGCGCGCCGTGTTTCAGCGACCCGGCGGAAGTCGAGGCCATGGCAAGGCGCGTCTCCGAGCGGATTGCCGCACGCCGTTCCTGGGGCTTCTACGGCTACAACATGGACGACGAGACCCATCTGCACCAGGACGGGTCTGTCGAGCTCTGCACCTGCGATTTCTGTCGCACCGGGTTCGCCGCCTGGGCCCGCGAGCAGTTCGGCACCATCGCTGCCGCCAACGCCGAGTGGGGCACCGACTATGCGTCTTTCGAAGACATTCAGGTCCCACTGCTGGCTGGCATGCAAGGCGCCGATAACCCCGCGCGCTGGGTGGATTTCCGTCTCTACCAGGAGCGCACCTGGGCCAACGCCTACGCTCACACCCACGATGCCGTGCGCGCCCGGATTCCCGACGCCCGCATGAGTTTCACCAATCCGTACCGCTACAACTCCCTTTCCGGCACCGACTTCGCCCTTTGGACACCCCACGAGGAGCTCCTGCTGCGCTACTTCCACCGTCACGTCGCGGACCGCAATCGCTCCTGGACCGATGCGCCCATGGTCTCATGGTTCGGCTATCACTCCAACGCCGCCGAATGTGGTCATTTCGTATGGTGGTTCGCCCTCAACGGCGGACTCATCCCCATCTGGTGGGACCCGGTGGAACCGTGGGCTTACAGTGGCAAGGAAGGTTTCACGCCCTGGTACATGCTGGATCCGCTTTGGCGACCCACGGGCCGGAGCCAGGCTGTGAGCGCCGCTGCCCAACATCTGCAGACCGGTCTGGGCAAAGCTCTTCGCATTGCGAAACGTCCTGAACCCGAGGCCGTCATCATTCACTCGCAGCCATCCATGCACGTCTCGTACGCGGTGCCTGCGCTCAAGCTTGGGCGTCCCACCGATGACGGCTACAACGCGTACCGCGCTTCCGACGACGCCATGGCCGCCGCCCTCAAGCGCCACGGCTTCGCATATGAATACGCTCTCCCCGAACAGCTCGATGCGGCCCGACTCGCAGGCGTTCAGCTCGTCGCCCTGCCTTCCTGCGTCGCACTGCCCGATGCTGCATGCGACGCACTCCGGGCCTTCGTCAACTCCGGCGGGAAACTGATCGCAGACGTGATGCCCGCCACCTTCGACGAGCACGGCAAGCCCCGGGCCGTGTCTCCCATCGCCGATCTGTTCGACGGTGCGCGCGCCGTCCTCCTGCAGGCCGGCGACAGCGATGCAACCACGCGCCTGACTCGGTGCATCGCAGGCCTGAACTGTGCTCCTGCCGTTACCTGGCAGACGTCCACCGGGGAGCTTCCCCGGCAGACCGAGCTTTACCGATTCGCACTGGGGCGCAATCAACTCATCGGGCTCGTCCGGTTACCGGAGAAAGGGGCGGCCGGCGAGGGCCCTGTCACCGTCCACCTGCCCGAGCCCGGCTACGTCTACGACTGCCGGACCGCCGCATACCTTGGACACCTGGAGCGGATCACTCTCGACATTGCCGCGGGCGATGCCGTCTTCCTGGCCGTACTGTCATACCAGCCGTCTGGCCTGGACGTGCAGGCGGAAGTTGCCTCGGGCCGGTTCGTCGTCCGCGCCTCCATCGTCGGTGCCCCTGAAGCAGCTAACCACGTCTTCCGCATCTCTGTCACCCCGCCCGGCGCCGGCGCGCCGGTGGAATGGTACTCGCGCAACGTCGCTGCTCCCGACGGCAAAGCCTCTCTAGAGCTCCCGCTCGCCCGGAACGATCCGGCCGGGGAATGGGTTATCGAGGTTCGTGATGTCCTGACCGGCATCACGAAGACACTGCGCGTCGCGGTTACACACGACGTCCTCAAAGCCAGATCAGGAGACCAGCCATGAAAGCCCTCGCCTGCCTGATTTTCGTGTCACTCACGTTCGTCTGCGCCATCGCCCAGGAGCCCGAGAACCTGCTGAAGAACCCTGGTTTCGAGGAGCTTGCCCCCACCGGCCTGCCTCTCTACTGGACCGGCGGCGAGTTCGGCAAGCCCGGCGAGAATCTTATCGTGGACTCTGCTATTGCCCACTACGGGAGCAACAGCATCCGCCTGGGCATCCGGCCCCAATCTTTCGTCACATGTCAGGCTGCGGCGATTCCAGTGAAGCCTTCCACCACCTACTACGTCGCCTGGTGGTGCAGGACCGAGGGCCTCGACCGCGCCCGAGCCTATCTGTGGCTCCAGAGCAACAAGGCGCAGCGCGTTCTGGCCGACCCCAACCAGTACGGCACCCAGGACTGGACTCTCCACCTTGCCCAGTACACTACCACTGAGGACGAAACTACGCTTGCGCCCGTGGCAACTACCCAAGACACCGACAATGGTCCATGCCACGCCTGGTTCGACGACATCGCCGTTTACGAGGGCAAATTCCCCACGGACCTGCAGGAACGATACGAGGCCATCCAGCGCAGGCGCCTCGGGGTCTGCGAGATGTCCGTCGTCCTGTCTCGCACCCCCGAACTGACCCTCTGGGCGGACAACCTCGCGGCGCGCATTTACCCGAAAGACGGCCTCCCGTCGTGGGCGAAACCCGCGCAGGCCATCAGCCTCTCCGCCGCCCGAAACGAGCAGGTCTACTTCCAGGCGAGCATCCTCCCCACGAAGGAGCTGCAGTCGGTCACGGTGGTCCCAGGCGATCTTTCAGGGCCCTCGACCATCCCCGCTGCCCGCATCGACTGGTGGCCCATAGGCATGGCCAATATCAAGTCCGCCCGGCAGCCGCAGACCCGTCTGGGGCCCACTCCCGACCCACTCCTCGATCCCGCGCCCGTCACGGCCCCGGCTGACACAAACACCGCCTTCTGCATCGGTGTGCGTGTCCCTGACGATGCCCCGGCGGGCGAGTACGCCGGCGACGTCAGCATCCAATCTGCCGACACCCAGATCGCCCGAGTGCCTCTACGCCTCAGGGTCTACGACTTCGCGCTCCCCTCAGATCCGTCATTCCGGACCCTCATCACCTTCAGCGCGTCATCCTTCCGGCCGTGGGACAAGCGCCCCATCACCGAAATCGAGCGTGACATCTGCGAGGTTCTCCACGCCCACGGCGTTCGCGGCTGGGGCTCGACGGTCGAGGTCCCTGCGAAGCTGGAAGAGGGCAAGGTCGTCTGTGACTTCGAAGCCTTCGACGCCCGCATCCAGTGGGCAATCGACGAGCTGGGTTTCAATGCATTCTTCCTCGGCCCAATGTTTGGCGGCGGCACAAGCGAAGGGTGGGAGAAGCACCGCAAGTGGCTTGGGATGGACCCGCTGGAGGGGGACTTCAACCGGCTCTTCGCCGACTACATGCGACAAGTCGGTGCACACCTGCGTGAAAAGGGCTGGCTGGACATGGCCTATCTTTACCTTTGGGACGAACCGGAACACGACTACTTCGACAAAGTGGTTGCACTGCACAAGGTGGCGCTCGAGGGTGACCCGGGCCTCAAGATCTGGGAGACCACAAGCCCGGCATTCCAGGAGTTCTGGGGCACCGTGAAGGCCTGGTCCGTGCCCTTCGGCCGCCCGTACTTCGAGGTCAAGTCCGTGGAGGAACGCAGGAAACAGGGCGAAGAGATCTGGGTGTACAACATTCCGGCGTCATTGGAAGGGCCTCCGCTCCTGCACCGTGTCTGGTTCTGGGGCGCCGCACACTTCGATGCCGTCGGAGCACAACTGTGGCAGACCACTTTCTACCACGGCATCGACCCGTGGGAGACCATCACTCCCGAACCGTACAAGACGGGACGCGGCGGCACCAGCCTGTACCATTACGAAGCCGGCCAGGCGATCCTCCTGTACCCCAACCCCTCACTGCGCGAGGACCCACCGGTGCCGGGCAAGCCTATCCCCTGCCTGCGTCTGAAGCTCCTGCAGAAGGGCATTGACGACTTCGAATACCTGCACATTCTGCGCGGTCTGTATGAGAAACAGGCCCGGAACCAGGGTGCCGACAACCCGCATTCCCTGGCCCTCGAGAGAATACGCGCTTTCAGTTCGCAGCTCGTGCTCGATGTGGCATCGTATGAGACAGACGCCGCGAAACTCGACGCCGCCCGCAATGCAGTGGCAGAGGAGATCGAGAGACTGTCCCGCTGATTGCCCTTACCGTCCCCCTTTGCATTCCGCAGCGGCCACATCAGCAAAGGGCTCCGGAACGGAGCGCCGGACCTATCCGGCCCGGCCGTCGCCTGTCGCCTCTAAGCCCCGCAGGGGCGTCAGCCTCTTGCCGCCAGCGTGAGTGGTGGTCCGCGCCTACCGCCTTCGCCCTTCCCCCTCGTCGGGAGCGAAGCGCCTGCCTGCGGTCGCGGCGAGGGACAAGTGGGTAGGGGGGAGAGGCAGGCCTCTCCCCTATTCATCATCCCACCCCAGCAATCGGACCAATCCCTGGGTCCCATTGTCTCCGTACTCGTCGACAGCATCCGAGAACAGTTTCTCCGTCAGCGCCGTCCCTTCCGGCGCCATGCCAAGCTCTCGCATGGTCTCCAGCGCAATCCGCAGGTCCTTGGCCTGCAACCGGATCGTGAACCCGGGTGCCCAGTCCCCCGCGATTATCTTCGGCCCGAGATTGGTGAGCATCCAGCTTGCCGCCGCGCCACTGGATACCACATCAAATGCGGTCTGGAGATCGAGACCAGCCCGTTTCGCCAGAAGCAAGCCTTCGCTCACCGCGAGGATATTCAGGGCGCAGATCACCTGGTTCACCGCCTTGACCCGTTGACCGTTTCCAGTGGGCCCGCAGTGAACGATGTTTCTGCCCATCGCTTGGAAGTACGGCTTCACTGTCTCAAACACCGCCTCATCGCCGCCGCACATGATGGTCAGCGTGCCGTCGACCGCGCCTTTCTCGCCGCCGGACACTGGGGCGTCCAGCATCGCCACCTCACTGTCAGCCAGCCGTGTGGCGAAATCCACAGTGGCGGCAGGCGAGATCGTGCTCATATCCACCACGATCTGCCCGCAGCGCAGGTCGTTTGCCAGGCCATCAGGGCCAAACAGCACCGCGCCAACATCGGGCGTATCACTCACGCAAATGAAAATGATATCCACGGTCCGCGCAAGCTCTCCCAGGTCCGCCGCAACTGTGGCCCCTGCATCCCTCAGGGGCTCACATCTGACAGCAGTGCGGTTCCAGACGGTTACATCGAATCCGGCCTTGAGCAGGTTGCGGGCCATCGGGGCTCCCATGATTCCCATCCCGATGAATCCAAGTTTCATGTCAAACACCCTCCGAAATCGGCGTGCTCAGCGGCATCTTATCGCGGGTGTCATTCGCCGCCGCACACTCCCGCGCCTTCCAATCGCTCGGGCATCCTGAGGCAGCACCAAGGGGGGACTACCCTCTTCTGTCTCCTACTCGCGGGTTGGGCGACGGTTCCCACCGGTCCATCAGCTTGTTTTCCAGCCGGAAGAATTGCTCGCTACGCGGGCGGTTCGGCCGCTCGAAATCCCGCCAGCTTCCCAGTCCGATCACATTCCGCGCCGTCACCGAAATGTCCAGCAGGCCCAGCCGCGTCAGTGTCCCCTCCACGCACAGCACGGGGCTCGAATACAACGCCGCGCCGCAGCGCTGGTAGCAGTCTTCGAACACCGCCACATCCACCAGTCCAAACTCATCCTCCAGGCTGATAAAAATCGCGGTCTTGCCACTGCGTGTGGGCGGTCTCGCTCGGGCGATCACGATCCCCGCTACTCGCACACGATCTCCGTGCTTATACTCGTAGAGCTTCACACTCGGGGTCACGCCGAGAGCATCCATACGCTCCCGCCAGAAACTGAAGGGATTGCGCGTGGTACTCACCCAGGCGATGTTCAGGTCCAGCGCCACCCGTCCCACTTCACTGATCTTGTCCAACTCAGGCAGCGACGCGAGTATTGTTTCCGGAGTCTCGAACTCGAGCTGCAGCGGGACCGCCACCCCATCTTCTTCCGATTCATCCTGCGCATCATCCGTAATCGCGCCGTCCATCACCTCAGCCTGGGCCTGTTTCCCCTGCCGTTTCGGCGGCGCGATGTGCGCCGGGAGGCTCGCCAGCAGCCAGAGTAATTCCTGCTCCGAATATCCGGTGAACTCGAAGGCGCGCACCAGAATCAGGTTCTCCAGTACAGGCCGCGGCACTCGGGTTCGCTCGCAGAAATCCCGCAACGACTTGAAAGGCCCATCCCGGCGCCGCGCCTCAAGAATCGACTGCATCGCCGCCGCGCTCATCCCTCGCAACAATCGCAGCCCCACACGGATATTGCCGTCCTCCACGGTGAAAATATCTTCGCTGCGGTTTACGCAAGGCGGCAGAATCTTGCACCCCAACCGCGTCGCTTCGGCGGCCACAGTGCGCGGCGCATAGAATCCCATCGGTTGGGCCGAAAGAATCCCCGCCAGAAATTCCGCCGGGTAATGCGTCTTGAGCCATGCCGTCTGGTACGAGATTTTCGCGAAACACGCAGCGTGGGCCTTACAGAATCCGTAAGCCGCAAATCCCGACACGATGCGGAACACTTCCTCTGCCACCTGCCGCGTTACCCCGCGTTCCACAGCGCTGCGGATGAAACTCTCCCCCAGTTCCAGCATCTCATCCATAGACCGGTCCGAGGTCATCAGCCGCCGCAGCTTGTCCGCCTCACCCAGACTGAATCCCGCGATCGCCGCCGCGATCTCCAGCACTTGTTCCTGGTAAATCAGCACCCCGTAAGTGCGCTTCATAATCGGTTCCAGCGCGGGATGCAGATACTTCACCGGCTCCAGCCCGTGCTTGCGCCGCAGGTACGGGCTGATCATATCCGACTGCACAGGCCCGGGGCGGAACAGCGAAATGTTGGCGATCACATCTTCGAATTCTCGCGGCTGCGCGCGCCCCAGAAGGTTCCTCTGCCCGGGGCTCTCCAGCTGGAACAGCCCCACCGTTCGGGTGGACCTCAGCAGTTCGAACGTCGCCTCATCATCAAGCGGGATCCTGTCCAGATCAATCCTGTTCCCGGTGCGTCTCTCGATCAGGTCCAGGCAGTCGCTGATCGCCGTGTGAGTGCGCAGGCCGAGAATGTCCATCTTCACCAGCCCCAGCGCCTCCACGTCATCCTTGTCGAATTCGCAGATCACGATCCCTTTATTCGCCGGCGCCAGCGAAACCACGTCTGTCAGTGGCTGCGCGCCGATGAGCAGTCCTCCCACGTGCACGCTCAGATGTCTGGGGAACCCGCTGATTTGTCGGCACAGCTCCAACAGGAGCGTCTTGTCGCTCAGGTCGATATCCGAGTCTCGCACCTCCGGCAGTGTCTCCGCAGCCGCCTCGATGTCCGTGGCCCGGATGTGCGGCAGCGCCTCGGCGATGCGTCCCAGTTCTTGGTCATTCATCCCCAGCGCCTTGCCCACTTCGCGCACTGCCGACCGCGCCCGAAAAGTATTGACCGTGCACACCGCCGCTACGTAGTCGTTGCCGTAACGCCGGTACACATACGCCGTCACCTCATCCCGCCGCCGCGAATCGAAATCCACGTCAATATCCGGCATCTGTCGCCGGCAGGGATTGAGAAACCGTTCGAACAAGAGCTCATGCTCTAGCGGATCCACTGCGGTGATATGCAACAAATAACTCACAATAGAATCGCCTGCCGAACCCCGGCCGGTGGTTATAATTCCCCGCCGCCGCGCGAACCGGCAAATATCCCACACCACCAGAAAATAGTCGCAGAAGCCCAGGTCGGTGATGATCTTCAACTCGTGCTCGATGCGGTCGCGCACCCGGTTATCGATCTGCCCGTATAACTCCTTCGCCCGGTGGTAACACAGCCGCCGCAAATACTCCCGGGAATCTTCGCCCCTTTTCGGCGCTGGCCAGTGCGGGCTGCCTTTGCCGTTAGGCAGGAACTTCCCCCGGCGGCGCGGCTTGCCGTCTTCATACTCGTCAGCCTCCGGCCCCTCTCCATCCACATGCCCTAAACTCTCCAGATCGAACTTCGGAAAGTGGAAATGCTCCAGATCCAGTTCCCACGAGCAGCGCCGCGCAATCTCCGCCGTATTTTCCAGCGCCTCCGGCAGATCAGCGAACAGGTACGCCATCTCCTCCGGAGATTTCAGGTCATATTCCGCATTGATCTTCCGATCCGGATGGTATTCGTGCACCGTCTGGATCGCCTTCATGCACACGAGAATGTCCTGTGCCCGGGCCATGCGCCGGTCCACGTAATGCACATTATTGGTGGCCACCACCGGGATATCCAGGCGTCCCGCGAAATTGGCCAACCCATATCGCAATCCCGAACGTGGCGGCGGCAACAGGTGATTGTGCAGTTCAACGAAGAAGTTCTCCTCGCCAAACAAACTCCGGTAGTATGCCGCAACTTCCTGCGCCTGCCGCCATTCACCCGCTTCCACCAGCCTCGGGACCTCCCCCTTCTCGCACCCCGACAGGCACACCAGATGCCCTGCATATTCCTCCAGGTGCTCCCGCGACAGCACCGGATTGCGCCGCTCCAGGTGTGCGAATTCCGCGGAGAACGGCCCGGAATGTCTTGCCTTGCCCAGCCGCGCGCAGGTCACCAGACGGCACAGGTTGGAGTAACCCTCATTGTCCAGCGCCAGCAGAAGCAGGTGCGTGTACCGCGAATAATCCGTGGTGGTATCGGCCCGGGCTGAGGGGAAATACGCTGAATCACCGGGCCCCGAACGCGGCAAAGGCGGCAGCGGAGACTGGCTCACCGGCTCCACCGTGAACTCCACACCCACCAGCGGCCGCACGCCCGCATTCCGCGCCGCCTGGAAAAAACGCACCGCTCCCGCCAGGCTGTTGTGATCCGTGACCGCAAGTGCGTCCATTCCCATCTGCGCCGCTCGTTCGCACAGTTCAACCGGCGGCGCGGCGCCGTCCAGCAGTGAGAAATTCGAATGAACGTGAAGGTGAACGAAGTCGGTCATGCGGTTTCGCCCCGGTGAAACCGTGCAATTGCATCGCCTTCAGTCCTGCAGAGCGTGCAGGAACCAAACGCCCGTGCCCGTGTCGTGACAAAGATCCATGGCAAGCCCCTGCGGCGTGATCGCCCGCACATACCGGCGCTCACCCTCCCCCTGCCACCACCTGCCCAGTACCCTCCACTCCCCGCCAATCTGATTCACCCGGTAGTCCTTCCCGCGCCAGGTGAAACGATCCGGAACCATCCGGTGATTGAACAGCGAGAGCTTGCGACTGATCTGAATCGGCTCATTGATGACTTTTCCCATGATATTCGCCTATGGTCTAACGAATATATGTTCTATAATGCGAGAGAAAATAATGCCGGCCTGTGAGCCAGCATTTGAAGTATATCAAATAAATGTTCGATAGTCAATACAATCTATTTCGCCGACCGAGACGGTCGGCCTACGCAAGGACGCCTATTCCCGCCGCGTGGGGCAAATGTCTCGGCACCGTCCGCCTCTGCCGGATGCAGGGCACGCTGTCCGCCCGACAGTGGGGAACCGGCACCCGAACTCGAGCCGTATCCGAATTCGGTGCGTATACCGACTGGCCACCTGGCGTCAGTCGGTCGCCCTTCCCCTACCTCACAAACCACGCCCTGAGCCCAAGCGCCAGAGCCATCCCCCCGCTCGCGCAAGCCGCTGCAATGCACGTCTGTGGAATGCCCAGCACCGGGATCAGCACGGCGCCCAGCGTTGCCGCACCCAGCGCCGCGCCCACAAGATCCGCCGCATACAGAGTAGCTGCTGACCGCGCCTGCCCGTTTTCGGCATCCTCAACCGCGCCACGCGCATCCCGCGCCGTCCGGGTGGCCAGGGGGAACTGGACACCCACCACGAAACCCACGAGACCGGTCAGCCCCGCGAAAACCCCCACTGCGAGAGTGGGCAAGTGGACCGCGAGCGTCTCATTCTCGCCGATGTGCGCCATCACTCCCGGCAGCCCAAGCGCAACTAGGCCCAATGCCAGCTGGCTCCCCGCCAGCCACCACGCCACGGAACGCGCCTCCGGTCGCGCCGCCATCAGACGAGCCGCCAGCACCGCGCCCGATGCGAGGCCCACCATGAACGCCCCGATCACAAGGCCCGCCAGCCGGTACACATAGCCGTGGTACGCCTGGAAAGCGAACAGAATGCACAACTCCAGCGCCATCCCCAGGGCGCCCGTGACAAGTACCGCCGCCGGCACATAAAGCGCTCTGCCTGACCGCCAAACTCCCGCAGCGAGGAGCGCCGCCAGAAGCACCAGACCGGGAGCCAGCAGGTTCGACAGCCGCAGCCCCCCGATTCGCACATACACGTCCTCGGCTCCCGGGAAGTAGAACCCCAGCCACACCGCCTGGTCGTAGAAGTACCCCACCGGCACCTGGTCGCGGTTGGTGCGCACCATGGGCCCCTTGGCCAGTTCTGCCACCACGAAATCCCTGTTCTGGCGCAGCAGGTGATCCGGGGCCATAATGCGGAAATAATCAGCCTGCACCCCGCGCTCTTCCATGCGCTGCGCCATCACCGCGAAGGTCTCGGTCAGCTTGGCCGAATCGTCCCCCTGCACCACTGTCAGCGCGTCCTCGCCCGGCATCATCGCGATCGAGGGGAAACTCGCGGTCGCCGCCTGCATGATGCTGCGGTTCAGCCGGCGCAGCGACTCCCGGAAATGGTGGCGACTCGACGACATTCGCCAGCCCAGCACACCACCCTTGTTCAGCGCTAATGATGCCTCGCGAAACCATTCCTGGGTGTAGAAACGATTGAGCAGAGCAGTCGAGGGGTCAGGCAGGAGATTGATGATCGCGTCGTATTTTTCCCGTACTCCGTGGGCCGCCTGCTTGACCAGAAGCCGGCCATCCACGATCAGCTTCTCTACCCGCGGGTCTCGGAGGGCCGCCGCATCCGGCCCTGTGAGCCACCTCCCGGCCAGTTCGAGCAGCGCCGGATCGATCTCCGCATAGGTCACCCGCTCTGGCTTGTGCTTCAGGACCTCTGCCAGTCCCCCGGTGGCCCCGCCACCGATCAGCAGCACGCGCTGCGGGTCGGGGTGCTGCAGCAGCGTGAAATGCACCACTTCCTCCACCGAGGGCATTGCAGGTGAGGTCCCTGTCGGAGCACCGTTCTGGAAAAACACCAGCCCGCTCGTGCCTTGCCGGGCAACCGCCATATGCCCGTAGATCGAACTGACCTGCCCGAGCAACTCTTGCCCCTGCCACCGAATGCGTGTGGTCACTGCCTGCAGCGGAACGCAGGCGGCCGCCAGGATCAGCACTGCGACGAGGCCACCGATTGCGAGGCGCTTGCTTCCCACTCCCGCTGCCCCCGCGAGCATTCCGCTGGCCGCCCAAAGGACTGACGTCGCCGCAACGCACACCGCGAACGGGTTCAGAACCGTCACAACAGCCGCGCCCAGTAGCACGCCGCCCACGAGATGTCCCACCGCGTCCAGCGCGTATGCCCGCCCGGCTGAATCGCCGGCCCCACAGCGGGTCTGTTCGTAGATCCGCAGGCCCACCGCAAACAGCGCGCCGCAGAGCATCGCCGGTGCCAGCGCGGTTCCGAAGCTGATCAGCCCCAGGTGCACCGGGCCCAGCATCTCCCCGGGCTGTGCGGCCAGATGCACCCGGATGATGCGCGCCAGGAGGGGGATTGACTCCGCAACAAGCGCAATCCAGGTGGGGACGGCGTTCGCCAGCGTCTGGTAGGTCCTCGCGTACACCAGCGATAGCAGTAACCCCGGCGCAAGTGAGGCCGCCAGTTTTGCTGCCCGCAGTACGCTCGCGCTGAGGGCCGGCGGTCCCGATCGCCACCTGCAGGCCAGGGCCACTCCGGCTGCGCCGCATACCAGCCATGCCGACAGCATCAGCCCCAGCGATATCTCATTGCCGAAACAGGACAGGAGCAGTTCGCGGATCAGCAGTACCTGAGCGACGCCCGCCACAAATCCGCTGGTGATCACGAAACACGTGGCCGTTCTTTGCAGTCCAGCGTTCATGCTCCCCGAACCTCAGCGTGGCCGGCCCACGGCGGTGAGGTACACGACGGTCTCCTGCACACCGTCCAGCCCGAACAGGCGGTTCACTGCGTCATCGTAGAACGCCCCGATGTTCACGCTGCCCAAACCCAGTGCTACCGCTGCCAGCTGCAACTGTCCGCCGATATGTCCCGCATCCAGGTAGATGTACCGATAGCAACGGTCGCCATATTTCTGGGCGCTTCTGCTCACAACGGCGCCCCAGGCAAATACAACCTGGGCACTGGCGCAGAAACGCTGCCCGAGGCACGCATCCGCGCACGCCTGTCCTGCTTTCCCCTGGTAGAGCAGGGCCAGCGAGTGTTCCTGAACATCGTAATGCGCGATGCCGGGCTCGAGACCCTCCACGCGGTTGAGCACCAGGTAAGTCTCATTGGGGTACAGTGCCCCTGCCGATCCTGTCGCGCGCAGCTTGAAGCCCGGCACTTCACCGGTGATTCCCTGCGTCGCCCACAGCAACTGGGACAGGTCCCGAAGGCTCATCTCATCCGCAGAGAAACGCCTTTCCGAGCGCCGACTCATGATCGTCTCCCATAGCCCCGGCCCGCCGCTCTTCACTGGCTCCGGCAAACCAATCCGCGCGATGGGGTTTTCATACCGCTTGAACGCCGCTGTGGGCCGAGCCCATTCGCACGCAGGCGGCGGACGGTCGGGAGAGTACTTCGTATCGTACTGGTACCCCGGTCCAATCCCGCGCGGGCGTTCCGATTGTGCGCTCATCCGGTTCACTCCCCTTTTCGCATAAGTGCAAGGCACCCCGGGCAGCCGATGTCGCGCTCGTACACCGACCTGCCTGTGGTCCAGCCTTCCTGAACCCGCAGAATGGCGCTAGGGTCTGCGAAATGCAGTTTTGCGCGCGCCCTCCAAGAGCCGGTGCTCCCCGCGGCAAGTCCAGGGGCGGCTTGCTTGGCGCCGGCGAACACATACAATGTCGCATCTCGATCTTCCGTGACATCCCATTGGCGAAAGCCAGTTCGCCGCGCATACAGACGGGTCCTGCCAGGACAACTGCACCCCAATATCAGGACCGGAAAAGGGAGAAGCCACCGGGCGCGAACCGGTGGCTTCTCGGGATGGTACCAGACCCCTGGATTGATTACCTGCTGAGGTTGGCCAAGTTGTCTTACGGCATTCTACGTCGGCACCTTGAGTCCTCAACTCATGTTTCGTTCAAGAAGCGCGTAATCTTTGCGTCAACCCGCCGCCGGTGCCTCTCGAACACCTCGGACCGTTCCCTGCAGCGGCGCCCTGAGTGCCTCCAACTGCGCCCAGTAACCTGACAGGGCTTCGCTGCCCTTCGGCGTGATACGGTATGTGGTGTGCGGGGTGCTTCCCAGGAATTGCTTGTTGATCGTCACATAACCGGCTTCGGAAAGCTTGGTCATGTGCGAGGACAGGTTTCCACGGCTCAGGCCCAATGCCATGCGCAGATAGTTGAAATCCACTTCCTCCACCTGGCTGAGCGCGGACAGGATCGCCAGACGCGCGGGCTCGTGTATGAGCCGATCCAGGGCTGGGACGCCCGCTTCACTCGTCTTCATCCTTCGTCTCACCCCCAGCTTCGCGGCTGAGTTCGGACAGAAGCCATTTGCTGTATGCGTGCAATGCCAGTGCCGAAACCACCCATCCCACCGTCAACCACATCGTTATACTTAGCGCTGCATAGTCTGCCTCGAGTACCCCGACTAACCAATCCGGCCCATCCACCGCTCCCGGCTTCAGCGCAAGGGACGGCACCGCTGCGACCAGCCCACCACACAGTACCGTGATAGCCCCGATCATCTCTGTCGCCGGCTCGCGAAGTTCGTAGTGTCCCGTGGTATACATATACAGGCCGAAAGCGGTCAAACCGACCACCGTTGCCTGCCACGCATCCAGGACCCCGATCCCCGACGCGCCGAGGGGGGCCATAATGCACAGGGGAGCCACGAACCGGGCCCAGTCCGGCGTCTCACGGGGGCTGGCCGAGGCCGTGCCCACTCGGGCGTAGTAGAACTCCTCGAGCCGTTGCGGCAAGCACTGCAGCGCTGCCCACACCGTGAACAGGAAGAAACTACTGCTGAGAAGGTACAGGACGACCGACCCCACCGGCGGCAGCTTCGGCGAGTAGAGCACTGTGCACAGGAGCGGCCAAGTCCCGGCTGTGAACAGGATGCCCTGACCTAGGAGCGTAAGCCCCTTCGATCGCGCGTAAAGCCTTGTGTTGTCTGCGAGCCGTTTGAGACGCTCAAGCTCACTCAGGTTCGCCATTTCCCCGCCCGCAAATCAGTTTGCGCTACAAACTGATTTGTGAGCATTATACCCCCTCGCATCTCTGTGTCAAGGGTTTTCCTCAGAATCTCGTCCTTTTTTTCGGCACGCTATTCACGGCCCGTCTCATCGCTCAGGCGGGCATATGAAAACCGGTAAACGAAACGGCCAGGAAGCATACAGCCCCCTGGCCGCGTAAGACACTGCCTTCAATTGGCGGCGTCGCTACCCGGACGGAGGCGGAGGAGCTTCCAGCCCGGACACCGCGAAGTCCAGCCAGTCCGAGGTCGTCTGATGATCCCGGTACCACTGCGCCAGTTCGGCCGGGGTCAAAGTTCCCGGCGCAGGCTCGTCAGCGTCCAGCGCTCGAACGCGCATGCTGTACATCTGCGGCGCCTGCACGCCCTGGGCATTGGGCTGGTTGCTGTTGGCAGGGGCCGGATACACGATGCGCCAGGTACCGTCATCCGAAGCGCCGGCTATGAGCGTCCCGGCGATCGGGGCCTCCGGCGCCGCATGCTGCGGGAACACGTCCAGGTAAACATGGCGCACGCCGTCCCCGTCGCTGACCGCCGCAGTTACGGTCACATTTCCACCCGTAGCCGCCACAGGCCGGTCAACGCTGTGCGAAGCGAACACCGAACTGATGTCCGGCGGCCTGGATCCGACGACCGTCAAGGTGGTCTCCGCAACCAGATCCCCCACAGTGCCCCGAATTCGCCCCACGCCGGCTTGGGTAGTCACGAACCTGCCTGGCCGCCCGTTGTATTGGAACGCCCCCACCGGATCGTTCAGCAGCGTCCAGGATGGCTGCACCTGCACGACCTGTGCGCCAAAAGCGACGGTGGCCGTGTACTGCACCGACGCGCCGGCCTCCACGGTCACATTCTCGGGCCCGATCGCCAGCGCGGTCGGTTTGCCCAGGGCAACCGGCAGAACCGAGATTTCAACCTGAGTGACCTGGTTGCGCGTCGTCTGCACATACAGGTGCGCCGAGTCGTATTCACCCGACCGCGGCACCGAGGCGTTGATCAGCAGATTGTTGCTGGCCGGCAGCCCGGTAAGGACGAAGGCACCCGTTGAATCGGTTTCAACGCTGCGCCCTGTCGAGGGCTCTGTGACCACGGCCCGGCTCAGACCCTCAGCGGGCTGAGTCGGATTGGGGTTGTCCGCCTTCACTACGCGTCCTGCGACTGTAGCGTTGTCCGGGTGCGGCGCGTTGCCGTCGTCCTGAGGCACAACGGCGTCGTCACCACCACAACCAGCGAAAACGATGAGCACCAGCAGCACCAGCGGTAGCATCCAGGCTGTTCGTGACATGCCACGAACCCTCCCGAGGTATGTTGGACCTCGTAGACTTCAGACACCTCGGCATACGACTGCCAGCCCGCATCCGGCAGGCGGACGCAGCTGCCGACCTATTTTAGTTGCCAATGCGCATACTGCGCAAGGCTGAAGTGCTCGTTCCGTCGTCAGACTGAGCGGTTATTCGCACAAGATACTGTCCGGCAGGCACCCGCGAGCCCCCATCATTGCGCCCGTTCCACACCACCACGTTAGCTCCGGCGCCCCGCACCTTACCCGTCTCAACTGTTCCAACCCGCCGTCCCGCGATGTTCAGTATTGCCACATCGCATGTCGCTGCGGTGGATAGGGTGAACGCAACCTGGGCGCCGACCGCCGTTGTCTGTGCGGACATCGCCGTGATCTGCACCCCGCCCGAAGTCTGCTGGCTAGCCTTCACCACGAACCGCCGCGTGCCCTCCGCAGACGTTGCATCCACAGAATACGACGTCTGATGTCTCATGCTCAGCGTGCGGCCGGTATCCAGGTCCTCCAGTACCAGCGAGTACTCTCGCGGCACCCGGCTCAAGTCGGGCCATTCCAGCCTCACTGTGCCTTGCGGCTTCTGCCAGCTTACCGTGAACGGCCATTCCATTGCCGGCCGTGCGGCAGTCTCGAAGGCTGTCGCACACTGTGCACTGCTTGAGCCCTTGGCCTGGAAGTTCAGTGTCACCCCGCCGCCGGCGGCGGGAGGAGAGATAATCCCGCTGGGCGCGCTGGACACCCCGCAGTAGTTCGCAGAATCCACGTTGCCCTTGCCGTGCGCGACAATCTGCAGCGGCCACTCGCCGGCAGGGACGGCCTGCTTACTCGCCGCCGCGACACCCGCCGTGCCTGACGGCCGCATCAGCGTCAAGCTGCACTCCTTCTCCGCGAGCACCCAGAACCCGCACCAGGCTTCCACTGCCGTGCTTTGTCCAAGAACAGGATGCAGCAGGACATAGTCGTTCGTGACACGGTCGTATTTCCAGCCATAACTGGCCAAAATCCCAAGGCTGTCTGCACTGTCAAGGTCCATCGTGTTGTTGTTGTAGGTAACCGTGGACGCGCTGAAGTCCAGCCGCCCGAAGTATGGGTTGCCCACCTGCTGCCAGCCCGGTTCGAGAGGGATGGTCAGATTCCCTGCTGGAGCGATCGCGCCGTCTGGAACAAAGGTGGTGCGGCTCGGGAGCTGCAGCCAGAACCCCCGGCCCAGCTCGAGTCTCAGGAACTCGCTGAGGGGCTCGCCCGAGTACACGCTGTAATTGTCCAGTGCGTTGTTGTACCGCGCATAGCGCAGCTGCGCCGTCGGGATCCCCAAAAGAGTGGCCGGATGGCCGTCGTCGGGGATTATCGGCGCACTCATGAAATGCAGGCCCGCCTCGAAGGTCACCGGGCCGTTAGCAAAGCTCTGCACTGGCCCGATGGCGACAACATCGGGCCGGGAGTTGCCCAGCGTGTCATAGCCAACCACCGCGTAGAAGTAGTCAATCCCGTCTGTGGTGGTGGTGTCGGTGAAGGACCGAGCATTGGGGTTGTTGATGCTGAATGCGGGCAGCATGTTCAGCACCGTCGTGAACCCGGTCGAGCTGCGATAGATGCGGAACCCGGCGAGGTCATCCGGCCCAGCATATCCGGCCCAATCCAGCTCAATGGCGCCGCCGCCGTCCACTGGACGGTCGTACGCTCGCAGAGAGTCTACACGCGGGGGCGCAGAATCGTCGAAGGAGTAGATCGGTCCCACGGGGGTTGACTCGCTGCGACTATTCGCGCCCACAGCGGCCACGCGGTAGAAGTACCCCACGCCGTCGATCGTGCTCGCGTCCAGGTACTGGCCCGTCCCCGCGGGCACCTGCGCGATCTCCAACCAGCCCCCGTTCGTGGTGGGCAGGGCATCGCGCGCCCGGCTGATCACATAATGCGTCACGGCATTGCTCCCCCCGCCATCGTCGATCGAGCGGGTCCACAGAAGGGTGATGCTGCCGCCCTGGTCTGCGGGGGTATCATACGCCTGCAGGTTGGTCGGCGCAGCGACGGGCAGGTCTGCACCGACTGCGCGCGCGCAGTTGATCCGCCCCATACCAAGCTTCCCGGCAAATCCGGGGTTCAGGGCGTCGATGTTGTCGCATGAAGAACGTATCAGCGACACAATTTCCGCGTTGGTGCGCGCCGGGTTCTGAGCTTTCAGCAGAGCAGCCAGCCCCGACACAAGCGGGGCAGCGAACGAAGTCCCGCTGTTCGTGGTGAAATACGAGCTAAATTGCGGAATCGACGGGTAGTACACCGCCGGGCCGAAGATGTTCAGCCCAGGGGCGAACACATCCACGAAAGTCTTCGCGCTGCTCCCGTCGTAGTTGCTCCACGAAGCCTTCCTGTCTTGCTGTGTCAGACCACCGACGCCGATCACCATGTTGTCCGTGAGGGGGCTCGGGCCGTTGTTGCAGGTCGGCGAGGTCCAACTGCTGCGGCTGTCTGTGATCTCCCGGCCCTCGTTGCCGCCGGCGCAAACAGTCAGGCCACCCCTGTTCCACATCTCCTGGATGGGCGGCGTAAAGCTGTCCTCATACGGCGCCCCGATACTCAGGTTCATGACGAACGCGCCGTTGCGCGCCGCATAGTACATGGCGTCCACAACGGTTGAGACGAAGGTCGTGCCGTCGTCATCAAAGACCTTGACCGGCATGATTGTGGCCGCCCAGGAAACGCCGACGCAACCGAAATTGTTGTTCCCGGTCGCTGCCGCAAGCCCCGCTGTGAGCGTTCCGTGGTTCACCTGCTCATCGGGCGTGCCGTCGCCATTCTGGTCGATCCCGTCCGGGATTGCCTCAACATTATTGTTCCCCGCCTCGAAATTCCACCCATTCACATCATCGATGTACCCATTCCGGTCGTCATCCCTGCCATTCCCGGGGATTTCACCAGTGTTCACCCAGAGACGCCCTGCCAGGTCCGGGTGGTCCGAGTCGATCCCTGAGTCGATGACGGCGATGATAATCTGTGGACTGCTGGTGATGATGTCCCATGCGGCCGGAGCGGAAATCTTGGGCAGATGCCATTGGCTGGGGTATTCAGCGTCATTGGGGACAAGTTGGGGATACACGACCCGGTCCGGCTCGGCGAACTCAATCCCTGCCTGCTTGGCCAGTCTGGCGGCTGTCGCGAGAATGTCGGCATCATCCGGAATGTCCACCACCAGTATCCTGCCGCCACCCATGGCGTGCACGACTTTACCATCCACCGCACCAACAGACTGCGAGACTGCGGAAGCGGTGGCTACGCCTGGCCTGACGCCCACCAGCAGTCGGCCCCGCGCGGCAAGGTCCGGAGCGGTATGGCCGGCGACACGCATGGTTCCCAGGCTTCCTGGCCCACGCAATTCCACCACGCCGCGTGGACTCGGAAGCGCCAGCGCCGGCATCCAGGATGCGAAAAGGAGGACGGCCAGAGCAACGCCGGCCATCCCCCTGAAATATGTGCATGTACTCGGGCAGCGCAAACGGAACACCGTCTTCCTGATTGCCTGGGAATACGTCAGCGGTTTTCCCGGGGCAGTCTTGGATCATTACAACGGGCATTTATGAGACCGCCGACAGGCCCGCTTTGTTCCCCACACTCGCCTCCCAGCGCTCTAGCGCGCGAGGTTCAGAGTTGTCACCGCAGACGCCGTCTGGCCGTCCCGCGTCGTGGCGGTCACGCGCACCAGATACCGCCCCGCCGGAACAGGAGCGTAGTCGCCGCGGCCATCCCAGCTCAACGTGGTAAGCTCGCCGCCGTTGGCCTCAACCGTGGCCAGTGTCCTGACCCGCCGCCCCGCAATGTTCAGCACCTCCGCCGTCACCGATGCATCCTGGCTCAGCGTGAACACGACCTGCGCACCCGCGCCGGACGGAGCCGCCGCCATGCTGCGAACCACGAGCGCTGCACCGCTGACCGGTGCCAATTCCAGTTCGAAGGACCGCACGCCGCCGGCTTCCGCCTCGAATGCATAGCTGGTAACGGTGCGCAGGTAGGTCCTCTTCCCGCTCCGGGTGTCCACCAGCACGGGCCGGTAGTCTGCCGGCATTCCGCTCAGGTCCGGCCAACGCAGCACCACAGTGCCCGCGCTCTCAGTGCGCACGTTCACCGTGCAGTTGATTGCCCCGCCAGGCTCGGCGAACTTCGCAGCAGGGCGCACCGCGCCGTCACCGTCGAAATACAGGTCTACCCCCTGCGGAGGCGGGCTGGACAGAGTATTGAGGCTTGTTGCCGCACTGCTCACGCCCACGAAATTGTCCACATCCGCGCCGCTCGCGGTTTCGGCGACCAGCCGGATCTTCCAGTCGGCCCCCGCCAGCTTCTCCGCGACAGCACCCGCGGGCGTCGCTGCACCCTGGCGCGGGAGATTGAGGGTTCCCGTTACGAAGGACCGGAAGAATACACCGCGGCCCTTGCTGATAATCGTCGAGGCCCAGTCGATACTGGGGCTCAGAAGCGTGTAACTTCGCAGGAAGGCGTCGTAGGCCCACATGTAGTCCCGAACCCAGCCGCGTTGCGCGGCTTCTCGCAGACTCACGGTGTCACCGTTCGCCGTCACCGTGGCGAATTCGATGTCCGCCGCGGTGGTGAAGGGGTTACCGATCATCTGCCAGCCCGGAACGATCGGGATCGGGAACGGATCGTCGGTGGTCTCTTCCCCCGCAATGCTGCGCAGGAGCGCGGACGGCGCCGACACCCAGAATGCCCGGCCCAGGGCCTGTCGCAGGAACGGGTCTGCGGGATTGTCCGCATACTTGCGGTAAGCGCCCTGCGCCGGGTCGTACCGAGCGGCCTTCAGATCCGCGGCATCAATGCCCAGCAGCTTCGCCAGATCCTTCTCCGGGGTCTCCGCGCCGATGGCCACCATCGAAAGGCCCGCCGGGTAGTTGAAGGTGAAATTCGGGCTCGGCACGACCGGACCGGCTACCTGGACCTGCGCGTTCTCATTGTCCAAGTCGTCCACGACGCCCACTGCATACCAGTACTGCGTCCCATCGATCACGCTCTGGTCCACGTACACCTGCTCCGTGGCCTCGTCGATAGTCGCAATTTCAGTGACGCCATCCTCGCCCAGCGCGGTGAAAGCCTTCTCCGACCGGTATACCCGGTATTCTACGAAGTCGGCGGGACTCTTGTAGCCCGACCAATTGACGGTCACCGAGCCGCCGTCATCACCCAGCGTATCGGCCGCGAACAGGTTGTCGATCGGGGCCGGCGCCAAGTCATCGCGTGGGATCGCGGGCCCGGCAGTCGCTGACTCCGTGACGTTCGCCGCATCGCGCACGCGCACTTTGTACCAGTAACTGGTCAAATCGACCACGTTTGTGTCGATGTAACTCGTGGTGCCCTTGGGCAGGTTTGTCTTGATGGTGGCGAAGCTCCCGTCCTGCCCGGTGGTGGAGCGCATCACGTCGTAACCCACCACGTCATTGAAGCCCTTGCCGTCGTCCGCGGACTTGCTCCAGATCACTGTAACGCTGCCGCCCTCATCGCCCGGGCTGTCGAATGCCGACACTGTCTTGGGGGCGGCTGGTGGCACGTCAATGACCGATTTGTGCAGGTTGACGCGCCCCGTGCCGATTTTGCCCAGGTAGAACGGGTTCTCAGCGTCGATGTTGTCCGCAGACAGCCGAATCTGTTTGATGACATCCGCCGGCGTGGCCTGAGGGAACCGCGCTTTGACCATCGCGGCCACACCCGCAACAACCGGGCACGCCATGGAGGTGCCACTCATCGGACCGTAGAGTTGGCCGAGACCGGCGACAGGATCATTCAGGTATGTACTAATGATATCTACGCCCGGAGCGGAGACATCCACGAAGTTGCGGCTCGAACCGTCATAGTTGGAGAAGTCCGCCTTGATATCGTCTTCATCGGTTGCGGCAACGCCGAGGACGTAGTTGTCGGTGAAGAAGGGCCCATCGTTGCAGACTGGGCTCATCCAGGTTGCCTGGCTGTCGGTGAACTCCCAGTAGTCGTTCCCGGCAGCGGCCACCACAACCACGCCTTTGGCGATGGCTTGCGAAATGGGGTTATTCCACAGCTCCGTATACCCGCCTCTCAGGCTCAGGTTGATCACGTCCGCACCGTTGTCCACAGCGTACGTGAAGCCTTCGAGTATCGCGCTCGTCGACAGGTTGCCACTTTCATCCCCGACTTTGACCGCCATGAGCCGACAGGTCCAGTCAACGCCGGCTACTCCTGCGGCATTGTTGGTGGCAGCGCCGACTATGCCGGCTACATGGGTCCCATGGGTCACCACATTGTACGCGGCGGAGTCGGCCGGGTTGGGCTTCGGATCATTGTCGTTGTTGCCGGTGTCCCAGCCTACGTGGTCATCGACATAGCCATTGCCATCGTCGTCTATGCCGTTGATCGGGTCTGCCGTATTGCGCCAGATGCGCGTCGCCAGGTCTTCGTGATCTATGTCCACTCCGCTGTCTACGACGGCCACGATCACCTGCGCGCTCCCTTGCGTCACGTCCCAGGCATTGGGTGCACTGATGAGTGGGAGATGATACTGCTGCGAATACAGCGGGTCACCGGGCACCGCAGTGAAATGGCAGACCAGGTCAGGGCCCGCAAGCGCAACAATGCTCTCTCCCCCCCACGCCGCCACACCCTGCATCACGCTCATACCGTCCGGCAGGCTCACCAGGTACGTGTTGATGCTGGGGATCGCCTTGAGGACAGTCCCCTGGCGCCGGGCGAGGGCCGCCTGCAACTGGGCATCGGTCGTTCCTGCATGCAACTGGATCAGGACCTGCCCCGAAACAGCCTCTGGCGGAACGACCTTGGTACCGTCGGGAGTCCAGGTGTTTACAGTCTTGCCTGGCACCGGCTCCGTCTTGACCGCCGCGCCCGCGGGGATGCAGATGACCAGCGCCAGCAGGGCCAATGCCACCCATCCGGCAGTGCAGGCTGCGGTCCTCGAGTGCCTCGGTGCGCACACAGATGATGGCAGAACGCGACGCATGAAAATCGGCCTCCTGGTTACCCAGCGCACGCCAGGAATTCGCGGAATGAGCCGCCTAGCATGATACACGACGCCTTGGTGCAAGTCAACGCGACCGCGGGCCCGAGGGCCTGACCATCGGTTTGGTGGAGTACATGCCGGCTGGGGCCGAATTCGTACTCACCGTGCCCTCGCCCTGAGCCCTTGCCCCAAAGCTCGCGGAGCGGATCCGATCATCGGCGCGAGTGTTCTTGCGTATACCCCGGTTCTCACCGGGTCCGGCCGCCCTTCCAGGGCTTCTGGCCCATTCCTGGGACCTCGCTTCCCGCAAGGGATGGACCACAGTCATCTTGGTTTGCCTGGAGTATGCTCAGTCGAGCGATATGAACACCAATAATCCTCAAGTGCCTCCGGGGCTCCCGACCCGCCGACCACCTTATCAATCCGGCACGTGGATCGGGTAGTGCCCATACTTCTCCCGACATTCCTTCATCCGCTCGAGATTCTCCGGCTTCGTCCCAACCGCCAGCGAATGGGTCGCCCCGTAGATGAACCCTCCGCCCGGCGCGCCGTACTTGATAGCGTGCTTCGCATCGTTTTCAATATCCTCGGGGGTGCCCAGGATCAAGTGCTCGTTCCAGATTCCTCCCCAGAGCGTCCAGGCGTCCCCGTACTTCTCCTTGAGTGGTTTCATGTCCATGGTCCCGCTGGCCTGAATGCCCTCGTATCCGTCGTATCCTGCCTCGATCAGCATCGGCAGGGCCTCCCAGACATTCCCGCAGCAGTGCTTGATCATCTTCAGGCCCAGATCATGCCCGGTCTTCACGAACTCTTTCCACCATGGGAGCACCGTATCCCGCAGAATCTTGGGGCTAGCCAGCAGTGCCGTCGAACTGCCCAGGTCTCCCGCGGGCATCACCGAATCGACGCCCTCCTCCGCATACCACTTGAGCTGGTGAATCATTCGCTTCGCGTTGAGTTCGGTGATCGGTTCGTGCAGTTCGGGGTGCAGGATCAGGTTCATATACTGCTCTTCCTCGGTGGGCCCCACCATGGGCCAGCCGAAATCCCCGATGCAGATATTGATCCAGTGGGTATCTTTCCTCTCCTTCACAACGTGCCGCGTCAGTTCCCAGCATGAGTCATCGGGCTTCGCAGGCGGGTTCGCTTCAAATTGCTCGATCTGCTCGCGAATCTGTTCCGGTGTAGGCACCGTGTATTCGGAAGTGGGCGCAACCCGCTTGTAAGGCATCAGCTGTCCAGTCGATGCCGAGACGCGATAAAGGTTGCCCGCCCCGTCTTGATACGTCTCGTCGTCCACCTTCTCATACGGGCTGCCTACGGTTCCAGCAGCGGGGTTCAGATATACGGTGATGATGTCCATCCCCAGCGCGTCGGTGATGTCCAGCGTGTCTCGCTTGTATGACTCCACCACCTCGTCGCGCCGGCCTTCCCACAGGGCGGTGAGCTCCCTGATCTTCGCATGGACCCAGGTCGGCCTGCCCAGCACCATCTCGTGAATGTTCCAGTCGATAAAATGCTCACCCCAGGGAACAAGGTCAGGTTCGCGGTGCTCCAGAGTAAGCGCGACGCGCTCGCGAGGCAGCATTTGAGGGGCTCCTGAGGAATGAGTCGGCCGTAGTAACTGGAGGCAGTTCGCCGTCCGCGCTCTTCTTTCCTGCAGGCCCGAGATGCTCCCCTGTCCTGCCCCAGAAAATGTCATACATTTCTTGTCGGGAACTTATGCACACCAGATATGCTTTTGTGATACCATCTGCCTGGTACCCACGACCCCGGGCAATATTGGAGCCCATTCCGGGAGGAGCGCGCATGAAAAGCACGAAGACGGTGCTGGTTGTCATCTTGTCTGCGGTTCTGGTCGCATCCGCCCTGTTGTCCGTAAGCGAGACGCTCAACCGCAAGGAAGCGGCTGCTGCCGCTGAAAGCGCCGGTGCCTGCGTGCTCAGTACAGGGGGCGGTTGCGGTGGGGGCGGTTGCGGTGGTGGCCCCGAGAACCAGGGCGTCTGCCCGGCCCAGAGCCTGATCGCCGCGAAGGAAGAGGCAGAGAAGGGCTCCTGCTCGGAGGCTTGCGACAAAGAGACCTGTGAGAGTTGCCCCTATGACGACGAGGCTTGTGCGGACAATTGCGATGCCGAAAAATGCGCGGACTGCCCGCACGCAGCCAAATCCGAGCCCTGCGATGGCAACTGCGCCGACTGTGACGAGGGCTGCCGCAAAGAGACCGCCAGTGACACGAAAGATGCCCCGAAGGCCAACGAGAAAACCGCCGAAAAGCCGAAGGATTAGGCTGTCCGCACGATAAGAGGTCTTTCGTCTGTCGCCGCAGCACCGTCCGGCGGCATCACCAGCGACGCCCGGAGCCACATTGGCCCGGGCGTCGGTTGTTCGCGCTCCCCATTTGAGACTTCGAGGAAGGGCCGAGTTCGGGTTCCGGCGAATGTCCACTTGGTCGGTAGGTGTCCGGGCCCAGATCAATCTTTCGCAGGTGGTGTTCCTTGGAACAGTCTGTGCACGACGCCTTGCGCTCCACCAGCCTTTTCAGTGATCTCAGTGAGCGACAGTTGTCCCGGCTTGCAAGCGCATCCACCGTTCGCAGCTACCCGAAGGAGTCCGAGATCTTCACTGGCGGACAGGAGGCGCGGGCCTTCTACCTGATCCTGTCCGGCGCAGTGAAGGTCTACCTGCTGTCGTCGGAAGGCCGTGAGCAGATCCTGCACATTCTCGGCCCGGGCGATCTCGTTGCCGAGGCCGCAGTGTTCGGCGGCGGAATCTACCCCGCATCAGCAATGGCCACCGAAGACTCGCGGCTGCTGGGCATCCAGCGAGACCGGCTCCTGGATCTCATCCGTGAGGACCCCGAGCTTGCCCTGTCCATGATCGGAGGCCTGGTCCAGCGATTGCGGGAGTTTGTAGTGACCATCGAAGACCTGTCCCTGCGCGATGTTGCCGCGCGCCTCGCCCGGTATCTGCTGGAGAACTCCCGCGACGGCGTCTGCGTGCTGCCCGGCACGAAGACGCAACTCGCTGCCCGCCTGGGTACCGTGCTGGAGCCTCTCTCCCGCGCCTTCCGCAGACTGCGCCAGGAGAACTTCATCGAAGACCGTAGCGGGACCGTCCGAATCCTGGACGAGGACGGGCTGCGGGGTCTCGTGGAGGGAATCTGAGCCGCGAACGCCGAAAAAGTTCAGGGGGTTGACTCAAGTCAAAGTGTTGGCGCGGCCGATGGGGTACGGTCAAGGCACGCTGGACGGCCGATACGATACGAAGGAGGGCTGCACATGTCGATGTTCTGTTTTCAGTGCGAGCAAACCGCTGGAGGAACCGGCTGCACCAAGATGGGGGTCTGCGGCAAGGATCCGCGGACCGCAACAATGCAGGACCTTCTGATCCACTCCCTCAAGGGCACTGCCCGGATCATGAAAGCCGCATGGGACTTGGGTGCCCGCAGTGATGAGATCGACGCGTTCGTGGAAGAAGCCATATTCTCCACTCTGACCAACGTGAACTTCGACGAAAAACGCTTCGTGGAATATGTCAAGGAAGCCGAACAGATCAAGCAGAAGGCCAAGGACCTCCTGGCCTCAGCGGGTGGCACTGCTCCCGACTGCCTCAAGCCCTGCATCCCCGCTGACGCCGGGCTGGAGGACCTGCTCGGCATCGGCGCCCAGGTAGGCATTCTCAGCGACCCGAGCCTCGACGAGAACGTCCGCGCCCTGCGCGAGCTCATCGTCTACGGCATCAAGGGCATCGCCGCGTACGCCTTCCATGCCCGAGAACTGGGCAAGACCGATGATTTCGTCGACGGGTTCATCTACGAGGGCCTGGCCGCCACAACCGATGACTCTCTGGGCGTAAACGACCTGGTAGGCCTTGCGCTCAAGGCGGGCGAAGCCAACGTCAAGGCCATGGAGATCCTGGACGCGGGCCACGTCGAACTTCTCGGCACCCCCGAACCGCACCCGGTCTTCCTTGGCACGAAGAAGGGCCCGGCCATTCTCGTCAGCGGTCACGACATGCCCGACTTGCTGGAGCTCCTCAAGCAGACCGAAGGCACTGGGGTCAATGTCTACACCCATGGAGAGATGCTGCCGGCCTTCATGTACCCGGAACTCAACAAGTACCCGCACCTGGTGGGGAACTACGGTGGCGCGTGGCAGAATCAGCGGGAAGAGTTTGACGCCTTCCCCGGCCCCATCGTCATGACCACCAACTGCATCCAGAAGCCGAAGGAGAGCTACCAGGACCGGATCTTCACCCTCGGCCCGGTGGGCTGGCCCGGCGTGAAGCACCTGGGCACCAGCCGCGACTTCTCCGAAGTCATCGAGATGGCCAAGGCCATGCCCGGCTTCGAAGACACCGAGGGCAAGACCATCCTCACCGGCTTCCACCACATTCCAGTGCTGGGCATCGCCGATAAGGTGATTGAGGCCGTCAAGTCCGGCGCAGTAAAGCATTTCTTCCTCATCGGCGGTTGCGACGGCGCAAAGCCCGGCCGGAACTACTTCACCGAGTTCGCGCAGAAGGTGCCGGATGACTGCGTCATTCTCACCCTGGCCTGCGGCAAGTACAGGTTCAACAAGCTGGACTTCGGCGAGATCGGCGGCATTCCGCGGTTGCTGGACGTGGGCCAGTGCAACAACGCCTACTCCGCCGTGCAGATTGCATCTGCCCTCGCGAACGCCTTCGGCGTGGGCGTGAACGAACTGCCGCTGTCCTTGATCGTCAGCTGGTATGAGCAGAAGGCGGTCGCGATCCTGCTCAGCCTCCTGCACCTGGGCATCAAGAACATCCGCCTGGGACCGTCCCTGCCCGCTTTCGTCACCCCGGCTATCCTGGACGTCCTGGTGGAGAACTTCAACATCATGCCCATCGGCGACCCCGACGAGGACCTCGCCGCCTGCCTTGCCTGATCCCGGAGAACCGCGAACGGCCCCGCGCGATAACCCGCGGGGCCGTTCGTTCAACTCTCCCAAGCTTTCCCCACTCCCGCAGATACCCAGGAGGGCCCATCATGCCTGAGATCAGCCTTGTCGACTTGCACCTGACCGACGCCGGCGATCGGATGTGCGCCTACGAGACCGAGGATGTCCAGATCATGCGAGTTCGTCTTGCAGCCGGGGAAGCCCTGCCTCACCACAACAGCAACTCGAACGTGCTCCTCATGCCCCTGACCGGTTCCGTCACCCTGGCTACGGGCGGCGAATCCTGGACGGCCGAACCCGGCAGTGCGATCTCCGTCCCCTTCGACACACCCATGGACGTTTCCGCGGGCGATGCTCCGGTGACTTTCCTGGTTATCAAGACTCCGCACCCGAAGAACATGCAGTGACGCGCGCCCCGGCGTCTATCGTGCGCTCTCTGTCGGTTGCAGGGCGCGTACCCGTGGCGCGCCGGCCGTCGTTTCCTGCCATCTCCCTTTGATCCGAAGAAGCCTCACCGCGACGGACAGTTGGGAGCAGGTCGGTCACGACGCTGGGGGTGAGGCCGGCTTCACACCTCACCCCGTCACTTCCCCTGTCGCCGCCCATTCCGAGCCTCGGATCGTGCTCTGTACGAACCCCGGGTTTTCCAGCGCGATGTAACTCGCGCCCTTGTACTCCCCCTCTGGGTCGCCCTGCCAGATGTGCCCGAGCACCTGGTGAAAGACCCGGCCTTCGCCGTACTGCGTCACCACCATCACCGGCTCATCTCTACCGGTTCCACCGCGTTCCTCCGACGAAAACCCCGTCGCAAGCACGTGGTAAGGCACCCCGTGCATGTGCACCAGCCGATGGTAAAGTTCATCCATGATCCTGAAATCGGCCACGCCCGCGGTGATGGGATGCTCACGGTCCACAATCGTCACCGGGAACTCGTGGAACTCCCCGTGGCCTGTGCCGTCGCGCCACAGGAGCCCCACCATCTTCTCGTACTCCACCCAGCCCCGGAAGGCATTGTCGGCGGCGTGCAAGATCACAAGCCCCGTTCCGCCGCGCACCGCCGCCTCGAAGTTCGCCTTCGCAGTATCGCTCCATTCCGGGCCGTTGTAGTCCGAGAAGAGAAGTGGGTACTCCTCCAGGGCGGCGGCATCCTCGAGAACCGACGACGGGTCCTCGGTCACCGTGACCTCAAACTTCCCCGATTCCTCGAGTATCTTCTTGATGTACGGCGTCGAGCGCTGCCAGTCATGATTATTCGCACCCGAAAGAAGAAGGGTCTTGATCTTGGGCATTCGTGCCTCCGGGGATCTCTTCGGCCAGTGAGTGTGTATTCGCTCAGGCGACCAGCACTTCCGTCAGAGGGCGACGCATCGAATACGGCAGCGGCGACGCATAGCCCAGCCGAATCAGAAGCAACGGCTGGACGGCGTCCAGACTGAGATGTTCGGCCAGCTTGCGGCGCACGGGAAGCACCTCGCAGGGCATGTTCACGTGGGCGTGACTGATCCCCAGACGTGTGGCCGTCAGTGCCAGGCGCTCGAAAGACCGGCCCACATTCACCCACGCGGCACGGTCGTTGCCCTCGGCGGCGATCAGCACGAGCGCCGACGAACTGCGCACCAGTTTTTCGCAGCGCGCGGCCTCACTGTTAGGCGTGGTGAGTACTCGCATGAACAGACTGCCGAGCCACCTTGGCACCGCGGGGACACCCATGCACCGGCTCCAGAGGCCGTCCTGCGTGGCCCTTGCTTCGGCGTCGGTGAACCTCACCCAGGAGATAAGCTCGTCGACAAACCCGCGGTCTGCGAACTGGGAGCGGTTCCCCTCCGCGATGAACGGCAGAAGCTCTCTGAACTCATCCTGCCCGACGAACGGCAGAACACGGACGCCCTCGCGCACCGCGGCCTCCAGTAGCATCTTCAGATGATCTTCGGGGATCGGCCTGCCATCATACGGGCCACGGTTCGACTGCCTCTCCGAGATAGCCTCGTACAGATCATCCCTCTGCCCATCAGTGGATTCCATGAGCCGGACGAAGATGCTGCCGTCCGCCTCAATACTCACCGCCGCGTCCATGCCAACGTGTCTTGCGGCGATGAACATGTTTTCAACACAACAGCCAAGGCTGATGAACAGCGCATGGTCATCAGGGTCCACCACCGGCAGGCGCCGCGTCAGGTCCGGCAGCACGCGGATAGTGTCGCCATCGACATCGAATCTCCACGGCTGGGTATTGTGCCCCGAAGGTGCCCGGATGCCGCTTTCCAGGATGAGCCGGATGTCAGGTGTCAGTCGATGTTGGGCTGGGTCCGTCTCGCCGCGCCTATCCTCCATATCAATCCACCTCGAACTCAATCTTCGCATCCCTGGGCAATGCCAGCCCGGCCGCGGTCTGCGCGGTCTTCGACACGGAAGCCGGCACAATGCAGTTGGTGCAGCCCCCGTACATGCACCGGGACATGGCGCGGTATACGGCGGTGTCCAGATCGCGCCCCAGTTCCCCAAACACATCGATCTCTTCCACCATCGGCGCGAACTTCCCAACCTTCTCGCAACGGCTCTCGATGCTCACCCTGGCGTTTCGCCCGTCCTCGCACGTCGCAGTGATGACCGCGATCATCTGGCAGATGCCGGGGTCAACGGTGGTCTTGACGGTTGCCATCTGCTTACCAATGTCCTCCGGTTCAGTACATGAAGCTCTTCTCTTGATCTGTGGCCTGGCCGGTTCGAATGTGCAGTGTGTTCGTCTCCGGGACCCACTGCGTTCCATGCCCAAGCATCCCCAGCACCGGGATAGCGGGAATGTAGAGCCTGTCCGCGCCGTGGTCGGGCAGGATCATCGGCGCGATTGGCATGCGCCGCTCAACCCACCCGCCGCCTCCGGGGGTCGCAATCTCGCGGATCACCAGGTTGCTGCCCACCTTGAATGCGTAGTCGTTGAGCTTGAACACACCCCACCGTTGGAGCAGATAGGTCTCCGTGTCTGGCCGCAGTGTTCCCATCAGGAACCGCATGGCCACCATCGGCTTGCCATCCACCACGACCCCCGCCGTGATGTCGGAGTCCACCACGGACGAATGATACTCCACGGCCTTCCCGTCCAGTGTCACCGTGATCGGCTTGTGCGCCGGCCTGTCAGCCCAGGCAGCCATCGAGATTGCAGTCGCACACAAGAGCAGAGCGAAACGTACCACCGAGACCACTCCTCACCGGTTTCGTTTAGTCCTTCTGGTAGAACCAGTCAGTCTTGATCCTCGCCACGTGCAGGCCATCGCGCGCATGGTAGCTGATGATCGCCATGTCGTCCACGAAGGTCACGCTCTGGTAGCCGTAGTCATCCTCGGGGTCCGCGCCGATGTGTCGCGGGTTCTCCCAGGTCTGGCCCTCATCCCTCGAGATCATCGCAGTCAGCGGCGCCCGGCGCTTGCCGTCGCAGCTTCCAGTGATCCGGATCAGCAGCAGGTCGCCCGTGGACGGAATTCTGTCCACCGACACCGCGCCCGAACGCGGCAGGCTCAGGTCTTCGCGGGCTTCCGGCTGGGACCAGGAGACGCCGCCGTCGGGCGAGAACGCCTGCCCCATCCAGCCGCTATAGGTGCGAAACATCATCATGACCGTGCCGTTTTTCAGTTCCACCACGTGGGCTTCCTGGGCCTCGTGGGGGTTGAAATCCACGTCATTATTCCCTCGGAACCACGAGTACCCATTGTCGTCCGAGTAGAACACCTCGGCCACGTACCCACCGTGGTCATTGCTGTCCGGCCAGCGCTTCTTGTACTCGGTCGGCGCCAGAATCCTGCCCGACGACAGCACCCGCATCTTGTCATTGTGCATGATCACATAGCCGGGCATGGGCGTGCAGATGAACTGGTCGCCCCAGGTCTTGCCCTCATCCCGGGAACGCCTGTAGTAGTTATGCCCGTAATACGGAAGCGACTCTGAGCCGTAGATATAGGACAGGAGGATGTCGCCATTGGCAAGTCGCGCGAAACTGGGGTGGCAGTAGTACCCGCGCTCCATGGACGGTCCGGGATTGGGTACCAGCGGGAACTGCTCGCTCCAGGTCCTCCCCTTGTCCGTGGAGCTTCGCCCCACGATGCCTCCGGCGGTGTAGCACATGAGCAGCGAGCCATCCTTCAGCTCGATGATGTCTCCGGGCATCCCTCGGGGGCCGTACTGCCCCTTCTCCATCTTGACCACGTGCACGTCTTCGAAGAGAGCGTCCTGTCCCATCGCAGCGGTCACCAGCAGAGCAACGCCAAGCATAAGGCACATTGTGAGCATCATCAGATTCTCCCCCAATTCCTCCAGCCGGGTTTGTTCGGCATAGCGCCTGTTCGGGACTCCTTCTACGGAACCGCTTCCCCCGCCTCCTGTCCTTCCGGTTCGCACTCGTCGTCGTCGCACTCGCACTCATCATCCTCGAAGATGGTTTCATAGCCTTCTCGAAACAGAAAGCCGGCGACGATCAGTCCCGCCGCCGGGTCGGCCCACCAGAGTCCGAATAGCGTGTTCAGCCCCAATCCCACCAGCAGGGCCGCGGACAACCAGGCGCAGGCAAAGGTCTCCTTGGCGTCTGCCATCAAGCTGCGGCTGCCTATGGCCTCGCCGACCCGGCGTTTAGTCACGGCCAGCCAGGGCATGACAATGAGCGAGACGACGGCGATGATGATACCGATCGGGCTCGGATCTGGGGCCTGGCGTTGCAGCAAGCTCTCCGCGGATTCATACAGCACGTACAGGCCCAGGATGAAGAACGTGATCCCAACCAGCCGCGCCGCCTTCCGCTCAACCTGCTCCTCGCGCTCGGCTGAGACGCGCCCGTGCAGTCGGAAGCGCCAGATCATGACGCCGCCCGACAGTGATTCAACCGCGCTGTCCAGTCCAAACCCGATGAGCGCAATGCTCCCGGCCATCACGCCGGCCAGGATCGAGACCATACCCTCTACCACGTTGTAGGTGACGGTGACGTATGAGAGCAGCAACGCCCGACCGTGGAGTTGAGAGCCTCCATGGTCGGGCGCGCGGTCATCTTTCGATTCAGTTCTCTGCGCCGTCAGTCCTGCGCCAGAGCTTCGTGGGTTTCCTTCAGCTGTTGGATGATCGGGATGTTCTGCGGACATTTCTCTTCGCACTTCCCGCATTCAACGCACGCGTCCGCCTGAAGCAGCCCTTCGCGGTGATTGGGCCCGAGCCTGCGGTACATGTGCTTCGCGTGGTCGGTGAGACCCCACACCCTGTGCATATTCATCGCCGCGAAAGCCTGCGGGATGCCCACCTTCTGCGGACACGGCATGCAATAATTGCAGCCGGTGCAGTACAACTCCGCCAGCCGCTGGTTCTCCCGCAGCGCCTGCTCGATGGACTCAAGCTCCTCCGCACTCAACGCATCCTCGCGCGAAGCGGTGGCGCAGTTCTCTTCCACCTGATCCATATTGCTCATACCACTGAAGGCGATGGACACGTTCGGATTTGCCAGCACGAACCTGAGCGCAAGTTCCGGCGTGCTCTTGACGCCGGGCGCGAGGCTCTCCAACTTCTCCGAACTCATCCCCAACCTGCCACCACCCACTGGTCCCATGACTTCCACACCCATGCCCATTTCTGCGGCATGGGCGATGACATCCTCGTTCCGGCGGTCCAGCAGGTTGTACTGCACCAAAATGCCCTCGAAGAACCCCGTGTCGATCAGCTTCATCATGTTTTCGGGGCTATCGTGGCAGGAGAATACCGTGTGGCGGAACAAGCCCTGATCTTTCGCCTCGATGATCGCCTCGATCATCCCGCCCGGTTTGTTGATGCGCTCCCAGGCTTCCCACGACAGCGCGTGCACGACCTTCAGGAAGTCGATATAGCTGGTGTTCAGGTAATCCAGTGACCGCTCAAGCCGCTTCCACCAGCCGTCCTTGGTGTCGTCGTGCATCGGGTTCTTCGTGGCGATGAAGACCTTGTCGCGACCGAAGCGTCTCGCAGCCTTGCCCACCATCTTCTCGCTCCAGCCGTCATTGTACCCGTAGGCGGTGTCGATGTAGTTGATGCCCAACTCCATCCCTCGAACCATGCACGAGATCGCTTCCTCATCGTCCTTGGGCAAGCGCATGGCCCCGTACCCCAGCGCTGACACCTTGATCCCTGTCTTGCCATATTCGCGATACTGCATGGGTGTGGTACCTCCTCAACTCGGTTCTCGTGTTCGCTTTGCGGCGCCTATTTCACCTGGGAAAGCGCGCGGAGCAGTTCCCGGTTCTGCGCGTGTCCCGTCCTGTAGCCGTGGATCTCGCCGATCACCGGACGCCCCAGCAGGTATAGATCGCCCAGCATGTCCAGCACCTTGTGCCGCGCAAGCTCATCGGGCAGTGTGGCCGGCTCGGAGACGCGGTCCTGGTAGATGATGCGGCAGTTCTCTTCCGTCCCGGCCTTCAGTTCACCCGCCGCCACTGCCGCGTCCAATTCCTCTTTGAGCGCAAAAGTCCGGGCCGGCGCAAGCATCCGCGCGAAGCCATCCGCATCCATGCTGAATCGTGCTATCTCGCACCTGATCATCGGGTGGTCGTACTGCAGATCGAAGCAGAAAGTCGCCGCATCAGCCGGCCGCGCTTCAATCCAGCGGTCACCTTCCCCGAGGCGCACGTTTTCCGAAACCACCACCGGCTCCACACTGCCCTCCAGCTCTCGCGTGCCTGCCTGGCGCACCAACGCATTCCAGGGGGCTGCACTTCCGTCCAGCAGTGGTATCTCCGGCCCGTCCAGCTCCAGAACCAGATCCGTGATCCGGTGCACGTGCAGCACCGCCATAAGGTGCTCCACGAACAGCGTGGCGTCTTGCGGGCTTGTACCCACCGCCGTACAGGTCGGCAGGTTCAGCGCATTGTCCAGGTGAAGTGGGTACTCGACACCCAGGTCACTTCGCCGGATTGCCAGGCCCTGCCCGGAATTAGCAGGGCGCAGCGTAACGGTGATATTCCGTCCACTCCGCACACCAACGCCACGGACGGGTCCTGCCGGCGCCGCAAGAGTGCAGCGTGGGATAGATCGCTTGCTCATCGCAACTCCCAGACAAGCTCAATAAACCTGCGTACGAATCCGGGTATGAGTGGGTCACGCAGTGCTTCCGCGAACTCTCTGACCGTCGAGTACTCGCCGCCGACAGCGTAGTAGCCCATTGCGCTGCCGCCGATGGCAACATACCCCAGGGCGAAACCGCCAACAGCCAGGCCGCCAATGGCAAGCCCCCCGAATGCCATGCCCCCGATGGCTACTCCCCCGAATGCCGCCAACAGGCCGATAGAAACGCCCGACAGCGCGATCAACCCCAGACTGACCCCACCGATGCACACTCCACCTGCAGCCAATCCCCCCATGGCCAAGATGCCGATGGCCACGTCCCCGATAGCGATGACTCCCCTGGCGACACCGGGCCTCCCGGTCTCCGGGTCCGCACCCTGACAGATATGCACCAGTGGTAGTCCCATCCAGGTGATGTTCGACTTGTACTCATGCCGACGCGCCTGGTAGCTCCGGCCGGTCCCAACCTGCGCCCGCAGGCTCTCGACTTCCGCCTGCAGCTTGTCCACCTGCTCCTGCAGTTCCCTCTCGCGCCGGCTTTCCATCCCGCCCTCCCGCAGTCGGTGTATTCCATAGTGCAGTATATCCCGTCGCTCGCGAGGCGGTCAAACGGCCCCGTGGCATTGGAGGGTGCTCCCCGCAAGGGGGACGATTCGGTCGAAGTGGGGCGTCGTCGCCTTCCTTCGCTCTGCCCGCCAACGAAGAGCGACCTTCTCGTTGCCTCACAGCCTGCGCAGCGGGCCGCAATCCCTGAACGGAGCGGCACAACCGCCCGGCGGGCTCATGATTTCTGTCGCCCCCCTCGGGGGCTCAGGCGATGCAAAGCCCACCGATTCCACGGGTCTCGTTCCGCTTCGCTCCACTCCACCCGTGGCTACAAGCTGTCGCCCGCTTCTCGGGCTGTGAGGCAAAAGGACCGCCCGTGAGATGCCAACACGCCATCAACTCGCTCGGTCAGTGGAACTCGTGCCAAACACGTAGGGCGGACGATTTCCCTGGGTTCAGACACGCCCGGGAAAGCGATGGACGGCGCGCAGGTGTCTGCAAAACCGAAACGTACCCGCATTGTCCTCCTGCAGGAAAGCACGCCCTGCGTGTCGAAGGAATTCTGAAGTGGGGGTGCGGTCCTGCCAAGACAGGAGATGAGCACCCATGGTCTGCAGGTCCTTCACACTCCTGTCCTTTCTCTGCATTATCGCACTCGCCTGCGGGTGCCAGCAGAGGACGGGCATCCCCGGCAATCAACGCTTTGTCGCTTCCCAGCCCAAAAACGCCGGATTGGTTGAGAAGCCGTCGAAAGAAGCGGCCCCGGAAGACCCCGAAGAAAACAGCCCTCCGGCCGTCAGCCCCCAAGACGCGAAAGAGGCCGAACGCCTCGTGGTCAAGGGGCAGGAAGCCCTGGACAATGGCGAATGGCTGGATGCCAACGAGGCCTTCAATCGCGCGGTTGAGCTGGACCGAGGAAACATCGACGCCTGGATGGGGCGCGGACGAGTGCTCACCGGTCTTGCGCAGCCCGAAGAAGGGCTGGTCGACGCGGAGGTCATTGACGATGCGGTCACCAGCTTCACCAAAGCCATCGAGATCCGGAGAGATCTCCCAGATGCCTGGTTGGGCCGTGCACAGGCCAAGTCCATCCTCGGCCGCGCCTACTTCATCGAAGCGGGTTCGCTGCGTGAACAAGGCCTGCAGGCCCTGAAGAACGCCATCGATGACTTCAACCAAACCCTGGCCCTTGACGCAAAGAATGCCGAGGCCCTCCTCGGGCGGGGCGAAGTCCACGAGGCTTTGGGCGACTATGCCGCCGCTATCGCGGACTTCAAAGGGGTGCTTGTGCAGATCCCCGGCAATACCACCGCGCAGATGGGTATCGAGCGCTGCCGGGAGAAAATGTAGTGGCGCTCTGCGTGACGGGGCTGTGAACAGCCGGCCGAGTGCGCTTCAGTCTTGTGGGCATCTGCGTCATCTATCGCTGGCCCGAGGGTCTTGCAGTCCCGCTGGTGCACATCTTGCCTCACAGCCCGCGAAGCCGACGGCAGCCTGGAGCCACGGGTGGAATGGAGCGAAGCGGAACGGAACCCGTGTTCAGCGGCCGAGTTGCATTTCTCGAGCCCCCAAAGGGGGCGACACACATGAGGAGAACGCCGGGCAGTTGTGTTGCCCTTCCAGGGGCCCCTAGTGATCTCCGCGCGCCGGTGTTCGGGGCTGTCGCCCGTAGCGCGCGCCTTGAGGTATCGGCGGCGTATCTTTTCGTTGTCGGGTACGCCCGAGGAACGAGATGAGGTCCCGGCTCGAGCGGACTCACCTGATCTCAGGAAACGCACGCCGGCTGGCCCCCAAGCCTTGACGCGCCGGCCCTGCATCTGCCACTATATACAGCGGTGCGCGGGCTATGACGCCCGCGTTACCTGTCTTTCACCTGGTGGATTTGTGTGCGGGAGATGCAATGGCATTACCTATCGTCGCAATCGTCGGGCGCGTGAATGTCGGGAAATCCACTCTCTTCAACCGCTTCGTCGGCAAGAAGCTCGCCGTGGTGGAGGACTTCCCGGGTGTCACTCGTGACCGGCTCTACGCACAGGGCGAAGTCAATACCCGCAAGATCATTGCCGTAGACACCGGCGGTCTCGTGGGTGGCGAAGGCGATGTTTTCGCCGAGAAGGTCAAGGAGCAGGCCATCGAGGCCCTGGGCGAGGCCGACCTGCTTGTGGTGCTCATGGACGGCCGTGAGGGCGTGACCGCCGGCGACCACGAAATCGCCGATATTGTTCGCCGCAGCGGCAAGCCTTATGTGCTGGCGGTCAACAAAATGGAGAAGCCCTCGGCGGAGAGTTCCGAGTTCTACGAACTTCGCCTTGGGGAACCTATCGACATTTCCGCGGAACAGGGCCACGGTATCGTCTACCTCGAGGACGCCATCATCGACCTGCTCCCGCGCCCCGAGGAAGAGCCACTGCGCGGCGACGAGATGGCAATTGCGGTGGTCGGCCGCCCGAACGCCGGGAAATCCGCGCTCATCAACGCCATTCTCGGACAGGAACGCCTCATCGTCAGCGACGTTCCCGGGACCACTCGGGACGCAGTGGATACCTGGGCCGAGTTCGATGGAAAACCGGTGCGTCTCGTGGACACCGCCGGCCTGCGCCGTAAGGGTAAGCGCAGCCAGGGCACGGAGTTCTACAGCGCCCTGCGCACTCTGCGCGCAGTCCAGGAAGCCGATATAGGCGTTATCGTCGTGGATGCCCTGGACGGGATCACCGCCCAGGATGCCCGAGTCGCCCTGGAAGTCCACGAGATGGGTCGCGCCGCCATCGTGGTCGCGAACAAGTGGGACACCATCGTGGAAAGCGCTCTAGGAAGCGCCGATGAGCTCGATGCCAAAAGCCGCGCACACCAGATGAAGACTGTCTGGTCCGACTTCCAGCGCCTTGCCGAACACGAGCTGCCTTTCCTCAGCTACGCGCCGATTTTGCCCACCTGCGCGCTCACCGGCGAGGGAGTGGCCGACCTGCTTCCTCTTTGCAAGCGCGTCCATGAACAGTTCACACGCCGTATCGACACCGGGCCACTCAACCGCTGCATTCGCCGCGCTGTGGCAAAACACAGCCCGCCCAGCAAAGGCGGGAGACCTCTGCGCATCCTGTATGCGACCCAGGTGCAGACCCGCCCACCCACCATCGCTCTGTTCGTCAACGACCCGAAGCTTATGCATTTCAGCTACGAACGGTACCTGATGAATGCCCTTCGCGCGGAGTTCGGCTTCGAGGGCACACCGGTCAAACTGCTGATCCGCGCGAGACGCAAAGAAGACCGTTTTCCCGAAGACTGATGCCCACACCCGCATCATCTCTCACCGCATTCCAGCGCAAGGCAGGCACACGCTCCCGATGATCATCGTTGCCCTGGTATTCGGCTATTTCTTCGCGGGCATCCCCGTCGGTCTCCTGGTCGGGCGGATGTATGGCATCCCTGATATCCGTCAGCATGGGAGCGGAAACATCGGCGCAACGAATATCCTGCGAGTCATCGGCTGGAAAGCAGGTCTGGCGGTGTGGGTGATCGATCTGCTAAAAGGCCTGATCCCCGTTCTCGTTGCCCGGCATTTCCTTGGCCTTGAGGGTTGGGGCGTCGGGGCGGCCGGGCTTGCAGCGGCGATGGGCCACTGTTTCTCGCCGTTTCTGGGCTTCACCGGCGGGCGCGGGGTATCCACCAGTCTCGGCGTGGTCCTCGGCTTCTTCTGGCCTGTCGGGCTCCTGGCCTTTCTCGTGTTCCTGCTGGTGGTGAAATACTCTCGATATGTCTCCCTGGGCAGCATGGTGGGGGCCGCCAGCAGCATCGTGTGGGTGCTACTCTTGTCGCCCATGATCGCGCCCTACACGCTACCGTATGCAGTTATGGCGTCACTGTGTGCGGCGGTGATCATCTACAGACACGGCCCCAATATTCGTAGGCTCATGAACGGAACAGAACGCAAGATCGGCGAGAAAGCCGAACCCGGATCGGGTACCCCTAATGACCAGGACTGATCCGGCAGTCTTCCACCAGACCGCAGTGATCGGCGCCGGAGCCTGGGGCACCACCCTTGCGTGGCTCATCGGAAGCCAGGGCCGGTCCGTGAATCTCTGGGCCCGCCGGGGATCCCTCGCCCAAGCCATGTGCCAGCAGCGCGAGAATGCGGACCGCCTCCCTGGGGTAATCTTGCCCGACAGCGTCCAGCCAACAGCAGACCTTGCGCAGGCCCTCGCCGGCTCTGATCTGGTCATTTGCGCGGTGCCTTCCGAACACCTGCGCGAAGTCATGGCCCAAGCACGGGCGCACCTCAATCCGGGGGCTATCATCGTCAGCGCAACCAAGGGTCTGGAGCTTTCTTCAGGCAAGCGGATGAGCCAGGTCATCGCCGAGGCGACCGGTTTCGGCTCCGACCGCATCCTCGCGCTCTCGGGGCCCAACCTGTCTGCGGAGATCATCGCCGGCATGCCTGCGACAAGTGTGGTGGCGGGAACTGTGGAGGAGACGGTGCTGGATTGCCAGGCCTTTTTGTCCACGCCCCTCTTCCGCATCTACGCCAACTATGATATACTCGGCGTGGAAATATGCGGGGCCCTGAAGAATGTCCTGGCCATCGCGGCGGGCGTCAGCGACGGGATGGGCTTCGGGGCGAACGCAAAGGCGGCGCTCCTGACCAGAGGTCTAGCGGAGATCGGGCGCCTGGGAACGAAACTGGGAGCGTCGCGAGCCACCTTCTGGGGGGTTGCGGGCGTCGGTGATATTCTCGCCACCTGCAACAGCTGCTTGAGCCGCAATTACCAGGTCGGGTTCCGCCTGGGACGCGGCGAGCGGGTCGCACAGATACTTGACACCCAGGGGGCAGTGGCCGAGGGCGTACCCACCACAGCTGCCGTTCGTGGCCTCGCCGCCCATCTTTCCGTCGAACTGCCCATCGCAACAGTCCTGCACCAGATTCTCTTCGAGGACCGGGAACCATCCGACGCCGTTGCGGAACTGATGCGCCGTCAATGGCGTGCGGAAGCGGAAGCGTGGCAGTAATTCCAGAGCGTCTCAGGACGCCACACAAATCCAAGGGAGGGACGAGCGTGGCACGCAGCTGGAATAAAGCAGATCTCGTCGAGGCCGTAGCGAACAAGACCGGGCTCAGCAAGAAAGATGCCGGAGCCGCTCTCGATGCGGCGGTGGAGACCATCACCAACGCACTCAAGAACGGCGATAAGGTCACTCTCGTGGGGTTTGGCACCTTCGAATCCCGCAAGCGCGGCGAGCGCAAGGCCAAGAATCCGCGCACCGGCGAAGAAATCATCGTCGCCGCGAGCAATGTTCCTGCATTTAAGGCTGGTAAAGCGCTCAAAGATGCTGTAAAATAGCGTGGTTGGTTTCGGTCGGGGCGTGGCGCAGTTTGGTTAGCGCGTTAGACTGGGGGTCTAAAGGTCGCCGGTTCGAGTCCGGCCGCCCCGACCAATCACTGCTTCAAACAGCACACTTCGCAGCCTGTGAGATCGGGCCGCCCGCACTGTTCATAGCGGCGGCCCGTTTTGCTGATTCGGTCCCGTGCCCGCAATCCCCGGTTCCCCATGGAGGGCTCCGCCTTGTCTGACACCGCAGCCGATATCACCAGCCGGACCATCGCCCGTTACGAGAAGTTCGTCAATCCAGGCATGGTTCAGCTTCTCAAGTTCATGGGCCTGGAATCCGTGGAAGAGGAGGCCGAGGGCTGCTTCGTCACAGCCGCCGATGGCCAGCGCTACCTCGACTGCCTCGGCGGACCGGGGGTCTTCACTGCTGGTCACCGTCACCCGCGCATCATTGCCGCGCTCAAAGCCCAGGCCGACAAGATGCCCCTGAGCAGCCACATCCTCATGGACCCGGTCATGGCCGAACTCGCCGAGCGCATCGCCCAGATAACGCCGGGCGATCTGCAGTACAGCTTCTTCTGCAACTCCGGCGCGGAAGCAATCGAGGGCGCACTCAAAGCCGCACGCATGCACACAGGGCGGCCTGGGTTCGTCGCGTGCCACGGGGCATTCCATGGAAAGACTTTCGGCGCATTGAGCGCGTCGGGGCGCGATGTCTACAAGACGCCCTTCCTCCCTCTCCTTCCCGGATTCACCCACGTGCCCTTCGATGACCTGGATGCCCTGGGTGCTGCTGTCGACGAGACTACCGCCGCGGTGATTCTCGAACCGATCCAGTGCGAGGGGGGGATCCGGGTCCCGACCGATGGGTACCTTGCTGCCGCGCGCGAGATCTGCGACCGTGCAGGCGCCCTGCTCATCATCGACGAGATCCAGACCGGCCTGGGCCGCACCGGGAAGATGTGGGCCTGTGACTGGGACGGCGTCGCTCCGGATATAATGACACTCGGCAAAGCCATCGGCGGCGGAGTCATGCCCATGGGAGCCTTCGTGGCCCGCCCCGAGATCTGGGACATCTTCGCCGAGAATCCCTATGTCCACACTTCCACTTTCGGGGGCAATCCGCTGGCCTGCGCCGTGGCTCTGGAAGCCCTGAACGTTCTCGAGGAAGAGAATCTCACCGCCCGCTGCGCCGAGCGTGGAGAGCAACTGCTGGCAGGTGCGAAGGAACTGGGCCGCGAATTCCCAGATTTGGTGACTGACGTGCGCGGACGGGGCCTGCTGGTGGGCATCGAGTTCCCGGACAGCGACATCGGCGGCCTGGTCATCTCGGGCCTGGTCCAGCATAAGATCCTGTCCGCGTTCAGCATGAACAATCCCGAAGTGCTGCGGCTGGAGCCTCCCGCGGTCATCACCGAAGAGCAGATCAACACGGTGATCGCAGCGTTGAGAGAGGCCCTCGGGCACACCCGCGAACTGCTGGCCATGCTCAACGGCTGACCCCGGCCCGGATTTCGGGGCTGATTCCGCGCCGCGAGCGATTGTCTGGCCGCCGCCCGAATCGCCAGTTCCCGGCCACGGGTATTCTTGATGGATCCTGTGAACGACGTCCAGATCAGCACAGCCTCACCCATCGCCAATCGCAGGCGGCGCATCGCCCAACAACAGTCCCGTTGCTGCGGCTGCGCCCTTGCGCTCGCGTGCGTTGTTCTGGGCGCCATCGCCCTCTGGACGCCCCTCAAGAACTGGCGGGCAAACCGGCTCGAGATCCAGCAGGCCCGGGAGCGCAATGCATCACAGTTTCCGCTGGATGTCGAGACCGATGCCCGCGTCTACCGCCATCATTCCCTGGTGAAGATAACGCTGCGCCTGACCGATAAGTCCGGCTACCCGGTATACACGAAGACCCCTCCTCAGCTTCTTGTGTGCCGGGGAGATGAACCCGTGGAGACGATCGGCGGCCTGGAGCAGCTCATCCCCCAACCCGGGGCGACTCCCGGCGAGTACATACTTTCTTGGCCCGTTCCCTGGAATGCACCCCCGGGAGAGTACACGGTTTCCGCGCGCGTGCGCATCCCGGTTGCTCAGGACTGGCCCTGGATGACCGCCGAGGAGGAGCTCGTCGCCCGACGCAAAGCGGAGCGGGAAGGCACGGAACTGCCCGGCGTCGGCGGCGATGCCTTCTGCGTGGCCTCTGCCTCGTTCCAGGTCGAGACCCGCAGGCCGCCGCCAATCACGAAGGGCATGTGCGCGGCCACCTGGGAGGAGGACCTCCCCTGGCCCGGCATGACCCTCAATCGGCCCATGGGCAAGTCGGCCGACTGGCGCGCCATTTTCGACTGGTGCGAGTTTATCGGCGCCGACTCGCTCTGGGTCCGAGGCGCACTCACTCGCGCATCCAGCCCCGCGGCCACTCTTGAGAAGCCTTTCGTGACATCGAACCTCGCCAAGATCCCGCAACTCGCGGCGGAGGCCCACCGTCACGGACTGAAATTCGGCGTCTGGGCCATGGCCTTCAACTCACTGCCGGAGACCAGCAACTCAGGCAAGCCGCCATACCAGTACGCCAGCGATATCTCCCGATCCACCGGTCGGATCTCCCATAGTAGTTTCATCTCGTTCCGCGACCAGCGCCGTCACGATCATCTGGCCACGTTCCTCAAAGCCATGCAGGATGAGCAGCATGTGGACCACGTCGGCCTGGACTACATGCGCACCGAACCGGGTTACGAGCTTGCCGACGCTTTCGCCCGCGAGATGCCCGTCCCGTTACCGAAGAACTGGAGCGACATGAGCCGAGAGCAGCGCTGGACGTACGTGGCCCGCCGCACCGAACCGCCGGGCTGTTATGAGCACCCGGAGTTCTATGAGGCCTGGAATTGGTACCGGGCCCACCGCGGGGCGCAGATCATCGAGACCATCATCGAGAAATCCCAGCTCAAGAAGCCCCTCTGGGTATTCACCCTTAGCTGGAAGCACGGGGTGCAGCACGGACAGGACCCCATCATGTTCTCCGACGCCGGAGCATGGATGATCGCGCCCATGCTCTACCAGGTGGGCAGTCGGGAGCATTACGAGTTCATCCTCAAGGACTGGAACGGCTATATCCGGCCCAACCAGGTGAACCTCGTCTGCGGGGACCAGGTGGACAACTACTGGCACCAGAACCAGGGCCCGCCCGAACTGTACAGGCGCATGGTGGAGGCCCACCAGCGGTTCATCAACGGCGGCCGCACCATGGGCGCCTTCTGGCACGACATTAGCCGCGCCGCCCTGGTGGGAAATCTCGGACCGTTTTCCGCCACGGAATGGGGACTTGCCGGAGGCGCCGCATTCAGTCGCCTGCGCGACACCTGGCGTTGCTACCCGCTCACAGCGGCTCTTGAGGCGCCCTCCACTGCGGGTGTAAGCTCAACATTTGAAGCCCGAGTCAAGCTGGAGAATCTCTCCGAGCGTTCCGTCCGGCAGATTCGCATCCAGCCCGTACCCACACCGGGCGTCAAGTACACGGACGCATCGACGCGCACCATCCAGGAACTGGGTGCGAAGCAGACCCTGACAGTGCCCTTCCGTGCCCAGATCACCGGGACCAACGCTGAGCGCAAGAATCGGTTCATGCTGGGCTTGCGCATTACCTGGCCCGAGGCACAATACGGTCAGGAGTACAGGAACGACCTGCCCAGGGTCATCATTCTCATCACGGACCAGTACATCACAGTGAAGTAGGCTCCTGAACGATGCTTGGAAAGCTCTTCCAGAAGAAGCCTCCCGCCTTCGAAGGTCCGGACCTGTCCGACCTGCGGCCCGGACGCGGCGAGTTCGAGGGCGTCGCGCCTTACTACGACCACCTCATGCGCGCGGTGCCGTATAGCCAATGGGTGGACTACATCCAGTCCCTCTTGCGCCACCACGACGCGCGCCCGAAGCGGGTCCTGGACCTGTGTTGCGGCACGGGAAGGGCCGGAGAGGAATTTGTACGAAGGGGCTACGACACGGTGGGCGCCGATCTGTCCGAGCCCATGGTGCGGGAATGTGCCGGGCGCTCGCCGGCCCTGCCGGCGATTGTCTCCGATGCATCGTGGCTCGCGATTCGAGATGAAAGCTTCGACCTTACCATCTCGGTCTATGACAGCCTCAACTATATCCTCGATCCGGGGAGCCTCGCCCGTTGTTTCCGCGAAGTATTCAGGACCCTGCGTCCCGGTGCGCTTTTCATATTCGACGTGAATACCCCGCGCGCCCTGAGCTCCGGCCTGTTCACCCAGGACAACATGGACTCCCAGGACCCGCTCCTGTACCGCTGGAAGGCGAACTGGGACGCGGCTTCGCGCATCTGCAGGGTGGACATGTGGTTTCAGTGGCGGGGGCAGTCGGGTGCCCCGGTGGAGTTCCGCGAGACCCACTGCCAGTTCGCGTACAACAACGCCGAGATCATTGAGATGCTCGAGGCCGCTGGTTTCGCGCGCGTGCATGCGTACCAGGCCTACACCTTCCGCCCCCTCACCCGGTGGAGCGACCGAGCATATTACGTGGCTCGCAAGGAGTCTTGACCGATGCCAAATCGTCTCATGTCCACACTCGCGGCGCTGGCCCTCTGCGGCTCCTTCGCATTGCTTGCGGGTTGCGGGAGCAAGGGTCTTGCAGGAACCAGCGCGAAAGCCACGGCCGAGGGCTTCGCCGCCGCCCTGGCAAAGCAGGACTTCGCCCTCGCTGCCACCGCCTTCGATTACACCACCAGCGCGCGCCGGCAAAACGAGAACTGGGACGAGATCCCCAAAGGCCAGCGCGATCTTATCATCAGCAAGCTGCAGGAAGAGCGCGCCGCGGCGCTCTCGGTCTATGCGTCCAGGCTGGGGGGCAATGCGAAGGTGGAATCCGAACAGGGGGATACCGTTGTGCTCAAGGGTGACGCCGGCTCCCTCAGCCTCCAGATGATGCAGAGCGATGGCAAGTACTACATCGTTCAGGTCTGGTAATCCAGGGCGCCGCGGTCCCTTTCCTCTCAGGACCTATGTCGGCGCGGTGGCCAAACGTATCACCCGGTAGCCGCCCTTGATGTCTGCGGTCTCGACGGTCTCGAACAGCCCCGACAGGTCCCTGGTGAGGGTCTTGATTCCCTGCTTGGTCCGCCCAACGATCCACAGGCTGCCACCGGCCGAGAGCCTCGCGGCCGCGTCGGTGAGCATGGGCATGAAGACCTTCTTGCCGGCGGCATAGGGCGGATTGCACATCACGAGGTCGAAGATACGGTCGCCAAGGACCGCCGGAGCATCACCGGTCAGGAACTCGGTGTCCCGCAGGCCCAGACGCTCGGCGTTGAGCTTCGCCAGGCCCACCGCCCGCTGGTTGGTGTCGACGAAAGTGACCCTTGCATCCGGGCACTCCAGAGCGGCGACTATTCCGAGCAGGCCATAGCCGCAACCCAGATCGAGAACACGTCTCGCCTCACCGAACTGGACCTTTGCCGCAAGAAGCAAGGTACCCTTGTCCGCTTCGGCGTGTGAGAAAACCCCGCGGTCGCTGGTGAGCGTCAGGGTGTGCTTTCGGACCTGCACCACCAGTTCGTGGGGTTCGGAGCGACTGGTGGGCTCTTCGGTGAAGTAGTGCTCGTTCTTGGACATACAGCTAGGTTAGTGAATCGTCCTCGCTTAGGCAATACCTATCCTGGGAAGCGGCCGCTGCGGGGAGGGCGAAGCACTGCAGGCGTCGAATAGCAGTCCAGCATCGTTCGTCTGAGGTGGCTCTATGCTGGTCACGCTGTGGGGAACGCGGGGCTCAGTGCCGGCTCCTGGTCCCGCGACGGTGAGATATGGCGGCAACACCCCCTGCGTCGAGGTCCAACTCTCCGACGGGACCGAACTGATCCTCGACGCCGGGACAGGTATCCGCGCGCTGGGGCATAAACTGGTTGCCGAAGGGCCTCCAGCTTCCGTTTTCGTTCTCATGAGTCACGCGCACTGGGACCATGTGCACGGCTTCCCCTTCTTCGAGCCCGCCTACCGCGAGGGCTGGCAGGTCCACGTCGCCGGTTGGTCACACTCGATCAAGGCCATCAAAGATCTCCTTTACACCCAGATGGACGGGCTCAGCTTTCCCGTTGAGTTCGGGCAACTGCGAGCCGACATAGACTTCATGGACCTGGGCGACAGCGTGACCCGCATCCAGTCCGCGACCCTGCAACTTGGCATGTGCAGTCATCCCGGCGGATGCTGCGGCTTTCGAATCAGTGACGATACAACGGGAACCCTCATGCACGTCACGGATAACGAACTGCGAGCCGGGGGGCGCGATGGGGAGGCGCGCCGCCTTGCACTGACGCGAATGTGCGAGGGAGTGGACGTCCTCATTCACGACGCCCAGTTCCTGCCAGAGGAACTCCCCTCACACCTGGGCTGGGGCCATTCCTCATATCCCGATGTTATCGACATGGCGGCCGCCGCCGGGGTCAAGCGCGTCATCCTTTTCCACCACCACCCCGACCGGACCGACGAACAGATCGATGAGGTCGCGTGGCGCGCCCAAGACTACATCAGGCGCTACGGTTACGACATTCAGTGCGACGCCGGCCGCGAAGGCATGCAGCTTTCGGTGTGATCCTTCCCCTGTCGCCCAGCCTTCTTGGACCGGCACGCTCACCCTCCGCGCCACTCTCCACTACCCCCACGAACCCGACCCTGCAGGGCAGCGAGGAAAAAGGAAACCAAGCAGTGCCCGTTCCAGTTTCGTGAGACCCATCGTACAGGGCAACTCATCTATGCCGCACAACCCAAACAGCGCTTTTACAAACTGCGACTGACTCAGCTCCACGGTGACGGTCGCATCCCGCGGGTCGCACGCACGCAGTTCGCCTTTGGCCACCCGCAGTGCACAGCTCTCATTGGGCAGTTTGAACCCCACAACACCGTCCCACTCGGGCAGCAGGGACTCCTGCAGGCGCGCCTCCAGTTCAGGGGCAATGGCGTCGAAGATCGCGCCCAAATTCAGCACCTGGATCATGTTGGAGCCGACAGCCTGATGCATCTCAATCCGCTCGAACCCAATCCCGTTCTCATGCAGGTCGCAAGCCAGTTTCTCATCGAAGGGGAGCCGCGAGGTAATCCGCACCGGCGCCAATGGGGCGAGACGCGAGAAGAGGAGTTTCAGCAGGATGGCCGCCGTGTCGGGACAGTCGGGCTCGTAGGCAAATGTGCCGATGGAGAAGCAGCGCTCGGTCTCCGTGGATTCCAGCGGGTTGTCATGCGCGAACAGCACGCCGCGTATCTGACCCGATACCTCGTGCACGAACTTCAGCCCGGTCGGGTCAGGAGGAGCCGGGTGCGCCGGCGGAGTCAGAGGCCGATGGACCACATCCGCACCGGACCTGCCCGCCATGAACCGGTGGATGACTCCCCCGACACCCCGCCAGTCGCTGGCCTCGTCGAAGGGCCGCAGGTCGCCTGCATATCCACTGGGCGGCGGGTACGCCTCCACTGCGGGAACCGGCTCTCTCTGCCCCTGGACAGGCTTCACGCGGAATTCCACGAATCTCCGCGGGAAAGGCTCGTACCCAAACCGTTTGTAGAAATGGACCAGCCCTCCGAGCCGGGACAGGTGATATCCCGACGTTTTCAGGTCGGCCAGCGCCTGATTCATGAGCATACTGCCCAGACCGCGTGCCTGTTGCGCTGGATCCACGGCGACATGCCCGATGTCACCCTTGAGCACCGCACATTGCCCCACTTGAATCCAGCTGTCTCCTATGTGCAGAGACGCCAGGACCTGGCCACCTTGCTCCAGCACCCGGTAGCGGTGCGGGGCAGACTCAAGCTCCCTGCGCAGGGCGGGGTAACGCGGGCTGTCCTCCTTGAAGCGGAAGGCCGCGAGCGTGACGCGCAGGATCGCCTCCACGTCCTCGGCAGTGGCCACTCGGTAGCGAATCTCCATCCGAATCCCTCCATGCAGACCCACGCGGAGCGCCGGGAGCATAGCATTCTCCAGGGCTCGAGGGGGTCAAAGCCTGCGTTGCGCTTGGACACCTTTGTGGTATACTTCGCACAACGAACCGCAAATCCTGCGAATAGGTGTTTCCCCGGCCCGGCGGGCTCTTCCGTTCATGACCATCACCCCTATTGAAAACCAGAAGCGCCGCCTGTTAGAGGCCGTGGCCTTCGGCTTCATCTTTCTGATGGTCATCGTCGCGGCGTTCGACTTGGCGCTGTGGCTGTCGCTTCCGGTTGGCGGCGCCATTTTCGGCATCGACCTGGCATTGTCCCTGGTGATGGCTGGAACGGTCTTCAGCGTGCGCTACCTGGCGCGGAACGAGCAGTACGAAGCCGCCTCGTGGGTGCTCATCTGCGTCCTGGCAGCGCGCACGGTCATCACCGTCGGCGTCATCGTACCCGAACAGATTGAGTTCCTCGCACCGGGCTACCTCATTGTGATCGTTCTGGCCCAGGTGCTCATCGGTTCGCGGGGTGGACTGATCGCCGGGATCGCCTCCCTGCCCATGTTCGGCCTGGCCTATCTCAACGGAGACATCCACGAGCAGGCCACACTGCCCTCCGTCGCCGCGTCCAGCCTCCTGATCTACGTTACCGTCGGCGGCGTGGTGCAATTGGCGCTCCGGGCCATGCAACAGGCCATGCTCCGCCAGAACGTTCTCCTCATGGAGATGGAGCGTGCACGACGGGACCTGCAGGACAGCGAGAAGCAGTTCCGGGCGATTACCGAAAGCTCCCCCACCGGCATCATTATCCAGCAGGACGGCCACGTGGTCTACGCCAACCCGCGCCTCGCGGAAATGGCCCGATGCGTGCAGAATGAGGTCTACGGGCTGTCACTGTGGGATTTCTTCTCACCCGAAGATGCCGACAAGCTCAGGGCCCAACTCCAGCGGCGCCAGAGCGACCCCAGCGCCGACATCCACTCTGAGCAGGTGGTATTCAAGCCCCGCAAAGGGCCGAGCCTGTGGTGCGAAGTTGCCATCGTGGACGCCACCTACAGAGATCGTGAGGCCGTCGTCGCCACGCTTCTCGACGTATCTGAACGCCTGCGCGCCCAGCACGAAATACAGCGCGAGCGCGACTTCACCAGCAATATCATCAACGCCGCCGACGCCATCATCATGGCCCTGGACCCCCGGGGCAATGTGTTGCGGTTCAACCCCGCCGGTGAGCGCATCACCGGCTATTCCGAGGAGACTCTCCGCGGAAAGCCCTTCTGGGAGTATCTCTATGCCCCCGAAGCCCACGACCAGGCCCGAATGCTCATCCGCGGCATCTGCGAGGGCAATACCCGCGGGCACCTGGAAGACACGGTCCTCACAAGCTCAGGCGAGGAAAGAATCATCTCCTGGCGCTACGTGGCGCAACTGGACACATCCGGCAACGTCGTCGCCATCATCACGGTCGGTATCGACGTCACCCAGCAGCGCATGCTGGAGCGCCAGTCCGTGGCGGCTGAACGCCTGCGCGCCCTGGGACAGATGGCCGGTGGAGTGGCGCATGACTTGAACAATACCCTCGCGGGAATCATGGGTCCGGCGGAGTTGCTTCTTCTCGACGAGACAGACCCCGAGCGTCGGCACGAACTCAGCGCGATTGTCGCCGCTGCTCGACGCGGCTCAGAGACGGTGAAACGCATCCAGCGCTTCTCGCAAGCCCGAACAGACATGGACCGTCAAGTCTTCAATCTGCGCGAACTCGCGGACGACGTCATCCACACCCTGCGTCCCCGCTGGCGAGACCAGGCTCAGCGCGAAGGCGTCCGCATCGCGGTGAAGAACGAGATCACCGAGGACTTGATGGTCGTGGGAAGCTCCGGAGAAATCGGCAATGTCCTGACGAACCTCATCGTGAACGCGTGCGAGGCCATGCCGAAAGGCGGCTCGATCACCGTGTCCGGACACCAGGAGGGCGACATGACCGTCTTCTCGGTGCGCGACACAGGCACGGGCATCCCCGAGGAGATGATTGACGACATCTTCCAGCCCTTCTACAGCACCAAGGGCGCGGACAACTCCGGCCTGGGTCTTGCGGTCATCCGCGGGATTATCTTGCGCCACGGCGGCAATATCAGCGTCGAATCCGAGTTGGGCAAAGGCACCTGCTTCACAGTCTCCTTGCCCGCCGCCCAGCGGGTAGAGGACCACGAGGAAGCAGCGGCGTCCAGGCCCGAGGAACGGGGCCCTCTGCACATCCTGGTGGTAGACGACACCCGCCCAATCGCAGATTTCGCCGCCACTGCTCTGCGCCGTATGGGACACAAAGCGGACACCGTGTATGATGGGAACGCGGCTCTCGCAAAGCTCAAGGAGAACGCCTTCGACTTGCTCCTCACGGACTATGGAATGGAAGGCCTGTCTGGCGTGAGTCTTGCGCGGGAAGCCCGGCGAATCCACCCGAACATTACAACGGTCATTATGACGGGCTGGGACCTGGCCGCGGGAGAATTCGAAGGGATTGATGCAGCCCTGGCGAAACCCTTCACGATCGGCCAGCTCAGGGAGTTGATCGAACAAAGGTTACGAGCCTGACCCCCCGGAGAGGATGAACCACGTGCATCGCCAGATCGCGTCTGCCGTGCTCCTGCTGTTCTCCCTGCACGTCGCCTGCGCCGTCACCATCGTTGTGTCACCGGGGCCGTTCCAGGCGCCAGAAGAAGCCGGTCTGGCAGATGACCGCGTTTCCTGGCATGACCCTGATCCCGCCGATGACATTGCTTGCACCCAATGCTTCGCGGCCCTCGAACTCCAGGCCTATCTGCGAAAGATGACGGGCCGCGATGGAGACTTCTTGCTCGCTGGAGATGCAACCGACCCCGGCGGGGATCTCATCCTCGTGGGCAGCCCCGACACAAACCGAATTACCCGAGCGTTGGCCGACTCTCTGCGACTTACCAGCGCCGAACTGGCCGAACTGGGTCCGGAAGGCTATCTCCTGCGTTCAGCCGATCAGAACGGCCGGCGCGTGCTGGCAATTGTGGGTGGCGGGCGAGTGGGCACCCTCTACGGCGCGTACGACCTCCTGCACCGCCTGGGCGTTCGCTGGTACGCTCCGGGAGAGGTGAATCAGGAAGTCCCTTCCCTCAAGCTCACGAGCCTGCCGGAGCTTAGTGTCACCGAGACGCCGGCCTTCTATACCCGCGGATTTCACGCATGGGAAGACCGCGGGGATGACGAGTTCATCCTCTGGATGGCCCGCAATCGCTTGAATTACTGGTGCGTGGAGCAGAGCAACAAGCCCCTTTTGCACAAGCTCGGGATCATGCTTGTGGGCGGCGGCCATGTCCTCACCAGCTACTACCTCAACCCTCACGACGCCTACCCGTACAACCATACCCGCTTCACCGGCGACGAGAACAAGCCTGCCGATCCGTACCCGGTCGAGACTGCCTTTCTTGGAGACGCCAACGGCGACGGAAAGCTCACCTATTTCGAGGCCCACCCGGAGTGGTATGCCCTTATCGACGGCAAACGCAGTGACAAGATCCACGGCGATGGCGGCGATAACTTCTGCACGTCGAACCCGCACGCGATGACCGAGTGGATGAAGCACGCGGTGGACGACCTCGCAACCGGCCGGTACAAGGACGCGGGGATCATGAACGCATGGATGCTGGATGGCGGCCGCTGGTGCCAGTGCGACAGGTGCAAGGCCCTGGGCACTCCCACTGACCGAAACCTCCTCTTCGTCCACGAGTACGACCGGGCTATCAAGCGCGCCCAGGCGGAGCGTCGCATCAACCGCACCGTGCGCCTGCTCTTTCTGGCGTACGCCGACGTCCTTCAGCCGCCAACCAGACCCCTTCCCCCGGACTTTGACTATGAGACCTGCATCGCCACGTACTTCCCAATTGCCCGATGTTATGTGCACGAGTTCACCGATCCTGCATGCGGGCGGAATGCCTCGTACAATCGGCATCTGCAGGGCTGGGCGGTGAAGCCCGACCGCCATTACCGGGGGCAGATCTGCATCGGCGAGTACTACAATGTCTCCGGGTACAAGTGCCTGCCCGTCTGCTTCATGCGCACCATGATGTCGGACATCCCGTACTACTACTCTGTGGGCGCCCGGCATTTCCACTACATGCACTGCACGACCCGGAACTGGGGGAACAAGGCCCTCACCAACTGGCAGATGGCCCGGCAACTTTGGGACCCGGAAGTGGATTGCGGGGCGGTGTGGAACGATTATTTCGCCGGTCGCTACGGGCCGGCATACTCACGCATGCGCGACTTCTACGCAAACCTCGAGTGGATGCTGTGCAATGTAACCGAATTGAAGTATGGGCTAGCGCAGCGCCTGGAGAACGGGACAGCGAACCTCTTCCCCGCGTCGCATCTGCAACGCGAGTCACTCACACCGCCGGTCGATGCACAGGAAAGCCCGGGGGTGACACTCTACGAGAAAGACGCCGGCCCGGGGCTCGACGACTCTCTGCGCTTTGCCAACAACTGCCGGGCAATTCTGGATGAAGTCCTGGCCATGGACCTGCCCGAACGTGTTCGTGCCCGGGTGGAAGAGGATGAGCGGCTGTTCACTTACGGCCAGCGAACGCTCCAGTTCTACGAGGCTCTGGTGCGCACCTATGACCTGCTGCGTGCCGGGGAGGGCAAGAGGGCTTTCACCGCATATGATGAGGCGAAGAGCATCGCGAAGTTGCTCGAGGCCGACAAGACCTCGACTGCCTACTCATCAAGCCACGCCAGCGCTCCCAATGCACTGGTCGCCAGCTATGCCGCAGGTGCGCTGCCCAACCTGCAGATCCTCCTTGGTCCCGCGGACCCGGACCGCCTGAAGGCCGTCTCGGCGGGCAGACCTCTGATGCTCTACGGGGAAGAGTTCGTGGGTGGCGGTGCACCCTACTTCGGCGTGGGGCTCAACTCATTCCCGGGACGCATCCATGTCTCGGATCATGGGAACTACCTGTACGCTCGCGGTGGCAGACCGGCGGACCGCATGACAGTGCACTTCCGGATCGACGGATCCATCCCCGGGCCTTTGAGCCTCACTCTGCACGGTCTCCTGACGCCGGTCCTCGATGTTGGCACCATCTCAGGGCAGGTTCTTCTCAACGACAGGCCGGTGTTTGAAGGCAACATGCCCTTCGACCAGCGCAAGCTCACGCCGCTGAAGATAACCGTTCCACAGGACGCACTGAAGGCGGGCGTGAACTTTCTGGAGATCCGCAATACCGAGACCGAAGGTTCTCGCGGGGGCAGACCCTGGTTCGGCGTGGAGCGGGTGGAACTAAGCTTCTGAGACGCCGACTGCCATCACCGTCTGTAGGGCGCGGACCTCTGACGCGCCGGCCGTTCGCCTTTTGCCCGGGTAGGGGGGCGTCTCGCCCCCCAGGCGTCGCTCTCGCCGTCGCTGTCCGCACTGCATTGGCGAACCGGCATCCGGCGCCAAGCCCCATGGGGATGCGGTGCCCGTACCTGCCCCATGCGTCCTTGCCCACGGTTCCGCTCAATCCACCTCCATCACCCACAACACGTCGTCCGGCGGACGTTCATCCGTGCGCGCGATGAACGCCACCTGTCTGCCGTCCGGGCTGAATACCGGGCAGCGCGGCTCATTCAGGTCCTCGGTGAGCCAGCGTACATGCGTCTCGCCGACCCGCAGTAAGCCGACCCTCCCCCGCTTCTCGGCGTGCATCGTGGTGAAGGCGATCAGGTCACCCCTTGGTGACCACGCCGGCCAGCCACATTCGACCTCAAGCGCGGTCAGTTTCACGTCTGCATCAGGCTTGCCATCGGTCAGTTCACGCAGCCACACCTGGCCTTCGCGAATGAAAAGAAGCCTTCGCCCATCGCCGGTCAACGCAGGCTGACTCATGTCATTGCCCGGAATCGACGTGAACTTCCCCGTTGCCGGGTCCACCGTCCCAATGCGCTTCGAGCGCCCGGCCCACCGGTAGCACAGGATCAGCGAGCCGTCCGCGGAGGTCGCCGGCGGCAATCCGACGAAGGGGTCTCTGCGCACGCACACCGGCTCGCCGCCGGTGAAGTCATGCACCCACAACCCGCCTTCAGTGCTGCCCCTGCGGACGAACAACATCTTCGTCCCGAAGCTCACAGGATTCATGCCCCACGTCACGAAGGGGCGCTGGTTCAGCCAGAGGGTCTCGCCTTTCCGCTCCTCGCGTTCCGCGAAAGTCACCAGGCGGATCTCGCGGTTGGTATCGCCCTTGCCGGACACCAGAATACCGGTGCCGTCAGACAGGAAGGAGCAACCGGTGAGCAGTTCCGCCCGCACCATCTCCACCGCACCCGGAGGCGACGCGTGGCTGAACGATGTCAGGTAGAGTGCAAGACACACAGCAGCAGTCGGGAGAGTGGCGAAGGTCGGGACGCGCATGGACTGCCCCCCTGCAGGTAGACGCTTCAGGCATCCAACGATTCCGCGTGGCCGCGCCAACTCCTCCCGCATCATTCGAACTTGACGAAGGAACACCGCATCCTGTGGCGAACAAGTCGCTGGTGCTAACCTTGGTCTTATGAAACCCCTGGAGGGATGATCACTGATGGGTGGTTTTGTCTTTCTCATTATCATCGTGGGCCTCTACATTCTGTCCAGCCTCAAGGTCATCCAGGAATACGAACGCGGCATCAAGTTCACCTTCGGCAAGTACGTGGGCGTGATGAACCCGGGCCTGCGTGTGGTTCTCCCCATTGTGCAGGGATACCAGAAGGTTGATCTGCGCGTGAAGACCGTGGATGTCCCCGGCCAGGAGTGCGTCACCCGGGACAACATCTCGGTCCATGTCAATGCCGTTCTTTTCTACCGCATCGCTGCCGCGGAAAAAGCGGTTCTTGACGTGGAAAGCTACGCTTACGCCACCAGCCAGCTTGCCCAGACCACCATGCGGAACATCGTCGGCGAAGTGGAGCTCGACGAGCTTCTGGCCAACCGCGAGCACATCTCCGAACGCATCCGGGAGATCGTGGACAAGCAGACTGACCCCTGGGGGGTCAAAGTTGAGACCGTGGAACTCAAGGATGTCATCATCCCTGAGGACATGAAGCGCACCATCGCAAAGCAGGCTGAGGCCGAGCGCGAGCGCCGCGCGGTCATCATCAAGGCGGAGGGTGAGCGCATCGCGGCGGACAATCTCGTCGCCGCGGCGAAGCTTCTCTCTGGAGCCGATGGCGCCCTGCACCTGCGCACCCTGCACTCGCTCAATGACCTGAGTTCCGACCAGAGCAATACCGTGGTCTTCGCGATCCCGATCGAGGTTCTCAAGGCGGTCGCGAGCCTCGGCGACCATGATCCAAGCAAGAGCAAAGGCCTCACGATGTAGCCGCTCATACTCGATGAAGGGACCGGGAGCGCAGGCCCACTGCCGGGCGGCCGCGCTCCCTTGGCTTTCCCCGATGGCAACCAGCAACCAACTGCCCTATGTCTGCTCCTGGAGTGGCGGCAAAGACTCCTGCCTGGCTCTGCACCGCGCGATGGTCGAACATGGCCCGGCGACCGCACTCCTCAATATGCTCTCCGAAGATGGAGAACATTCCCGGTCCCACGGGCTCACCCGCGCGATACTCCAGGCCCAGGCCGACGCCATCGGAGTACCCATTCTTTTCGGAAGCGCCACCTGGGAAGACTACGAGACCGCTTTCGTCGACCTGCTGAGATCGTCCGCGAGCCGGGGAGCCAAGGCTTGCGCCTTCGGCGATATCAACCTCGACGCCCACCGCGAGTGGGAGGAGCGTGTGTGCGCAAGCGCCGGCCTGCGCGCCCTGCTGCCGATCTGGGAAGAGGACCATGGCGCGCTCGTGCGCGAGTTCCTGGATGCCGGATTCCGCGCCATCATCGTGACGCTGGACACCGAGCGCGTGCCCGAGGACTGCCTCGGGCGAGAACTCGATGCTGCGCTGCTGGCCGAATTCGCGGACCAGGACATCGACGTCTGTGGCGAGGCCGGTGAGTTCCACACCCTGGTTATCGATGGGCCCATCTTCCGCGCGCCTGTCACAATTGGGCAGGGCAAGCATATTCGCATGGGCAAGTACGCGGTGCTGGATCTCGGGTAAGGGAACAGGCAATGAACCTGAACGCTCTGCGGGCTCTTTTCGACGACTACCACGTGGTTCTCGAGCCCGATCGCGATGTCCCGGAGTGGTGGGCCGGCGCGCCATCGGTCTGTCGCGATTCCGAAGGCGTCTTCTGGATGGCCTGCCGCATGCGCGAAGGTGATTCGCCCCGCGGCCTTCGCGGTTACGAGATCCGCATCCTGCGCAGCGAGGACGGTCTCGATTTCGAGCACGTTCACAGCATCCCCCGCGAACAGGTGCCGATCCCGGGCTTCGAGCGTCCCGCGATGGTCCACAACCGCAACGCCGGCAGCTTCAGTCTCTTCGGCTGCGGCCCGTGGGACGGCGGCCCCTGGTCGATCTTGCGGTTCGACGACGCTCCGGACCCCACGCGCTTTGTCCCGGGCAGCTGCAGGCCGGTGATCCAGCCCACTCCGCCGCCCGAAGACCCTCGCGCCAACCACGTGACCGGGTTCAAAGACCCCTTCATTTTCGTGTCCGCCGGGGTCTGGCACTGCCTGACCATCGGCGTCTTCCGCGCGGAACGCACATATCACCTGACCTCGCCTGACGGCTGGAACTGGGCCATGACAAGGCCCGATCCGGTCTTCGATCTCGGCGGGTGGCATTCATTCTGCACGCGCCCGGCAGCCGTGCTTCCCATGGGCGTCGGCTACCTGATGATCTACGAGGGTGCGAACTCCAGCTGGTATGACCCGGTCTACAACATCGCCACCGGGCTGGCCTGGACCGCCGACTTCGCTTGCTTCACCGACCTCACGCCCCACGAGCCGCTCCTCACCAGCACCACTCCCGGCGCATACATGACCTGGCGCTACTCCCACTGGATGTGGGCCGATGGCGCGCTCTTCGTCTACGCGGAGGTGGCCCGGCCCAACGCGACCAATGAGATACGTGGCTGGCGCCTGCCACTCCAGTTCTGAACTGCACGGGAGGGGAGCAATGTCCGACGAACGCCCGAACCTGATCGTGGTAGTGTCCGACACCCTGCGCACTGCGTACCTGGGCTGTTACGGGAACCCCAATATTCGCACACCAAACCTCGACGCCTTCGCCGCCGAGAGCGCGGTTTTCGATTCCGCCTACCCCGAGTCGCTGCCCACCATCCCGGTCCGCCGCGCATTGCATACGGGCCGGCGTGCGTATCCGTTCCGCGACTATCGCCCTATCCCGTGGGACATCGTCTATCTGCCGGGCTGGCAGCCGATGGCGGATGACGAGAGCACTCTCGCCGAAGACCTCGCCCGTGCGGGATACCACACGGGCTTCGCCACCGACACTCTTCCCTATTTTCAGCCGGGGCTCAATTTCACCCGTGGATTCTGGCAGTGGGAGTACCTGCGCGGGCAGCAGCAGGACCGCTGGAAGTCTCCTGCTATCGTCTCGGATCAGCGTCTCTCCCGGTTCGGTGACCCGGCGGCGCTCCGCAAGCAGGGGCCTTACAACACCGTCACCCGCCACGCCGCCAACACCGCACACGTGCGCGACGCGAAGGACACCAGCACCTGGCGCACTTTCGACTGGGGCATTCAGTTCATTCAGGAGAACGTCTCCCTGCAGCCCTTCTACCTGATGCTGGACTGTTTCGATCCACACGAGCCCTGGGAGGCCCCGGCTGCGTACTATGGGATCTATGCCGATCTGGACTTCAGCGACAAGACCATCATCCATACCCACTACGGCCCTGCCAAAGGCCGCTACTCAGATGCCCAGGTACGCGATATCGTGGCCCACTACTGCGGTCTCGTCACCCTGGTGGACACCTGCTTCGGCCGGCTCATGACGGCCCTGGACGAAGCCGGGCTGCGCGAGAACACCTGCGTAGCGTTCATCAGCGACCACGGCACGAACTTCGTCTCGGACAACCCCGAGGGCATCATCGGCAAGCCCTCGTATGCCCTGTACCCGGGGGTCATGCACCTGCCTTTCATGGTCCGCTTTCCCGACGGAGCAGGGCGCGGCCGCAGGTTCGATCAACTCGTCTACAACCTGGACCTCGTGGGCACGCTCTACGGCATGGCGGGTGTCGAGCCCAGCCAGCCCATTGACGGGCAGGATCTGCGCACTCTCGTTTCGGGTCGGGATTGGCGCCCGCGCCACTACCTGACATCTCGTTACGGCGACACCTGCTGGTACCGCGACGAGACACACTGGGCCATCATCGATGTCCATGGTACTCCCCGGGCGATCTTCGACCTGCGCACTGATCCGGGCTGTATGAACAACATTGCGGAGTCGGCTCCCGAAGTCGCCGAACGCGCCTGGGCCCGGGTCCTGGCCGACGGTGACGGGGAAATGCCGGTCTACGTGGACGGCAAGCGCACCGACGCCATCGGGGGTAAGGAGTAGTCTGATTGGGGTCGCGAATGAGCTTGACACTTCGCCGCGGAGGGTCTAAGATTGCGTTCCTTCAACCAAATGGGCGGGTAGCTCAGCTGGGAGAGCGCTTCCCTCGCACGGAAGAGGCCGTGAGTTCGAATCTCATCCCGTCCACCATGTGAACCAAAGGCCGCCAGGCAATTGCCCGGCGGCCTTCTCGCTTCGCCAGTGCCCTCACATGTGCCTTACTGCACTTGCCACACCACCGCCCAGTCGTGATCGTTGGTGCCCAGGTCCAACTCACCGTCGCCTGGAACGGTAAACTCCCGGCGCAGCCCCGTGTCCAGGTCCGTTGCGGTCACCCGGACGGTCCCCGCTCCCAACCCGAGCCGTATCCGCAGCGGCGCCGCTTTGCGCTGCCGCATGTACAGATTCGGGCCCCGCGCCACGCTGCTCATATCCCAATGCTTTACGCCGCCGAAGTTCCGCACGTATGCGAGCCCCTGCTGCAGGTCATCACGCGCATTGACCCGTGTCTGCCATCCGGCGCCAGGGGTCAGCAGACTCTCCCCAACCGGTGGTGTGAATTCCGCGAGCCCCGCGCTCCTGCTGTACGCTTCGGGGTCGAAGGTGAAGTCGAAGTCCACTCCCGCGCTCAGGTAATGCTGCACATATCGCCCCATCATCGCATAGTCGCGGTTGCCCTGACGAGTGCGGTAGTACTTGTCATCGTCCCACGGATGTGAGACGTCGACCCCAACTGCGGGTTTGCGCCGCACCCAACCTTCCCAGTCGATGCCCTCCGCGATTTCCTTTGCCAGCCGGAACTGCTCCACCTCGAAGCCCCGGGCATTCCAGAAGTAGCACCCCGGGTTCCCGTTCACCAGGCTGAACCAGATGATGTCCCGCATGACATATCGCCGGTCATCATCACCCTCGCGCGGGTAGCGGCTCCATTCGTCTCCCGCAGATTCGCCCAGCATGCAGACGCCGGCCATGCGCCCGTAGCAGGTCAGCAGGTCCACCGCCGCGCCGTAATCCAGTTCCGGCAGCGTGGTGGACGTGTTCGGGTAGATGTGGTAGGTGTAGAAGTCGATATCCGTCTTCTTCGTCCACCACAGCGGGTCCGCCGTGGCGATGCCTCCTCCGCCGTGACTTGCGCAGATCGGCGTCACCGGGTCCACACTGCGAATCACCGCCGCCGCATGGTTCGCCCAGCTCTGCGGGCAGTCCACCATCTCGTTCTCGAACTCCCACGCAAAGAGCTGTGGATTGTCCTTGAGCAGCCCGATCAAGTCCCGCGCGTACTGGTCCTGGCAGGCCATCACATCCGGGTCTGTGTACTTCAGGTCGATACTGGAAATGGTGTTCCGGTCACGGATGAACCGCCGCTGGTGTGGCGGCAGCGCGTCCAGATCCTCCCCCGCGAAGGCCGGGATGCAGAAGGTCTCCAGCGCCTGCCGGTTGTAGTACGCGGGCTTCGTGTAATCCTCGTGGATCGTGAGCATGAACCGGATGTCATGCTTCCGCGCCAGGTCCATGTACCGCAGCACTTTCGCAAACAGCGGCATGTTCACCCGGCCGATCACGTCCATCGGCTCCATGCCTCGCGACGTGTGGGCCCGGAGCATGAAGCGCAGCGAGGTCACGCCCTGGTTCGCCAGGAACTCCAGCCAATGCTGGATCTGTTCCTCGGTGGCGTCCACGAAAGACAGGAGTCGCCGGCCCTCTTCCCCATCCTGCTCCAGGCCCACCCAGTTGGCGTAGAACCCGCCCAGCGGAAACCACGTCGGCCCGCCAACGCCCTTGTGGAAGCGCCCGTCCTCACCCAGCACCACGGGGTCTTTGCGCGGCTCCGAAGGCAGCAGGCAGATCGCCGCGGATTCTCCTGCCAATCCACTGTCATCCTTCACCCGCACGGTGTACACCCAGCGCTGCGCCTCATCCCCTGTCCACTGCGCCGAGGCGACTCCCTCCGCACTGAGCTCCTCTTCGGCCTGGGCCAGACTGCCCGGCGCATCGGTCTCCCACGCGATGGTTCGTCTCTCGGCCACCGGGTTGTCGAATTGATCCACCAGTTGCGCGGTCAATTTCAGCGGCAGGTCCGCCTCGCGCAAAGCCGCCACTTTCACTGGCGACACCCGGTAATGGTGGGCGGGTCCGGGTATGGTGTCCACGGTCTTACGGTCCACGGCCGGTGCTGCGAACTCCAGGCGCGCAACCACCGTGTCCGCATGTTCCTTCGCCTCCCGGCTCGCTACGTATGCCACGCGCAGCCTGCCTTTGCCATCGGTGATCCCCCGTCGCGCTGTGGTCGACAGACCCAGTGAGCTCTGCCCCTGCGCCGACTGCAGTTCGCCACCGGATCCAGCCGCCAGTTCCACGATCAGCGGCTGCCCGGACACCGGTTTGCCCTCGGCATCTTCAACCAGCGCCGCGATCTCCTGCCTCGCTCCCGCTCGCACCCGCGCCTGCGGCACGCTCAGGGCGATCCGCGCCGGCTCGGACGACGGCTCCCCGAGTGCTTCCGCGGGGTCATGGTTCGCCACGGTCACCGCACTCAGGCGCACCCAGTCTATCTCCACGTGAGCCTTCGTCTCCGTGGTTGGGTCGATCCGCAGCGCCGACAGCACCGCGTGCCAGCCGGCGTCTTTCTGCAGATTGATCCGTATCCGCTGCCAGCCGGTGCCTCGCACCGGGAACTTGTAGGTGAGCAGCCGCTCGCTGGTTCCCGGGCGCCCGTAAAGCTCCCAGGTGGCCTCATTCACGCTCTGGCGGACGCGCATTTCCAGGATCGGGAAGCGGTCCAGGTCGATGTTCACCTTGCGGTTCGTCTCCGGCACCTGTCCCCACATGTCGCCCCAGATGAACCATGGGTCCTGCTCCACATCCATGCTCAGGATGCCGTCTTCCACCTTGCGATTTCGGATGAACTCCGGCTTGTTGCCCCACTGGTCGATGCCCGAGAAGCTCCCGTCCTCGAAATCCCAGGGCTTGCCGTAGGCCAGCGTGGCGTAATCCGGCACAGGCGGGAGTTCGGGACTGGGTTCCGTGGGTCCCTCTTCGCGCTTTGCCTGAAGTGGCGCGAACACCATGTAGCGCAGAACCTGGGCGTAGACTTCAAACTCCCGCGCTGCGCCTGCAGGGGTGACCCCGGGAGCCTGCCATTCCAGCAGCCCGCCGTCGATGCGTGAGGGCAGGACAGTGCCGGCTTCGTCCACAACCCGGATCGAACCCGGCGCCACCGATGCCGGCAGTCCCATGGCCGCGATATCCGCGCCGATGTGCAGCGGGCATTGCACGAACAGGCCCTCGCGGTCAACGTTCGCCGGGCCAACCGTCACCTTCGCCCGGTATGGCCAGTTGGTGTTCCACCAGCCCTCGAGCACCCGCGCGGGACCCACCCGCCGGCGTCGCTCGGCCGGGCTCAGTGGCGAAACGCCCCCTGTGGTCCGCCAGGTATACCCCGCAGCAATCTCCTCCCCAGTCAGCGCCCGGCCGTACACGAACAGCTCATCCACATCCGCCTGCGCGTAGTCGGGAGAAGCATCCTGATCGCGCCCGATGGCCATCGCGTCGTGAGTCGGGCCCACATCAATGCGCTTCCCCGAAAGCTGCGCGGCGAGGTTTCCGTCAATGTACAGCCGCATCTCCGCATCGGCCTGCCCGCTGTTCACATTGCTCCACGTGATGGCCACCTGGTGCCACATGCCTTCAATCCAGTCGCGAATCGGCGCCGAAATGTGCAGCGCCGCGCCGGGCTTTTCGGGGTAGATGCTGAAGGTGCAGTTGCCCCCGGCGCACACCAGGTTCCAGCGGTTCCGCGCCCAGGATTCCTCCAGATCGCGCCGTCCGTACAGGCAGAAGAGTTGGTGCGGACCCGCAGCGTTTCCGTCCCAGTGTGGGCGGATCCAGAGCGCCGCCGTGCCCTCTTCGCGCCGGAAGTTCCCCGGAACTCGGAACTCGCAGTCACGGTCAAGGATCAGCGCGCCTTTCGCCAGGGACTGCTCCGTATGCAGATTGCGCGGGTCTCCCACGGCAATCGCCGCGTCCCCTGAATCATCGAAGGGCGCGTACAAGAGCAGCTCGTCATCCTGCGTCCAGGCTGCGAGAGCAAGGAGCATCAGCGCGAAAGCCGTAAGGCGAACCATCTGCGTCACTCCTGGAACTGCAGCGAGTACACGTCCGCATCCATCATCACGAACCGCAGGCGCACGGGCTGCCCCGCAAGCGCCCCCAGATCCGGCTTGCCAGTCCACTTCACGACACCCGCGGTCTCGTCCCCGAACAACGGCTCGCAATCCGCCAGTGCAAATCCGGGGATCACATTCCCCGCGGCGTCCTGCACTTCCACCTTCACGCTGCCCGCCGCCGAAGTGGCGTAGTTCAGCACGAGCCTGTTCCCGGCGAACACCAGTGGCTTCGTCAGTATCTCGCCTGCCGGGTAGCCTGCTGTCGCGGACACGAACCCATCCAGGCGCAGCGTGAACCTGCGGATGCGGTTCCCAGGCATGTAGTACGACTCGCTGGAGTATAGCGACAGTTCCGGCGGCAGGCCCTCTTCAGCCGGAGGGGTCTCGAGGATGCCCCAGGCGGTCATGTTGTTGCGGTTCACCCAGCGCTCTCTCTGAAGGCCCGGACGGATGAACGCTCCCGTCCAGCGCTTGAAGTTGACCCCGTCGCGGCTGGACATGAAGACCCCGTCGGATACACCCGGATACGGGTGCTCCACCGCAACCCGCTCGGGCACGAACCGTTTCGGGAACCCCACGAGGAGATGGGGCGCGCGGTGATACTGGGTAATGGCATTGGTGTACAGGTGTTCCGGCGGCGCGTCGCCGTAGTCCAGGTACACGGGCTCGGTCCAGTGGATGAAGTCCTGCGAGGTGCAGGTCATGATGTCCCGCACGCCGTTTCGTCCCCTGCGGTGGTAGTCCACGTAGCACTTGCGCTCCGTGTCCCAGAAAGCCAGGTTCTGGGAATCAAAGTCCCCCAGTGTGATCACCGGCGTCTCCTGCATCAGCTCCCAGTGGATACCGTCTGGAGACTTGATGGGCAGCAGGCCACCTTCGCCGCCCACGAACCCCTTGTACTTTGCGTCCGGTGCACAGTCCGGGTTCGCGTCCTTGAAAGGCGTGAAGTTGTGCGAGCCCACGCCGGTCCACACGATATTGTTGTCTTTCGACCCGCCGAACTCGAACAGCCCGAGATTGGGCCGGGTCCACGTGATCCCGTCCCGGCTCTCGGCATAGCAGGCCACCTCCGGATGGGTGGCTTTTTGCGTCGGGATGTCGTAGTCTGAACCTCGGTAGTACATGCGGAACAGGTCGTCGTCCTTGAAGACCGTCACATAGCAGCAGGTGCTGCCTTCCCACGGCTTGTCGAACACCAGCGCGATTTCCTGCGGCACAGGGTGGTTCAGCTCCAACCTTACCCCATCCATGCGCTCGATCAGCCAGTCGTCCACCATCAACTCAAGCCGGGAACCGATCTCTCGTGGGCCGTCCTCCTGGCCCTGCGCCAAGCTAAGAGCGAGAATGCAGCCAAGACACGCAACGATCAGCCAGTCAACCGCAAGCATGGTTCATCACCCGGTCCATTGGTTCGTGCCGCAGGCGTCAGTTCCCCTGTTCGTGACTGGACTCCTCCCGAACCAGCAAGGGCGGCAACCACCGGCTGGACGTGCAGGTCCATCGCCCACGACAGGCGAATACGCGGCCACGACTCGACACCAGCGGAGGCCAAAGCCATGCCAAGCCTGGATTCCCTGAAGCGTCTCGCCGCCGAGGAACTAGTTCAGCTCAAGGAGGAAGGCTGTGACGTAGACGCGCTCAAAGCCATCTACGAACAGTCAATCAACCTTCCCGCAGCAAAGAGCAGGGCCCAACTGGAGCGCTTCTTCGCCCTTGCGGCGAAATGCGAGCCCGCGCCCGACTTCCCGTATGTCGAGCCGTCAGACCTCGACGGAATCCGGGCTGCTCGCCGAAAGGGACCGCGCCGGATGGCCATCGACGACGACGCCATCGCCGACCGCATCGAGGGCGCATGGCTGGGACGCTGCGCGGGGTGCATGCTGGGCAAGCCCGTCGAAGGCTGGACGAAGCAGGATATTCGGGCGCTCCTGGAGTTCGCCGGCGACTACCCCCTCGCCGACTACTTCCCCCAGCTCAAGAACCCGCCCGAGGGCATGCGGGCGTATCACTCCAAAGGCAACCCGTGCCTGCGCGGAAACATCCGCTACAGCGTCCGCGACGACGACACCGACTACACTCTTCTCGGCCTGCACATCATGGAAATGTACGGCCCGGACTTCACCCCCGCGAACGTGGCTGCCGAATGGTTGGGCCGCCTGCCTTTCCACCGGGTCTACACCGCCGAGCGCGCCGCCTACCGCAACCTGGTGGATGATATCATGCCGCCGGACTCCGCGCTGGTGCTCAACCCTTATCGCGAATGGATCGGCGCCCAGATCCGTTGCGACGGCTTCGCCTATTGCGCCCCAGGTTGGCCGGAAAAAGCCGCGGAGTTCGCCTTCCGTGACGCCGTGGTATCCCACGTGAAGAACGGTATCTACGGGGAGATGTTCTTCGCCGCCCTCATCGCCGCATGCATGGCGACGGATGACCTTCTGCAGGCCATCAAGGTCGCCCGGGCCGAGATACCCAACAGGTCCCGCCTGGCGCAGGCCATTGATGACACCGTGCGCTGGTGCGCCAGGGATGCTGACTGGGAGACCACCTGGGACCGCATGAATGCAAAGTACGGGCATTACCACCCGGTGCATACCATCAACAATGCGGTCATCGTGCTCATCGGCTGCCTGCATGCGAAAGGCGACCTGGAGAAGGCGATCTGCATCAGCGTCATGGGCGGGCTGGACACCGACTGCAATGGCGCCACCGCGGGGTCGGTCATGGGCGCGCTTCTGGGTGCTTCCGCGGTCCCGTCCAAGTGGACCGCCCCTCTGCGGAACACGCTGCATAGTTCCCTGGAGGGCATGAACGTGAGCAAGATCAGCGACCTCACCGCGCGAACTGTGAAGGTCGCCCGCAAAGTACTTGCACTATCCTGACCGTGCGGTGCACGCCGGAGGGGCAGGCCTCCGGGTGCGAGCCTGCCGGCAGCATGGCTGAGCGTTCTTCCGCGTGGGGCGGGCGTCGCGCCCGCCGGCGGTCCGCTATCGTCGCAATCCTCAAGGGAGCCCTCACCAATGACCAAACGCGAACGCCTCCTCGCGACACTCGCCGGCCGCATTCCCGACTGTGTCCCAGTGATGCCCGACATTTCCAACATGGTTCCCGCGAAACTTACCGGCAAGCCATTCTGGGACCTTTACCTGTACAACGACCCGCCCATCTGGGAAGCGTACATCGCAGCCGCCCGGTACTTCGACCTGGACTCCCTCATGGACGGCTACGCGCCGCTGGTTTTCCCCGAGGAAGTCAATCCGGATGCCCCGCAATGGGAGCAGTTCATCGTCCATCGCACCGAAGACCGCATCGTCACTCAGAACTCCCGGGTGGAGAAGGGTGAGCGGATCTGGGCCGGACACGTCAACGTGTACCGCATCGCCGACCCGCCGGTCTGGGGGATCGCGCCGGAGAAAGTCGGCCTGCCGCCCATCCCGGAGCGTTGGGAGCCGGTGGAGGGTGTGAAGCCCGTGGACTACGGCCCCGCGAACATCGGTCGCCTGAAGCGCATGATGGGCGACAACGGCCTGGTAGGCGCATTCGTCATCAGCAGTTGCGCCATCGGCAGCGAAGAGGCCCTCTACCACTACTACGATAACCCGGACAAGCACGAGGAGTGGGCGCAGCAGCGCGTCGAAGCCGGTGAAGCGCGCTTCCACCGGATCATGGCCCTCGATGAAGAGAACCGCCCGGACTTCCTGGCGGTCGGCGGCTCGGGGACACTCATCTGGCAGACCCCCGCGATCTTCCGGCAGCTCGCCCTGCCCGCGCTGAAGCGCGTCATCAGCCTCGCGGCGGAAGCGGGAATCCCGACCCACATTCACTCCTGCGGGCCAGAGCGGGAACTGGTGAAGATCATGGCTCTCGAGACCGAGCTGACCATCATTGACCCGCTGGAACGCCCGCCTATGGGAGACTGCGATCTCGCGGAACTCAAGCGCCTCTACGGGGACAAAATCTGCCTCAAGGGGAACCTGCACACGACGGATACCATGTTGCGGGGCACGGTAGAGGATGTGGTCGCGGCGGCGAAGCAGGCCATTGACGATGCTGCCGAGGGCGGGCGTTTTGTCCTGTCGACAGGCGACCAGTGCGGCCGGGACACGCCCTTCGAGAATCTGCACGCGATGGTTGAGGTTGCGAGGACTTACGGAAGATACTGAGGGGGCGAAATGGCGGGTACCCGCGCCTGTCACAGGCCCAATAGGATCCTGAGTGAGTCCTCCACTGCGCTCATGGCGTTCTCGGGTGCGGATCCCATCCTGCGGACCAGCCGCTCTGCGGCGACTGACCGCACGTCTTCGCACTTCGCGAAACTTGCCTGACGCAGGCCGCTGTCGCCCGGGTCCAGGCGCACGTGGAACGGGATTCCGCGTTCCCGCGTGGTAATCGGAACCAGGATCACCAGCCCCGCGGGACCGTGGTTGAACCCGTCCACCGAAACCACCAGCCCCGGTCGCCTGCCGGCCTGCTCGTGTCCACGCACGGGGTTGGGATCCACCAGCCAGATGTCGCCGCGAGAGGGCTTCGAGTGCGTCATTCCGGCGGGTTCCCATCCCCATCGAGTTCATCCGCCAGCGTCCCCGCCCAAGCCTGCCGCTCCTCGGTCTCTTCCCGCCAGGCCTGTGGGTCCTTGCGAAGCGCTGCATAGGCGCAGTTGGCCTGCTCGAGTATGCGCTGGCGGCGATAGCACTCTATCGCCTTCTCAAGCACCGCGCCCATCGTCTCCCCGCTCTGCTCCGCAAGCGCCTTGAGCGCCATACGCGCGCTGTCATTCACCCGCACCATTGAACTCGCCATCATCCTCAACCTCCTGTATACATTTCAGTATACAGGGATGCAATCACACCTGCAACCGCTACTCGACGCCTTCCCCTTCCACCGGCTCCGGCGGTGCGCAGCAGACCCTCTTCACGAAGTCGTGAATCGCTCTCACAGCCTGGCCAAGCTGCTCCTGCTGCCAGAAGAAATGGTCGGCGCCCGCAAGTTCGGTCACGGTGCATCGCTCACCCGCCTCGTGCCGGGCGATAATGCGGCGGATCGCCCCCAAGTCGCTGATCGGGTCGGCGGTCCCGGTCACGAATAGCGCCGGGAACTTGATCTCGCGGAAGTACGGGTGCCGCTCGGGGTCCTCGCCCTCGGGCACGGGGAAGGCCAGGCATGCGCAGCCACGCACTTTCCTGTCCACCACGCAGGCTCTCAGGCCTACCCACGAGCCGAAGGAGTACCCCGCCAGAGCGATGCACCTTGGGTCCACGCCTTGCACCTTGCGCAGGAAGTCCAAGGCGCCCAGGCAGTCGCGCATCTCCCCTTCACCATTGTCGAACTTTCCGGTTGATGCCCCCACGCCTCGCAGGTTGAACCGCAGCGTGGCAAACCCCGATGCTTCGAAGGCCTCCTGCAGGCCTACGGTCACGGCAACATCCATGCTCCCGCCGAAACGCGGGTCAGGGTGGACAAGCACCACACCCGGGCATCCTGTCGCGCCAGCAGGCACGTGCAAACGCCCGGAGAGAATGACGCCGTCCTCGCCCCTGCTGGGGAAGCTGACCTCGCGCTCGACGGCCCCAGCGCCCGCGATGCTCCACGTGAATGTGAGCAGGGCGGTCAGATAAAGACGCAGCATTGCCATGCCCCTTCCCGTGCCCCGTCACGAATCTTTTCGCCGGATCCGGCGCGAATCCCTGCGCAGGCGTGGAGTGAGGCGACCTCCGGACGTTCCTTGACGGCCCCGCGCGGCGGTGGCTATACTGGTTATGGAGGCGTGGCCGAGTGGTCGATGGCGGCGGTCTTGAAAACCGTTGGGCGCAAGCCTCGGGGGTTCGAATCCCTCCGCCTCCGCCAGTTGTCCTCTGAGCCCGCAGCGATGCGGGCTTCTCATTTTCCCTGGTCGCTCCCGATGCCGTGCGGCGGCACCGCGGTCACCGCTACCTTTCACCACCACCCCGGATTGGGCCGCACTCGGCAGCTCCACGAGAAAGGCCGGCATTCTATGCGCCTTGCCCATCTCAGCCACCCATTCCAGGTTAGCCGTCCGCCCCTTTGCAGTCTGGCTCTTTCTTGTCGGCTGTCTTCACTCCACTTCAGGCTGCCTGACCGGCGGATAGGGCCGGGCGCAAAGCAGTCTGATCGCCGCGGCTGCCGGCAATACAGGTTGGGGCAGGCCGTGCGATCTGCCCCCATGCTTCATGGCTGCGCGTCACCCTTGGTGGCTGTGAGAAGCAATTCGGCCAGCCAGAGAGCATCCACCGGCCAGAAAGCCTGCGGACGCGATTTGTTGCCCCCGGACAGACCTTCCAGGGGCCGGCAGGTCAGAATGCGGTCGACCCATTGCGATGGGATGGCGTCCCTGCCGTGAACTGCACCAAGAAGCGCACCGGCGATGGCGGCGTTCGTGTCCGTGTCGCCCCCACGCATGATGCTGTCCACCACGCCTGCCTCCAGATCCGGCGCGTGCAATAGCTGGAAGAACGCGTTCTGCAGAGCGATCAGGACCCAGCCCTGCTGCTTCGAGTAGTCCGCTGGGGCCGCGCTCGCAGCCAGAGCCAAGGTCTCCCGGACGCTCGTCTCGGCACCAATCTCGGCGGCGGTCGCGCAGGCGTGCTCGTAGGTCTCAGCGGGACTCGCGCCAACGCGGATTGCGAAGGCAATGGCCTCGGCGAACACCGCGTTGGCGCTCTGGCACACGGGATGGGGGTGAGTCAACTCCGCGTCGGCTCTGGCCCACTGGATCACGGTGTCAGGCGAACGGCTTGCACCGGCGACCCCGATGGGGCACACCCGCATCATGGCGCCGTTTGCCTGGCTTGTGGTGCTCGCTGCCGCCCGGGCCGCGTCGGCGGCCGATTGCCCGTGCCCGAACGATCTTGCGGCAGGTATGAGAGCCTGTCTCGTGGTGTCGCCCTTGTCGAAGGGGCCGGAATTATACCACCAAGCGTAGGCTCGCGCCGCCGCCTCGGGATCATAGCCTCCCGCGGCCACGATCGACCGCGCCAGGCACAGCGCCAGCTCTGAGTCGTCGGTGGGTTGTCCCGCGATGGTTCCCCATGCCCCGCCATCGGCCAGCAGCCTCACGCCCTGCGGATAATGCGAGGCGATGTAATCGGCTCCCTCGAACTCCACGAGGCCGCCCAGGGAGTCACCGGCAAACTGGCCCAGCAGGCACCCTTGACCGCGGGACAAGACACCCGCGACGGGAACAGTCCGCCCGCGCACCGGCCAGGACAGCTGCAGGTAGCCTTCTTCAGGATGACCGTGGTGCAGCGCACTGCTCCAGTCGCGGCCCACCATTTCGGCAACCAGCGCCGATGGCCCCCCAAAGCAGGCCCCTCCGCAACTGCTGCGGCCGTCGGGACCATAGGTGACAGGATGGCCCTCAGCGTCAAACAGGTCCGCGCCGGCTCCCAGCAGCAGAGCATGTCCCCCGGCGTAGTCCCAGGCGCATGGTCCGTTGAGTGAGACGGCCAGTTCACCCTCACCCGCAGCAACCAGCGCCAGCCGATACGCAATGCCTGTCACCGCACGAAACCTCATCGGGTGCGCTGCGAGTGCATTGGCCCGGGGGCTCTTGTCCGCGCTCTGTGACACCAGCGCTGTACACTCCGGACCCGCAGTGACAGGCCACTTGCGGGGGACCGCGCGGCCATTGCGCTGGACGGGGCCCGAACCTTCGGCCCACGAGAAGAGGTCGCCCCCGTCGTCCGGAGCGCAGTGAGCGTAGACTACGCCAAGCACCGGTCTGCCGTCCCGCAGCAGCGCGATAGACACTGCTGCGCCGCGGAATCCTTTCAGGTAAGCGCTGGTTCCGTCATTCGGGTCGACCACCCAGACGTGGCAGGGCGAAGATCCCGACCCCGGCCTGTAGCCGGTCTCTTCGCCCAGGTAGGCATACTCGGGGAAGGCTTCGATCAGGGCGCCCCTGATCAGGGCTTCGGCTTCTCCGTCTGCGACGGCATGGTGCCCCGATCCGCGCGGGCCGCCGGGACGGTGGAAGTCCTCGCGCAGAATGCGCCCGGCATCGAGTGCGGCTTGGATGGCGACCGCCAACTCGCGAGTGTACCGACCTTCACTGGCGGTCATCGTTTCACTCTCGCTCCCATCGCTACGGATGTACAAGACGAAACGATGTTCACCGTTCGCTCTCGGCTGACCTCGTTGCAGGTCCCTGGTGCGTTAGTCCCCGGCAAGTACAGCGAAGCTGTGGGACGCCGTGTTGTTGCTCTCGTCGGTCTCCGCAATTTCGCCGTCCGGGTCCAGGACGACATTGATCGTCACCGGGCCCACGGTGCCGTCCGGAACGCTCCAGTAGAGTTTCGTCGTGTAATCGTCCCCCGCAGTGATCGAGGAGATGGTCTTCTCGCCTATCTGCTGGCCGCCTCGCAGGAACCGCACCTTCACTCCGCTCGCCTTCACGTTCCCGCCGTTGTGCACAATTACGCTTATCGTGGCCGTATGTCCCGCTTCGGGTTCCGGCGGAGTGTGGGTGATGTCCGCGGCGGCGATGTACAGGTCGATCTGCCGGGGCGTGACCAGCACCAGGTGCGGAGCGGCGTTATTGGCCTCGTTGCTCTCGGGGATAGAGTTCGCCGGGTCCAGTACGACCCCGAGTTTTTCCGAATCCCCGGCTGTGTCCGGTATGTCCCATGTGAAATACCGAGTGGTGCTGCTCCCGGCGCTCAGAGAGCTGATGGTCTGCTCGGACAAGACGTCGGTGCCGCGCATGATTCGCAGGGGGATGTTATAGGCCTTGGAGCCGCCGAGGTTGCGGACCTTGATGCTAAGGCGGACGTCCTCACCTGCGATGGGTGCTGCGGGGGTGCTGGTTATCTCGGCGGCGTCCACGGAGAGATCCGGCAGAGCGGGCACGACGGTGTGCTCGGCCTGGTTGTTGGTCTTGTCCAGCTCATCGATGTTGTTTGAGGGGTCCAAGACTACTCGGAATGCAACCGGGTCGTAGGTGGCCGCGGGCACGGTCCAGCTCATGGACGCTTGGTAGTGCTCTCCCGGATTGAGCCTCGATCGGGAGCGGGTGGCCACGGTCTCATCGCCGCGCTTCAGGGCCACCTCAAGGTTCTCAGCCGCCAGGCCGCCCATGTTCTTCACGGTGGCGCGGATGGTGACAGTCTGACCACACCCGGGTGACTCCGGTGTGTGCGTGATGTCCGCGGCGAGGATGGAGACGTCTGGCTTCAGGGGGACAATGGTCAGCGATCGGGTGGCCACATTGTTGCTCGCATCGGCCTCCACGATGCCGGCATCCGGTTCCACCACCGCGGACAGATCGCCCTTGGTCGGCCCATCGGCAGGGACGAGCCAGGAGTACGTGAGGCGTCGGGAGGCCCCGGGGTTGAGGGTCGCGATGACAGACTGACTGATCTGCGCGCCATTCCAAAGGAAGCGTACCCGGACCGTCCGGGCCTCGATGTTGCCCGAGTTGACTACGGTGCAGGCGACGGTGGCGCGCTGGCCTGCGATGGGTGATTCCGGCGAAATGTTGAGAGAGTCATGGGTGACCGACAGGTCGAGACGGGCTTTCTCGAGGCTAAAATCCTGCCGAACTTTCCCGCCCGGGCCGGGGACGGTGACATTGAGCGTCTGCGGCACGAACCCCGACAGAGAAACAGTCACGGTATGTGTCCCCACGGCCACGTCGTCGAGGGCGTAGTAGCCATCCGCCGGTCTGTCAGGCTTAGCGAAGTATCCGTTGGCGGTCTGGGTGGTCCGGTTGCCGGCGGCGATGCGCACGGTTGCGCCATTGAGGCCGATCATGCGCGGCCTGGGCCGCCCGCCAGCATCCCCAGTAACCGGGGTCTGCACATACCCGTAGACCGTGCCCACGGGGACGAGAGCGAAGTTGCGCGTCACGGTCTGGGTGCGGCGAACCGTTACCTGGGCAGTGGCGGTACGCCACCCGGATGCGGCAAAACGAAGGCTGCGGGTTCCGGTGGGTACGCCGGCGATGGTGTACACCCCATTGCCGTCGCAGGTGGCGGACAGACCGGTGCTCCCCAGCACGGTCACGGTGGCCCCTGCCAGAGGCGCCCCGGTATCCTGGCGGGTCACGGTGCCCGTAACCGTGCCCACATCCGGCGGGTCGGTCTGGAAACTACCGGAGTGCGTGGCCGTATTGCCGGCTGCGTCGGTCGCCTTCACAAGATAGTGGTACTGGCGACCTGGTTGCAGCTGCGAAAGGGCGATGCTATGAGCGGTGCGCGTGCCCTGGAGGGTTGCAACAAGACCGTAAGCCGGTGTGGTCCCGTATTCGACGCAGGAAACGGTGGGCTCGTCGGTGCGCCAGACGACGGACGCGGAGGTCTGGGTGATGGCGGTCACAGCTGGAGCGATAATCGTCGGCGCCTGCGTGTCGGGAGTCGGAGAGGTGGTGAAACTCGACTGAGGCGAGATGCCCTCGTTGCCCGCCGCGTCGGAGCCTTTCACCCAGAATACATACGTGGTGTTGGGCAGGAGGCCGTCTACAGTGACCGAGTGGTTTGTCACGAAGTCCGCCAAACCGGTCCAGGTCGCAGTTGATGGCGCGCGACCGTAATAGAGCTTCGAGTTGGCGGGCTCGCTGGTATTCCAGGTTACGGTTGCTGAGTTGTGGGTGACGGCCGCCTGCACATTGGTGATGACCGGGGCAGTCCGGTCGGGCACGGCTTTGGTGGTGAAGGTATGGTCGGGTGAAGCGGCGGCATTCCCTGCGGCGTCCGCGGCGACGATGCGAAAGTGGTAGGTAGTGTCGGGCGCGAGACCCGTCAGCGAGGCGGCCCTGGGGTCATCGAAACCCCGAGAGATCGAAGTCTGTCCGTAGTTGCTGGTCGTTCCATATTCCACGCGCCATTGCACGTCCTCGCTGGCGTCGAAATGGACGATAGCCGCCTCGTGGGAGACAGGGCCGGCCGCCACATTCTCCAGGATCGGCGGGGTTGTGTCGGGAGGCGGAGGTGGTGGAGGCTCGACGATCCCGCCGCCATCTCCCCCCACCGGAACGATGCGGAAGACCGGACCATTGCGGGACTCATGGGCGAACTCAACGCAGGACTTATGCAGTGTGCTGGACAGCCCCAGCCAGGTGGATTCCTCCCACTCGTTATTCGCAACGCGGATCGTCTCGCCACCCGCCAGCTCGCCGGTCCACAGGTCGACCCAGGCGAAATCCGTGCCGGGCACCGAAGGCTCAGCTTTCACGCTCCCGTTGACCTTCACCTGCAGTCTGCCCTCCTCGCCCTGCTTCCTGCGGCAGTAAGCCTGGAGGGTGCACTGCCCCGACTGCCCGGCGGTGAACTCGATGTAGTCGGTGGCGCGCTCGTGCTCAAGAGTCACATTGTCAAAGTTGTCCTGGGCGTCGCCGGGGTGGAAGTCCATGCCCTGCCAGTTCGCCGCCCAGTTCCCGTAGGCGAAACCTATCGATACAACCCTGAAGCGTGCGTTGCTGTCGCCGATGGACACATTGGCGACCGACCCGTCCTCGCGGATCACTTCTTTCGTGCCACAGTGCTCTCGCAGGCGGAAATGGACACCGGCGGCAGGGAAGGGCAGGGCGACGTCCTCAACATCGTCAATGCTTGCGAAGGCGCGGGTGAGGGTGCGCCAGTCGTCCTCGAACTCGCTCGGAGTGAGCTCGAAGATCACGCTGGATTCGTCGTCGTTGGCGAAGTAGGTCTTGAGCTCCAGATAGGCCTTTGGGGTGAGGGCCCGATACTCGATCTGGGCGCTGAAAGTATTGGAGGTGACGTGGCAGAACTCATCGCCATCATGCTCGAACTGCCCCCAGGCGAAGGCTATCGGCGCGCCAGAACCGACCGGCCATCGGAACATCTTGTGGAAATCACCGAAGGAGTCGGCTCCTCGTATCTCGCAGTCATTGAGCCGAATGTCTTCGGCAGGGGCGGGAAGTGTCCCCAGGTACGCCAGGATAGCAATCACGACAGGGAAGACCCACCGGTTGCTCGTCATCATTGCACCTCCGTCTCGAACCAACGCCCTGGGACTGGCGTGTTCTTCGATACCTCCAACAACTGGTGAGGCGGCGCAGACTACCTCAGCAAACCGCCTTTCCAGTAATCGGATTCGCACTGCGGCTGTCAAGTCCTCCTTCATCTGACGCGGGTACCTTGAGCCCGGGCCGTACGCCTTCTGCAACACCGGCGTCTGGACGAGACCACACGCCAACGCCATCTCGATTCGTAGCCCTGCCAGTGGCACTCACAACTCGCGCTTCAGAGCATCCCCGCGGACGCTGGACTCAGTGCCCGAATCTCGCCAGTCGGGGCCGAGATCCGCTTGCAGCAACATTTCCCCGCCGATTCATCGGTCCACTCGAACACCCCAGCGTGCTCCCACATATCCGTGACGACCCACAACTGCGAGGCTTCCGGGGCCGCCATCGAACCGAACCGGTCGCGCGCAAGCAGCCAACTCATCAGAATCCGAACTCGGCCTGCAGGAAGAACCGGGGGGCGAAGCCGAAGGGGGTGGTCCAGAGAATCCCCACCGGCAGCCCCGTGGTCGCAACGGTGTGTTCGAAAGCCGGCTGCCCATTGATGTAGACCCACGCCTGTTCGTCCACCGCGCCGAAGAAGAGCCGCAGGCTTTCCAGCTACAGAGACTGGCGGCCGCGGAAGGGGAGAATGGGCAGGGCGGGGAACGCCCAGGGCGAGGCCTTTGAGAGAGACAATCGCGGAGTGTGACAAAGCATGGATCAGATCGGCTGGTGTGCATCCGGAACCGGGGGTGCGGTCGCTGCCGGGGCGGCGGAATCGGTGGCTGCGGGAGTCCGGTTGCTCTCGGAGGGAGGCAATGCCGCCGACGCTGCTGTCGCGACGATCCTGGCCCTGGCGGTCACCGACTACGGGCTGTTCGCCATCGGCGGCGAGGTCCCGTTCATGATCTACGACGCGGCGCAGGAACGCGTGCGGGTGCTGTCCGGCATCGGCCGGGCACCGCTCAGCCCCGAGGCCATCGAGTGGTACTACGCCAACGGGATTCCGGACGAGGGCAGCTACCTCGCCATGCCCGTCCCCGGCGCGCTTCACCTGTGCATCACGGCGCTGGAACTGTTCGGAACGCGCAGCTTCGCGCAGGCCGTCGCCCCGACGCTGGAACTTCTCGACGCAGGCAGGGATGAGTGGCACCCACAACTGGCGGCGACGCTGCGCAAGATGGTGCAGGCGGAAACGCAAGCCGTCGGCAGCCGAGAGAAGAGACTGCGCGCCGCCCGCGACCGCTTCTACACCGGGGACATCGCCGATGACCTCGTGGCATGGTACCGGAGCAAGGGTTCATTCTTGGACAGGGAGGATCTTGCCGCCCACGAGACGACAGTCGAAGACCCGGTGTCGGTCGGCTACCGCGGTTACGAGGTATGCAAGTGCAACACCTGGACCCAGGGACCAGTCCTGTGCCAGACGCTGCGTCTCCTCGAAGGGTGGGAGTTGAGGGGCCTCGGCCATCTGTCAGCCGACTACATCCACACGGTCACTGAAGCGATGAAGCTTGCATACGCCGACCGCGACACTTACTATGCTGACCCGGATTTCGCGGACGTGCCCTTGCAGCAGTTGCTGTCCGACGAATACACCGCGTTACGGGCGGACCTCATCACCGGAGCTGCGTCGATGGAGCGGCGTCCGGGTGATCCAGTCCGGATGCGGGCGATTCTGTGCGAAGGAGACGCACCGGAGAACCCGGTCCGCACGCCGATTTCCGACACGACCACCTGCGTGGTCGCCGACCGGTGGGGGAATGTGGTGGCGGCCACGCCCAGCTGCAATCTGGCCGGGAATGAACCCGACCCTGTCACGGGCGTGTCCCAGGGCAATCGCCTGCGCTGCCTGAACACGAACCCGAGGCACCCGAACCGCATCCAGCCGGGCAAGCGTCCACGGGTCACCCTGACCCCCACCCTCGTATTGCGGGAGGGCAGGCCGGTCGTGGCAATCAGCGTCGCAGGCGGGGACCTGCAGGATCAGACTTCCCTGAATGTACTGCTCAACCACATCGAGTTTGGCATGCCCCCGGGCCAAGCGGTGACTGCGCCGCGTTTCAGCACCAACCACATGGAAAACTCATTCAGCTCCCGACCGGACCGGGACGCGGCATTCCTGGCCCCAGGGAGTCTCAACCTTCACGAGGGCGTGGCGGAGCAGGTCCGTTCCGAGCTCGCTGCGCGCGGACACAGGGTGACGGTGACCAGTGAGCCCATCGCCCATCCGGTCATGCTGTGCATTGATCCAGAGACTCAAGTCGTGCATGCTGCGGGGGATCCAGCCGCCGGAAAGCACGCGGCCGCACTCAACGACACCGCGTGAGAGAGCAGCCACACCGGGCACTTCGGCGCTATCGAAAGCGCGGCTCAGGCGCACCTGCACTGGACGCGAGGCACGACCGCAGCAGGCCGTAACCACCGACACCGTCATCCAAGGGGCACGACTGAATGTCTTGCTCCCGTCACCTAACCGGCGGCTTCACGTTCTTCGCGAACCACCCAAGCACCACTTGCATCCGGTCCGACGGCTCCGCGGTGCGCGAGTGGTCATTGGGGTCGGGACCGTGCTCCAGGCTCCAGCCATCCCACTCCCGGTACGCGTGATACGACCAGTCCCAGCCATACTCCTCGAAAATCTCGATGCAATCCGACAGATACTGAGCGGCTCCCGGGGCCCATCGCGCCGCGCTGAACTCGCCGACGTAGATATGCACATTGAAGGCCAGCTGGAAATCGCGCACTGGCTGCAGGTGCCGGCGCAATGCTTCCTTGTCAACCATCATCCCACCGATGACTCCCGGGTACTTGACCCCCACCGGGTTCGAGTGCACGCCCTGGTGCGTAAACCCGCCCGGCCAGTACATGTGGACCTGGTAGATGACATTCGGCACATCCACCGGCTCCAGGTAGCGGAACCCAGGGGCTGAGTCCCACTGGTCCACCTCGAAAATGATCGGCACATCCGGGTCGATGGCACGAATTGCCCTTGCCGCGCGCACCTGTGCCCCGAGGTAGTCCGGGACGCCCTCCACCGGCGCATCCGCCTGCACCGGCTCGTTCACCAGGTCGTATCCCCAGACGGCGGGGTTGCCCTTGAACCGCGTGGCGATCCGCTCCCAGACCTTCACGAAATGATCTTGGTACTTAGGCTCGTAGAACATGGCCACGTCGCTGTTCTCGTAACGCCCGCCCGGCGGCGAGTGAAGGTCGACGACCACCTTGATCCCGTATCGGTTGCAGGCTTCCAGGGCCTTCTCCAGATCGTCGAGTTCCGAGGCAATCCACTGGTCATACTCATCCAGGTCCCGGTCGGTATTGGGTACGCCCCACCGCCGCGTCATCTGCCAGCGGATCAGGTTCGCGTTCCACTCCTGCCCAAGTACCCGCATGTCCTCGTCCACGAAAGCGTTCGGGGACATCACTCCCCTCAGCCGCGGCAAATCATGTCCCCTGTAGACAGGACCTGCATTCGCGGCAGCCTCCGGACGCGCCGGTGGAGGCGGCCAGGCCACCGTCACCTTGATCTCATCGAACCACGCTACCCCGCTGCTCGCCTGCAATCCCAGCGCCAGCTGGCCACCTGTGGCATCAGCTGCAATCGGCGCCACGAACCGCAGCTTCTTCCAGTCGAAGGTGCCGAAGACGTTGTTCTGGTTGCTCCAGAATGGTCCGCTAGTCTCGGACCTGTAGTGCAACATGCACTTCACGCCCAGGTACGGCTGCGGCGGCTTGCTGACCCCTTCGGCCTTGGCCATGCACTCCACTGCCAGCCTGCAGCCCCGGTACCGCGTCAGGTCGATGGGCAGGACGATCATCCGGCTCTCCGCCGCGTCTTCGGCCGGCACCGTCACGCGGAGCGAAGTCGTCCCTTCGTAGCCCGGCACCCACTCGGCCCACGGCGCGGTCGACCAACCCTGGCGGTCCTCTGCGGTGTCGAAGCTCGTCTGGAACGCCACGTCACCGCGCTTGGGTGCTGAGTCTTCCTGTGCCATCGCGATTGTCCCCCAGAGCATCGTGATCAGAGCGGCAAGCATCATCGGTATTGTGCGCCGACCACACCTGAGTGCATACCTGGTCACTGGATTCTGCCTCCATAGGGACGGGAGTGGGCCGGCTTCGTCTTGGTAGCCGGTGTTGACGGTGTCGCAGTGCAGGCGGTACCCTTGGAGCCATGCGCGACTGGATAGCCCCCGCACTCAAGGCGCGCCGCGTCGTGCGCACCTGTACCGAGTACGAAAAATCGCCCGGCGCATACCATCGCGCCCGTCGGGCACTGTTCACCGAACTGGATCGCCTTACAAAGCCCTCGTCAGGTTGATCAGCGCCACTTCCGGCCTGCAGCGGAAGCGGATCGCGGGGATGATCGTGCCGACGCCGCGAGACACGAACACCTGCTTCCAATCATCCCGCACCAGGCCGACGGCGTACTTGCGCCCGTATCTCAGGGGCAGGATCGGCGGCCCGAACAGCGGTAGATTCACCTGCCCGCCGTGGGTATGCCCCGACAGCATGAGGCCGACCCGGCGGTCAGTGAGAAGGTGCGCATAGTCGGGATTGTGGGACAGGAGAAACACGGGGGCATTGGCGGGGGAGCCTGCGAGGGCGTAGTCCAGACGCTGAGTGTCTTCCCACAGATCGCCCACGCCAGCCACCCACAGCCGGTCGTTTCCGCGCTGAATGGCCATTGCGGCATTGGTCAGGTCGGCGATCCCCACCCGCGCCATCCACTCCCGGGTCAGGGACGCGCCATGCCAGTGGTCGTGGTTGCCCAGGACCGCGAATACCCCCAGAGGCGCCCGCAGTCCGCCAAGGACCCGGATGCAAGGAGGAATGTACTCGGTGCCGCGGTAGACGTAGTCGCCGGTAAGCGCGACAAGGTCCGGCTCGAGCCCGTTCGCCATATCGACGGCGCGCTGCACAAAGTCAAGGGGCACGGTTGGCCCGTGGTGCAAATCGGTAAGCTGGGCGATGCGCAGGCCCTCGAACCCTGGTGGCAGGTTGTGGAAGGGAACGCTCACCCGGGTGACCCGCAACTGGTCGGGCTCGCGCAGGCTGTCGATGACACTCCCGCCGAGAAGAAGCCCAGTGGCGGCGCAACCCAGCCGGCGCAGAAAGGACCGCCTGCTCAAGCCATTGCGCTTTCCTGAATCGATGCTGCTTCGCCTCCGCGCATCGGGCGCTTCCGCGGCCGTTCTTCCGGCGCTGTGCACACCCGTTCGTGCCCCTCTATTCCTTCACCAGTCGGATCTCATCAATGGCTATGCGAGCATTCGCGTGCCCGCACGGGTCGAACCGGAAGCTGGTGATCCCTGTCTTCCAGCGGTTGTTTTCGCCCACCGGAATCAGGTAGTCGTGGTACTCCCCGTCCCCAACCAGCTTGAACTTCGCGCTGTTGGCCTCACTTATGCCGGTGGTAGTTGTTGACCAGAAGAGCTGGGCCTCCTCACCCGGCTGCTGAAGGCTGTCGATCTTCATCCGCACCAGTACGTGGGTCCAGTCCGACGCCCGGATGCCCTTGAGCGAGGTACCGATGGCTGGGTCCTGGGAACTGGTGACGAACTCCAGCGCTCCGTCCTTCACCGCGAAGGCGCCGATGCCCATGAAGGGGCCCCAACCCTGGGCACCGTCAGAGAAGTCCCAGGCGTCTCGCTTGAGCGCCTCTGCTTCTGGCAGGTCGTACGGACCCAGGCCCACGTCCGAGGGGATCAGGTTGGGCGGCCAGCCTTCCGCGGGTTTCTTGCAGAAAACGTCCCGCACCGCGTCGTACATCTCGAATCCGAACTCCTTACACGGCTCGGCGTAGGAGCCCTCCCCCCACTCATTGAGCGGCGCCAGGGTCATCCGGGTTACGCCGGTCTCGTCCGCGAACCGCTTTGCGTCCTGGCAGATGCGTCGGAACAGCTCCGGGGTCCGACCGTAGATCACTGTAGACTTGTCCCCGTGCCAGGGCCGGGAGTCCCATCCTGTCGACAGATTGGGCAGGAAGGGGATGATGTTGGCCTCATGCCAGGACTTCCAGTGGTCGTAGCTCGAATCCGCCACCAGTTCAAAGGGGAAATGCTGCGGGTCCTCGGCCTTCCCGCCGTGGTGCATGTAGTGGTAGATGCTGGTCATGTCGAAGCCCTTGTCGGCCAGGTCTTTGATGATCGCCGGGTCGGTGGATGCCTCGGGCCACTTCATGGCGATGAAGTAGATGCCTTTGTAGCCCGCCTCGATAGCCATCTCCCGGCTGATTTCAAGCAGCCGCGCGGCGCCGCCCTTGCCCTCCATATCCCGGTCCATGCCGGCGACGCTCCAGATCATCACCACGGGCTTGTCGTCGATGCGCATGTATTCGGGCATGTTGAAGCAGTTGTCCAGCCAATACTGAGTGACCGCCCGCTGGTCCTCTTCCGAGTGCGAACCCGCCGGGTTGTGGTTCGCCCACATCATCGCCCACTTCAGGTAGCGGCGGTACCGCGCTTTCTCGAAAGCCTTCACCCAGTGTTCCAGGTGCCGACCTCCGGCGCTCCAGTACCAGTCCACCAGGAAGAATTTGATTCCGTGCTCCACCGCCCACTTGATCTGCCAGTCCACGCACTCCGGGTTGCCCTCGTCATACCACCCCAGTACCGGCTTGCGCTCCGGCGACACCCGTCGGATCGGGTCCCAGCGGTCCATGGTCGGGAACCCGGGGAAGTACAAAGCGCCGATCTCGTAATCAGATTCCACCGGGCGCGGTTCCGGCACATAATCCGCCTTCGCCACATTCAGCGGCTCGGTAAAGGCCACTTCCCCGGTCACGGGTTCATCCGGCGCGCCGGCGCCCGAAAGCTTCACCGACGCCGTTCCTTTGACCGCTCCCGTCGCGGTCACGCTGACCTTGTGGGTCGCCGGCTCGAAGGGCGCCAACTCCTCAATCTGTCGCCAGTCTCCCCTACTCGCGACTTGCACGCCTTCAGGCAGGCTCAGCGAATCAATGACAAGCCCGCGCGCCGTCTCGCCACCGCGGTTCATGAGGTTGATGAGCAAATTCGCGGGTCGTCCAGCCCGGTTGATGGCGTCTTCCAGGCCCACGTAGGTGACCTCGACTTCAGGCGTCCCCTCCGGTTCCTCCGTCAAGGCAATCCGCCGGATCACCGCTGTAGCCCCGGCGGTATTGGTGGGCTGCAGGCTCAGCAGCAGGATATCACCCGACCATTCCCGATTCCCGCCCATGTCCACATTGTAGCTATGGAACTTCCCATCGCCTTTGACCGGGAACTTTCGCAAGTGAATGTTCCCGAAGTCCGAGGAAACCCATCGGATGTAGCCGGCGGTGCCCTTGTCCAGCTTCATGTCAATGTGCACCCAGAGGCGGTCGTCCAGCGTACAGCGCAGGGCCGGGCTAAGCATGTACGATCCGGGGTTGTCTCCCGACGAAAACCGCAGACCATCTTGCGTGGCAACTACCGTCGCACCTTCCGCCGGCTCCCAGTTCAGCGTGGTCCCACCGAACTTCCAGTCGGGTTCGGTGGCCAGTTCATCAGGCGAGCCGAGGTCGACGATCCGGATGTAGTCCACCTCAAAGGTCTTTTTCCCATAGTCGGCTTCAGCGGGACGCGCGAAATCCAGGCGCAGCAGAATGATCTTTTTTTCGGTGTGCCAGAACGGGTAGACCTGATACGTATGCCACTGCCCGTCCCCGTTGATCCGGAACGGCGTCTCCTTGCCCGGCGAGAACCCTCCGTACTGGCTCTGGGTGGTGTTGGTCCAGAAGAACTCGCCGCCACCATCGCAATCCGTCCTCATGCGCACTTCAATGCGCTGCCACGGCGTGGCGGGAATGTCAAACTGGGGCCCGGTCACGAAGGGGTCCCAGTTCGCAATGGTGCCCTTGAGCGCTCCACCCTCCACCCGAAGCCCGGTGATGTGATTGGCCGCCTTCCAGCCCTCGAAATCGCCGTCCGTATCGAAGTTCCACTCCAGTAACGTCCGCGGTTGGGCGCAAGCCCAGGTCGCCGCGAGGGTCAGCAAGATTGACAGAAGTATGCGCATCTTGGGGTCTCCCGGTTGCATTGCGGCTGGGCAGGCCCGAAGTGGCGACCTGCCCGGCCGAATCCTCTCCCGTCTCGCGGACGCGACTGTCCGCTGCGGGGTTCACGGTTGGGGCACACGGAACTGCTTACAGACCAGTTCGCCCCGCTGACGCCGGCTACCTCCCGGCAGGACATGAGTCGCCCGGCGTCGAAATCATCCGCCATAACCGCGGGAGGCGATCCTCGTGAACTACCGTCGCATACTGGTTTTCGGTGCACACCCCGATGACGAAATGACCATGGCGGCCACCATGCGCAAGCTGTCCGATCTGGGCGTCGAGGTCCACGTCTGCATCTCCACCGACGGCTGCGAGGGCTACCCGCATCCGGAATGGAAGGACACCATCGTCCGGATGCGCATCAAGGAACAGGCCGAGGCCGACCGTGTCATGGGGGTCTCCCGGCGACACCACATCGGAGCGCCTGACATGGGCCTGGAGAACAATAAGGAGACTTTCCTCAAGTTTATCCAGGTCATCCGCGAAGTGCGCCCCGACGCCGCTTTCACCCATGGCCCGTATGATCGCCACCGCGACCACCTGCGCACAGGAGAGATTTCCCTGGAGGCCCTTTGGCAGGCGGGACAGCCTGTTTCGGCTTCCCTGGGAGAACCCTGGGCCACTCCACACGTTTACTATTACAAAGGGGTATTCGGAACCCCTCCGCACATTCGCCTGGACTGCCGGGGATACGGCCATATCGGGCTGCTCGCCCGGGCGACCCAGGAGTCGCAGATGGTCTTGTTCGGCAGAACGCGGGAAGAGATGGAGGCCGAGGCAGAGCGCATCCGCCAAGAAAACCCGCCACATACCGAGGGCTTCTGGCTCACGGACCGAATGACGTTGGTCGATTTCCCGCCGATCGCGCGCTGAGGCGGTCGAGCCAGGGCACTGAAACCGTGGGAACCGTCACCGGCCTCTCTTGACCCAAGGCGCTGTGCTGCATACGATTCGCTGGAGCATACAATACTCGGGGAGCTGAATGACGGTGAGCCCTGACAGAACATGCCCTTTGAACGAGCGGCGAGCCCTGGTGCTGGGCGCGATCGTCCAGGAGCATGTGGAGACCGCTGCGCCCGTGGGTTCCCGCGTGGTCCGCGAGCACTACGGTGTTGAGGCAAGCACCGCGACGATCCGCAATGACATGTGCGCCCTGGAGCGCGAGGGGTATATTCACCAGCCCCACACCTCCGCCGGGCGGGTTCCACGTGACAAGGGCTACCGGGTCTACGTGGACAGTCTCATGCCCCCTGCCAGCGTCAGGCCCGAAGAGGAGACGTGGGTGCGCAGCGAATGCCGCGCTTGCGCCGGCGATGCGCAACTCCTTTACCGCACTGCCGCCCGAATGCTCTCCCAGCTTACCTGCGCCCCCGCGCTGCTCATGGCGCCGCCGGACAGACAGGCGCATCTACTGGAGATCCGCCTGTCTCCCGTAAGCGCCTCTGTCGTGCGCCTTGTCTACGAGACCGATCAGGGAGGGCGCAATGAGTGCATTCTTCAGTCGGCCGAACCTCTGAGCGCCGACCAGGTAGCGAACATCAGCCGAATTCTCAGCGAGCGGTTCACCTCGCGGGACGTCACGGCGATCACCCTGAGCTCACCCGCCACGCTCGTGGATGATTCAGGCGCCAGCGCCGTGCCGGCCGAACTGCTGGACCAGATCAAGAACGCTATCGAGGGCGAACAGCCGCAGCAGGTGTTTGTGGACGGCGCCGCCTACGCTCTCGACTACCCTGAATACCAGGCGCTAGAGAAATTGAAGCCCTTGGTCCGGGCGCTGGATGACGACGGCACTGTGCGCCGCCTGCTCCGGCCAGCGTCGCGCACCGCCGAAGTGTCGGTCACCATCGGCCACGAGCACCATCTCGCCTCGCTCCAGAGCTGTTCGCTCGTGGCTCGGCACTATTCCGCGGCCGAGGTGGGTATCGGCGCCCTGGGCATCATGGGACCAACGCGCCTGGATTATCTGCGTGCGGTGGCCGCTGTGCGCTGCATAGCTCAGCACTTGTCCCGAGCCCTGGCCGGCCGCTGAGTCCCTGTTCAAAGACGCCTCCGCATCTACCGGGGACCCGGATGCCCCGTCGAGTCGGCCTTCCCAGTCTCCGCTTACCCGCCCAATACCTTTGACGCGGGGCCGGGCTGTGCTACAATCTACAAGCTTACCTTGGACTTGCGGTCACACAGGTGAGCTGGGGCATCTCGTGGCGCGACCGCAGTTCCCGCTGCACCGACGCGCTCCTGTTACTCTCTCGATCCGGGGAACTGTATGCGATTGCCGTGGGGCGAGGAAATCGCCATTGATCTAGGCTCGGCCAACACCCACATCTGCGTCAAGGACGCGGGGGTGGTTGTGCGCGAAGCCTCCTACATTGCCTTCGATGCCGGCGGGCGGCACCCTGTCGCCGTTGGCCTGGAAGCCCGGCGCATGATCGAGCGAGACGTCGCCGGCGTCCAGGTCATCCGTCCAATACGCGGCGGAGTCATTGCCGACTTCGATGCCGCCGTGACTATGCTGCGCCTGTTCGTGCACCAGGCCCTGGGAAAGCGCCCGATCATCAGCCCGATGATGATCACTTCCCACCCCGACGAGGCCAGTCAGGTCGAGCGCCGTGCACTCATCGACGCCTTGCGATCCGCGGGCGGCGGCAGAGTGCTCAGCGTACAGCGTGCCCTGGCCTGCGCAATCGGCGCAGGCATCCCCGTGGGCGGCGATTCGAGCCGCATGGTCATCGACCTCGGCGCGGGGGTCACCGATATCGGCATCATCGCCATGGGCATGGCCACCACCGGCGTCACCATCCGCTACGGCGGCGACGACCTCAATGAGATCATTCGCCGCGCCGTCAAACGCTCCCAGGGATTCAGCATCAACGCCGCAACCGCAGAGCAGATCAAGCTCCACGTGGGGACGCTGCTCGAAGAGTCCAATGGCAACTCGATGCGGGTTGAGGCATCGATCGACAATGGCGGGACGCCCCTGAGCACCGATATCGACCTGTCCGAGGTCCCTGCGCTCCTCGCACACGGCCTGAACCGCATCATCGCCGACATCATCTGGCTGCTGGACGAACTCACCCCCACGCAGCAGAACGAGATCGCAGCGAACGGGGCGGTCCTTACCGGAGGCGGGGCGCTGCTCGTGGGTATCGACGCCTATTTTGCCCAGAAGCTGGGCATACCGGTGCGCGTTGCCACCGACCCGCTCTCCTCAACCATCCTCGGCCTGGAGTCCGTCCTCAATGACCCTCAGGCAGTATCCCTGCAGGGGCGGCGTTTCAAGGCAACCAGCCCGTAACCCACGCAATCGCTCGCGCGACAATCGCGGAGTCGGCCCCGTTTGCGGGGGCTTCAACGAATCACACGGAGGATTTTCGCATGGCCGCTATCAAGCTGTCCGCTTGCATTGAGATGATCTACAATCAAGTCCCGGAGTTCCCGGAGCGCATCGTGAAGGTGGCCGACTGCGGCCTACCGGCCTTCGAGTTCTGGGGCTGGAAGAATAAGGACCTCGACGCAATCTGCGCAAAGGCGAAAGAAACCGGCATGACCCTCGCCGGGTTCTCCTGTGAGAGCGTGGGCGCACTCGTAGATCCGACCAACACCCGCACCTGGATTGAGGGTGCCAAGGAGTCCATCCTGAAGGCGAAGGAAGTCGGCGTGCCGACCCTCATCGTCACCACCGGGAACGCGATCCCCGACGTTTCCATGTGGGCCCAGCATGACAGCATCGTCTCCGGCCTACGAGGCATCGCACCCTTCGCCGAAGAGCAGGGCATCACCCTCGTTCTCGAGCCCCTGAACATCGCCGTGGACCACAAGGGGTACTTCCTTTCCAGTTCCGCCGAGGGTTTCGATATTCTGCGCGCGGTGAACAGCCCCAATGTCAAGCTGCTGTATGACATCTATCACCAGCAGATTACCGAGGGCAACCTCATCGCCACCATCACCGCGAACATCGATCTGATCGGCCACTTCCACGTTGCCGACGTCCCCGGCCGGCATGAGCCCGGCTCCGGGGAAATCAACTACACCAACGTCTTCAGGGCCATCAGCGAGACCAGCTACGATCGCTATGTGGGCCTGGAGTTCAAGCCCACCGGCTGCCATCGCGAAGCCCTCGAAGCCGTTAAGAAGTTTGCGGGAGTGGCCTGACCGCGTCCGTATTCTGCAAGCCGTGACTGTCGAAACACACAGGCGCCACCCTCTCCCGGGTGGCGCCTGTGTTTGCAGCTGTCGTGCCGTGCACGATTGGGTGAGTCAGTCCACTACCCCACCGGACCCCCGGTCGAACGAAGAACGGCCGGCATGCCGGGGCACGAGTACGCGCGCTTGCCCCACAGGAAGCTGTTCGGGTCCAGGGTGGCCTCGAGCTTGAGCCACTTGGCGTGGCCATCGGCGAAGTTGTAGTTAGTCCCACCATTGTGCGCTGCCGGGTTGATGTAGCAGATGTGATGCTTACCCATCGCGCTGCTGGCCTCCGCCGCGGAGATGGCCGCACGGGCTTCGGCCGCGGTAAGAGCGATGACCGGTGCGCCTGCATACGCCTCGCCATCGAACACCGCTCCACCCATGCTGACGCCGTTGGTCGGGCGGTGCGACTTGATCGCGTCGCCGCCGGTCGGAGATGTGTCCAGCAGGCACTGGATATAATCAGTGTACTCGGCCAGCATGATTGTCTCCGCAGGGTAATCACACATCGACAGATTCACGCACTGCTGAGGTACCGTGGCATATTTCTTCCGCGGGATGACCAGTTCGTTCGCCACGTAGCTCAGGCGTGGAGCCTGGATGTCGTTGCTGGCATTGAGCGGTGTCTGGCCGGGGGGAGGCTCAACCGGCGGTGTCGAGAAACAGGTCGGCGCCCAGCCCTTGACCTTGTGCTGCGGGCAGATGAAGATGCCCCAATTCTTCACGTACGGAGCAATCAGGCCGCTCCACTGGACGTAACCATTGCTGCTGTTCGCGCCGTTGACGTAGTAGTAGGACATCGGGAGTGTCTCGTCGTAGTCCTGCGCGTACATCATCATTCCGAGGCCCAGCTGTTTCATATTGCTCAGACAACTGGCTTGCCGGGCCTTCTCCCGGGCCTGTGCGAAGACCGGGAAGAGAATTGCTGCCAGGATCGCGATGATTGCGATCACAACCAGCAGCTCGATGAGCGTGAAACCGCGCTTCATAGGGAGATTCCTCCTTCGCATTGTCGGAGGCTCTCGGCCTCCGTGTCTGGACATGACTGTATTCCCGGACCATTAGGGCGCCGCTAAGAGCCTATTAGGAGTCGGTTGCCACTGTGCCAAGCCTTGAAGGTCTCCCCGCCAGGAGTGCAGAATGGTCCCCCCGCAGCCTGTCGGCTTCACACCGACTCGCCGGCTTGCCCGGCGTTCATCGACCCTTCGGAGGGAGACGGGAGCTTTGGCCAAGAAGAAACAGATCAACTGCGCGATGATCGGCTATGGCGGCGCCTTCAATATGGGGCGCGCCCATGCGAACATGATCAATGCCGTCGAGGGGATGCAGACCGTCGCCGTCTGCGACGTGGATAAGACCCGCACCGCACAGGCCGCCGAGGACTTCCCCGGCATCCGCACTTACAATGATGTCAAGGATCTCCTCAAGGACGATGACGTGGACCTGTGTGTGGTGATCCTTCCGCACAACATCCACGCCGAAGTCGCCATCCAGTGCTCCAAGGCCGGTAAGCACGTGATCGTCGAGAAGCCCATGTGCATCACGATCAAGCAGGCGACTCAGATGATCGAAGCTGCACAGAAGTCCGGCACCATGCTCACCGTCTACCACAACAGGCGGCGCGACGGGGATTTCAAGGCCATATTGCACACGGTCGAAAGCGGGGTCATCGGCGAGGTTTTCCACGTGGAAATGTGGATGGGTGGCTACAATCCTCCACGAGACTGGTGGCGCGCGGACAAGGAGATCAGCGGCGGCGCGTTCTACGACTGGGGCGCCCACTTCCTCGACTGGCTCCTTCAAGTCATGCCCGGGAAGATCGATACGGTCACAGGCTTCTATCACAAGCGCGTCTGGCACACCATGACCAACGAAGATCACGTGGAAGCCTGCATCCGCTTCGACAATGGCGCAGTCGCAAATGTCCAGCAGTCAAGCATCGCTGCGGTGGGCAAGCCCCGCTGGCGTATACTCGGCACCGAAGGAGCCCTGGTCCACGCTGGTGACCACCTGGATCTGCATGTCTTCAAGAACGGAATCCCGGTGCATGGCACGATCCCCTTCGAGGACACCGACTACCAGACGTGGTACAACAACATCGGCGACCATCTTCTGCGCGGCGCCGACCTTATGGTCAAGCCCGAGCAGGCCCGGCGCGTCATCGGGATCATCGAGTGCGCCGAAAAGTCGTCGCAGTCCGGCAAGGCCATGAAGGTCCCGTATGAGGACTGATTCTCCCAACGCCGATGCCCTAAGGCGGTTGACCGGAGGCACCGCACGATGAAGACCGGTCTCATGGTCGCCTCGCCACTCACGGAGTTCCAGGGCAGGTCACTGGACCTGCCCTCTCATCTTGCGCTCCTGAAGTCCTGGGGTGTCCAGACGCTGGATATCTTCCCATCTTTCCTCGGTGGGCGGTCCGCAGCAGAGGTGCGCAAGTACCTGGACGATGCCGGTATGCCCTGCGCGTGTTACTATATCGGCGTCGATCTGAACGCGACCGATGCGGCCACGATCGCCGCAGTGGACGACCTCTTCCGCCAGGGAATCGACGATGCCTGCACCCTGGGTGCGCCCATCGTTTTCACCCATGGGACCCAGCATTCCCATTCCGGCGACGATATGCGCCGGCGCTATGCCGACCGCCTGTCCGAGAAGCTCCCGGCGATCAAGGCCGCCGGCTTGACACTGGTGGTGGAGAACGCGGGCACCCTCATGCACACCCCGGGCCAGTGCCGGTGGTTGATGGAGGAACTCGGACCCGAGGGCCTGCGATTCTGCTCGGACACCGGCAATTTCTTCCTCTGGGGTGAAGATGAAGTCGAGAGCGTTCGTGAGCTGCTGCCCTGGACGATCCACTGCCACGTGAAGGACTACACCCACCAGATCTGGCATGAGCCCGGAGTCCGGCCCGATGCCACCAATGTCACCGTGGGCACGGGCACTGTGAGGAATGCGGATTGCATCGCGCTTCTGGCAGACCGCTGCGCCGTTGCGGCTCTCGAGCCCCACACCATCGCGGCCACCGAACCCGGAACAGCGGCCCTTGCCGGTTGGATCGCGAACCTGTAAGCCGCCCCAACCGGCGGCGTGTCGTGGAGGGTGAACATGGATGATCTCTGTGCCCGTCTTTCCAAGGCGGGCGCTGTCCTTTTGGCGGGCAATGACACCTGGCGCGAGGGCTGCGCGGCCACGCTCCTCGAAGCACCGCGAGCCATCATTGAAACCTGGGAGCCCGGTGAAGTCTCCAGCGCTCTCGCTCGGGTGGACGAAGCACTGCGAGATGGCCTCACCGTGGCTGGGTTCGTCGCCTTTGAGGCCGGTCGGGCATTCGGCCTGTCCCACCACGACCCGTGGTCACGCACGCCGCTGGTATGGATGGCTTGCTACGAGCCGGACCATGTACAGACGCTTGAGCCGGACCAGTTAGCCACTCCTGCCGACTTCCCCGTGCCCGATGTGACCGTGGCCCTGAACATCAGCCGGCAGGACTACTGCGCCGCCATCGCCGCCATCAAGGAGTACATCGCCGCCGGCGACACGTACCAGGTGAACTACACCTGCCACGCGCGGTTCGAGATGCCCGGCGACCCGGCCCTGTATTTCCTGGCCATGCTGGGCTCTCACCCCGTCCCCTACGCTGCGTGGCTGAATCTCGGCGATGCCCAGGTGCTGAGCCTGTCGCCCGAGCTGCTCCTGCGCAAGCGCGGGCGACTCATCGCTACCAAGCCAATGAAAGGCACACGCCCTCGTGGCCGCACTCACCGGGAGGACGCAGACCTCGCGCGGGACCTGGTGACTTCCGTGAAAGACCGCGCCGAGAACCTGATGATCGTCGACATGATGCGCAATGATCTTGGGCGCTTCTGCGAACTGGGTTCCGTGCGCACCCCCGTGCTGTTCGAGGCCGAGAAATACGGAACCGTGTGGCAGATGACCTCGACGGTCGTGGGCACGGTCCCCCAGGGATCCGGAGTCGCCGATGTATTCGCGGCCACCTTTCCAGGCGCATCCGTCACCGGTGCGCCGAAAAAGCGCACGCTGGAGATCATCCGCGAGCTGGAGCCGGAACCGCGAGGCGTCTACTGCGGGGCAATCGGCCTGTTCATGCCCGGCGGAGACTTCACCTGCAACCTGCCCATCCGCACCCTGGTCCACCGCCAGGGGCAGTATGACCTGGGTATCGGCGCTGGAATAGTGTGGGACTCTGACGAGCAGGCGGAGTACGATGAGACGCTCCTCAAGTCCACTTTCGCTTTCCGGGTCCAGCCCGCGATGGAACTCTTCGAGACACTGCTGCTCAATGCCGAACGGGAGTACGCGCACCTGCAGGCCCACGTCGCCCGACTCCTCGCAAGCGCTGACTATTGGGACTTCGCGGCGGATGAGCAGGCCATCCGAGACCGCCTCGCGCAGGTCGCGAGGGAAGCGCACGAAGCGCCTCTCGTGGTTCGCATCTCCCTGAACCGCGCCGGCAAAATGACCGTCTCCACTCGCCCGGCGCCCCAGCCGCCTGCCGGTCCTGTAGCCGTGCGCCTGTCTTCTGAGCGCGTGGACTCGGGCGACCGCCTGCTGTACCACAAGACCAACCGCCGCGATCTGTATGACCGCGAGCGCCAGGCTGCCATCGACGAGGGGCTCTTCGAGGTCATCTTCGCCAATGAGCGCGACTGCCTCACCGAAGGCGCCATCACCAGTCTCTTCCTGCGCATCGGCGGTCATTGGGTAACGCCGCCCATCACCGAGGGCCTGCTGCCCGGCGTCTGGCGACAGGCGTTCATCGACCGCACCGGCTCCCGCCAGGAACCGCTTCCGATTGAGGCCCTGTCCCGTGCGGAGGAGGTACTCATCGGCAACTCCGTCCGCGGTGCCATCCAGGTGGGGCGCGTCCTTTCGGGCGATCAGACACTCTTTTCTCACACCTGAATCCGGTTCTCTCTTGCGCCTGCGGGGGGTATTGGCACGTCTCAGAAAGTGAAGTCAATTCACGGGGCGGTGGGGCAGGGGAGGAGATAGTCGTGCCTTGGCCTTGCTTTCCGAAGGTGCCCGGGCTTCACAGACGCCCCAGCAATCCGGCGAGGGGTGGCGGCGACGGCCGTTTGCCGTCGCCGCGTGCAAGATGCGGGCTTGCGCTCTGAATGCCGTCTACCCTTCCACCTGGCACCCATGCTTCCGGCGAAGCCTCAACAATGTTCACGGTGATTGGCCTTCACCGCACGACACCCTTCTGTGGGCCCTGCGGGCAACCATAGACCCCGCAGCCACCGTAGTACTCCCAGCAGTCCTGATGGTGCGGAGTGCCACACGCCGGGCATGTCACATACAACTCGCCGCGGAGAACCCTGCCCTGGCACACGGGACATTCAGCCATGCTCTTTTCGGCTCGGCCTGGCTCCATTCGGCGGCGCGGGATGACCTCGATCACCGGAATACGATGCGCACTCTCGACCTCCCACTCATCCTCGGCGTCCAGATCAATCACCAGTGTCTCGCGCGCAGCGGCCTCAACGGGCTCCAGCGGGGGAATTGCAGCCGCGGGGGCTCCGGCCGGGTATCCGCCCAGGCGTGAGCGCTCACGCTCGCGCCGGAGTCTCTCGGCGCGCTCAATCAGCGCTTTGCGGGCCCGCTCATCCTGTATCAGGTCCCAGATCATCAGGATCCCGGTGGCAAGGCCGACGATGCCGCAGCCCAGGATGAGCACGGTCCAACCGTACCCGAAGGGCCACGCCATGAGGCTTGCGAAGGCGATCAAGGCGCAGCCGCCCACGGTGAATGTGTCCCTGTTCATCCCGTCACTCGCAGACTCCCAAAGGTTCGCTACAGGTGTGACAGCCCGCCTTCAGAGCCGGGCCTTGCAGCCGAAAACCGCGCAGCCCCCGTTGTACTCCCAGCAGTCTTTGTGATGCGTCGCCCTGCAGACCGGGCATGACACAATCTGCTCCGCTTGGAAGATCCTGGTCTGGCATACCGGGCACTCCTTGAGGTCCTTCTCGGCCCGAATCGCCGCAGGAGTGACCACCCGGTCTGCGGAAGTCGAGGACCCGGCCTGACCCACGATAGGCGCTGTCTTACCCTGGATCGTCGGCGCGCGCGGCACTGCGGCCGGAGGTGTGGCCGCTGCGGCCCTCGCCCTGGCCTGTTCGCGCTCCCTGCGCAGGCGTTCCGCGCGCTGAATAAGGTCCTGTTGCGCCTGGTCGATTCGGCCGCGGTAGAGCCAGACCTGAACTCCCAGGACTGCACCGACCACCAGCGGTCCCCCGATAGCCACCGTAAGGGCGGCCCTGAACAAGGCGCGCGCCTCCGCGTAGTGCCCGTTCGCCTGGGCGATAGCCGACATAGCGAACAGGATGACGAACAAAGCCACCACAGCCGCGCATCCCACGGGGGCCAGGGAATCCCGGTTCATGACTCAGGAACTCCGCAAAAGCCTTCGATCGGAATGAAATTCGCCGCTTTCGCCTCCTTACCTACCCGCGGCGGAAGGAGACCTCGCGAGATTCAGCGAAAACCCACACCCGAAAGGGGGCCTCAACATGGCCAAGCGCAACTTCTCAATGATCGAGTACTTCAACCGCATCGCCGCAGACTGGGAGCCGCTGCTCGCGTTCAGGGGTTCGACCCAGGAGGACTTCGAGGAGTGGCAGTCGCACGCCAGCGAGAAGTACTTCGAACTGCTGGGAGACTTCCCGGAGCCCGTGGACCTGGACCCGGAAGTCATTTTCAGCGTCGAGGAGAACGGGATCATCCGCGAACGCGTGATCTTCGACTCCGAAGAACACATGTCGGTACCCTGCGTGGTCCTGCGGCCGGCGGACATGCCCTCCAACGGCAAAGGCGCGGCCATCGTCTGCAGCCATGGACACGGAGCCTTCGGCAAGGAGGCCGTGGCGGGCAATGCAACGACGCCCGCATTGCGCAGCGACATCGACCAGCACTGCTACAACTACGGCGAGATCATGGCCCGCGCGGGCTATCTCACCATCAGCCCCGACCTGCGGGTGTTCGGTGAGCGCGCCGACGGGGGCAATCCTTACCCGGGTCGGGACAAGTGCAATGTGCACTTCATCCGGGGCGCCATCTTCGGCATCTACACTCTCACCCTGAACATCTGGGACATGAAGCGCTGCGTGGATTACCTGGAGACCCGGGCGGAGGTCGACCCGGCGCGTATCGGGATGATGGGCCTGTCCCAGGGCGGCACGATGACCACCTGGGCGGTTGCCGCCGAGCCCCGCTTCAAGTGCGCGGACATCATCGGTTACCTCAACCCGTGGGAGCGCTTCGGGGTGAACCGCGCCAACTTCTGCGGCTCCCAGATTGTGCCCGAGATTCACAAGTACTTCGACACCCACGACATCGCCGGATTGATTGCCCCGCGGCCGCTTCTGGTGGAGGCCGGGGTTCATGACACCTGCTTCCCTATCGAAGACCAGCTCATCAGCATTGAAGCCCTCAAACGCATCTACGCGGCGGCGGGAGCGGAAGAGGACCTCTGGGTGGACATTCACCCGGGTGAGCACGCCTTCGCGAATAACAAGGCGCATGCGTTTTTCGGGAAGTATCTGTGAGGCAGTATGCGGTGAATGACGGCCCTATTCGCCGCAAATTCTGCGGCGAATAGTTGCGCTTGCGGTGGACACCGAGTATAATCGCCGCATGGGGTGCGGCGAATGAGCCAGTACATCTACGATCAGCAGGATTGGCCACAATTCCGTTGGGATGCTGGACTTCTGTCTCAGCGTCTGGCTGGGGTCCGGTTTCAGCAGGGCCGCCTGCTAGGGCAACTTGAGTCGCTGGGCTTTGCCGTTCGTGACGAGACAACCCTCGGCGTGCTCACTGAGGATGCTCTCCGAACCAGCGACATCGAAGGAGAACACCTGGACGCTGCGCAGGTCCGCTCATCCGTGGCGAGACGGCTGGGTATGGATGCGGGCGGGCTGCAGACCGTAGACCGCCGGGTCGAGGGAGTGGTGGAGGTGGTGGTGGACGCTACCCAGCGCTACCGCGAGCCGCTGACCGCCGACAGGCTCCGCGGCTGGCACGCGTCCCTGTTCCCCACTGGGCGCAGCGGAATGCGGCGGATCACCGTTGGCGCCTGGCGCACAGACGAGACAGGCCCGATGCAGGTTGTCTCGGGCCGCACCGGGCGCGAGCGTGTTCACTTTGAGGCCCCGTCGGCAGACAAGCTTGAGCGGGAGATGCAGGCCTTCCTGGAGTGGTTTGAGGGCGACCCGAAGATCGACGGAATCCTGCAGGCGGGGATCGCCCATCTGTGGTTGGTCACGGTTCACCCCTTCGACGACGGCAACGGGCGCATCGCCCGGGCGGTTGCCGATATGGCTCTTGCGCGCTGTGAGGGCACGGCACAGCGTGCGTACAGCATGTCCGCGCAGATCCGCCTGGAACGCGAGGCCTACTACACGATTCTGGAGCGCACGCAGAAGGGGACGATGGACGTCACGCCGTGGCTGGACTGGTTCATCGAGTGCCTGGGGCGGGCAATCAGCGGCGCGCAGGACACGCTGTCACGGACCATCCACAGGGCGCGTTTCTGGGATGCTGCGGGGCCAGTCAACGAGCGCCAACGCCGGGTGCTGAACCTCCTGCTGGGCGAGTTCGAAGGAAAGCTGACTACCTCGAAGTGGGCGCGAATCGCGAAATGCTCCAAGGATACTGCGCTGCGCGACATTCGCGATCTCCTCGAGCGCGGCATTCTGGTCCGAGGCCCGGGCGGAGGTCGCAGCGTGAGCTATGAACTCGGCCAGCCGGTTGACTGACCGGCCGCCGTATACTCCACGGGCCGCCTTCAGCGCGAAGGCGGCCCGTTTGCTATCTCCAGTCACACTGCGGCGTTACAGCCCGGCGCTCTGGATCTGCTCCATCACCCACGCACGTGCTTCCTGCCCCTCCGCTTGCAGCTTCCCATCAGGTCCGTAGACCCGCAGGTGCGGGATGGACTGCAGGCCGAACTGCTGCGCGGTCGGTGATCCCCAGTCGATGCCTTTGTGTCCCGGCCGGTTGATGTCCACCTTGATCAGCACGATGTCTTCGCGCAACTCGGTCAGTTTGTCGATGTACGCGCCCAAGCTGACGCACGGGCCACAGTACAGACTGAAGAAGTCCACGATATTGGTCTTCCCCGGGATCAGCAGCTTCTCCAGGTCCACCTCTTCCCCGTGCGCGACGACCCGGATGTCCTCCTGCCCAAGAGCGACTTCGCTCAGGCGCGTGGCCTTGGCCTTCTGTTCCGCGGTGATGTCCGGTCTCTCCAGCGCCATGCCGTACAGGTGCGCCATGAGCAGGCTGTGAGCCCCTGCCACCTGCATCAACTCGGCGGTGTCCAGCTTATCCCAGCCCTTCTCAGCAGCGAGGGCAAGGATGCGGGACAGGGCGGGAACGGCGTCGGCAAGCTTCCCCTGCGCTACGAGGGCGGAGGCCGCTTGATACTCCTCGGCGATTGTGGCGGCACTGCATGGCAGAATGACCCACACCAGCATGACCACGAGCAGCAGCGCGCGCATCTCATCCAACTCCTTCGTGTTCGGTTAGATTCCCGCGCCTGCGCGCAGGGCGGCAATGGCAATGACGTTGACGATCTCGTCGGCGGTGGAACCCCGGGACAGGTCCAGGCCGGGCTTGGCCAGTCCCTGAACCAATGGGCCGTAGGCCTCGCCGCCGGTGAGTCTCTGCACCAGCTTGTAGGCGATGTTCCCGGCATCCAGATCGGGAAAGATCAGGACGTTGGCAGTCCCCTGTAGCTTGTCGCCCGGGCACTTCTGGGCGGCCACTTCAGGGATAATTGCCGCATCGCCCTGCAGTTCGCCCTCGATCAGCAGGTCCGGTCGGCGGCTTTGGGCCAGACGGGTGGCCTCGACGACCTTGTCCACGTCCGGATGGGTCGCGCTTCCCTTAGTTGAGAACGACAGCATGGCCACGCGCGGTTCCACCTCGAAATAGAGACGGGCGCTGTCGGCGGTGCTGATGGCGATATCCGCAAGCTGGTCGGCGGTGGGCTGGGGCACCACGCCCGCGTCGGCAAAGATGAACATGCCGTTCTTGCCCAGATGGCGCTGTGGAGTGGTCATGATGAAGCAACTTGAGACCGTATTGCAGCCCTCACGCGTGCCGACGATGCGCAGCAGGGCCCGCAGGACATTGGCGGTGGAGTTGAGACGCCCCGCGACGCTGCCGTCTACCTTGCCCTGCTTCAAGAGTGCGGCGGCGCAGTAGAGCGGGTCTGCAACGGCCTCGTACGCTTCCTCTTCCGTCAGGCCCTTGTCCTTGCGCGCCTCGTAGTAGGTGGCCGCACATTCCTGACGCACCTGCGGATCCTCGGGGTCAATGACTTCGAGGGATGTGAGATCCAGTCCGAGATGCTTACCGCGGGTCTCGACATACTTGGGTGAGCCGACAAGGACGACTTCAGCAAGCCTGGCCTCCTGAGCGGTGAGGGCGGCCTGCAGTGTGCGGTCGCAGTCGGTCTCCGGAAGTGCAATGCGCTTGTGGTATCGGACGGCACGCTCGCGGATGGAGTTGATGACGCTTTGCAAGACAATCGCCCCTCGATAGATTGGGTCTGGTTGAATGACTCAAACCATGTGATATTGAGACTGCGTCGGAACGCAGGGACTTCCGTGGGCCGGACTCAGCGGCGTTCCAGCCTGCAGATTGATGCGGCCCGGTCGTATACTTCCAGCAGCTTATCCGTCACGGCGGAGATGTCATATCGCTGCACGCGCTCCCGGGCAGTGCGGACGATCCTGTCTCGCAAGCCCGGATCGTTGTGCAGGGCCATGACCTGCTCGGCTAGACCTTCCGGCCCGCTCTCCGGGGAGCTGAGCAATCCATTCTCCCCGTGGTCCACCATATCCTGAGCGCCGGGGGCCCGGACGGCCACCAGTGGCGTACCCACTGCCATGGCTTCGGTGTAAGACAGCGGCTGCGTCTCGCTCATGCTGGCGGTCATGAACACGTCCAGGGCCGCCTGATAGTGTGCGACATCGGAATGTGGCACCGCGCCGGCGAAGGTGACCCGGTCTGCAATGCCCAGTTCCTTCGCGAGGGTCTGCAGAGGCTTGGCCTCGGCGCCGCTGCCCACCATCAGAAAATGGGCATTTCGAACCTGCGCCATGACAATCGCGGCGGCTCTCAGGACCACATCAAGGCTCTTCTCGGGGGCAAGGCGCCCGATGAACCCCATGACGAAGCGGTCTTTCAGGCCGAAACGCTCGCGCACCGGCCCGGGTTCAGGCACGGGCAGGGCGCTCAGGTCAATAGGATTGGGCAGGATCTCGATGGGCGTGGTGATCCCCTGTTGCCGCAGGCGGGCGCGGGTGGACGGGACCGGCGTGGTGATCATGTGACACTTGTTGCAGTAGGTGGTGACGCGGGTCTTGAGGTATGCCTCGACAAGCTGTTCCGGCAGCGGCACGAGCTGCTTGTACAGCTCATATTCGGTATGCACCGTAGTGACCAGCGGCAGGCCCACCCACTGCGCGAACCACTGTCCCCAGACTCCGACCCAGACCGGATGCTGGGTGTGCACGAGATCGAACTCCACCCGCTTCAAGGCGTCCAGAACCGGTCTGGAATAGGGGACGGCGATGTCGTAGTCCCAGTCGCCGGGCAGCGGAACCGAGGGGAAACGGCTCACGCGCTCGTGGTCCAGGGAGACATCATAGTCGTCGGGCGCGGGGGCGAAGATAAAAACCTGATGCCCACGGTTTTCAAGACCCACCCGGTAAGCCTCGACACAATTAGCGACACCGTTGAGGGTCGGGTGATAGGTGTTCGTGAAGATGGCGACTCGCACGACCGGAGGCCTCCCGGGGCATCCGCGGGTGCCGAAGATTGGCGCTTCAGTCTACTCGGGCACAAGACGGAGCCTGCGCTACCCCGAAGCCCGGTCCATGGCGGCGGCCTTCTCGCGCAGCAGTGGCAGGATATGTGGATCTGCGAAAGACTGGGCAAGCAACCAGTCGGCCGTCTCGCCCACGGGCAGGAAGGCGGGCTCGAGTTGTTCGGCCATCTTGACCCTGGCGGTGGCGTATTCGTCATCGCTGAAGGTCCGGGCCTCTCGGAAAAGCGCCTCAATCTGGTTCGCCGTGAGGCCCTTGGAGTCGGCGGCGAGGTTGGCAGCGAAGGGGCCAATCTCGGCGTCGAAATCCTCCTGAGTCAGGCTGCGGAAACCGTCGAGCATCTCAAGGGCGTCCGCACGCGCCTGTCCAGCACCCGACGCGATCCGTAGTTGGTCCTCCGACAGGATGCCGCGCAACTCTTTGGCGAGTGCGCTTTCACCACCAGCACCGAGCCACGGCTCGCCGTCCAGACGCGTCTCGAGCGCGACGATCCCTCGCTTGACTTCCTCGGAGACGTCTTCGCCTGCGATCAACGCCTTCCGCCGCTGCTGCAGCAGGGGCAAGAGTTCGGCTTCGGTGGCCTTGCGGGTCTCTCGCGTGGCCTGAAGTGTGGCGTCGACTTTCTCGAGCGCGTCGATGAGACGCTCGACCTGCTCCCGAGACAGCGACAGGTCATTAATAAACTCGATCGACCGAATTTCCGAACGCAGTGCGTCGATGTCCACGGGCTTCTCCGCAGGCGGCGTTGGCCTGCACCCCGCGAGGATGCACACCGCCAGGACAAAGAAGGCGAGGGCACAAAGCGGGTATCTGGGTTGGCGTGCCGCGCCGCGGTGTATCATCGCGTCCTCGCTCGCTCCAGAATAGTTCTTCACGATCAAAGATTCGACAAATGGCGGTGAACACCTGCCCGAGTCGCCAGTGCGGCCCCGCGCATTACCGCCGCTTGAACGAATGGGCGGCCATGGCCAGGAACTCCTGATTAGTCTTGGTGCGGCGCAGGCCCTGCAGGAGGGTCTCGGTGGCGTCGGTGGTATCCATCACGTTGAGCGCCCGGCGAAGCTGCCAGACATTCTGCATTTCGTCGTCGTTGAACAGCAGCTCCTGGTGGCGGGTATTGGACTTCTGGATGTCCACCGCGGGGAATGTGCCACGGTTGGCAAGTTCGCGAGACAAGACCAGGTCCAGGTTGCCCGTGGCCTTGAACTCCTCATAGATCATTTCATCCATGCGGCTGCCGGTCTCGATGAGAATGGTCGCAAGGATGGTGAGGCTGCCACCGTGCTCGATATTCCGGGCGGCGCCGAAGAACCTCTTTGGCCGATACAGGGCGGTGGGGTCCAGACCCCCGGACAGGGTGCGTCCGCTTGGGTCCACAGTCAGATTGCTGGCGCGGGCAAGGCGGGTGATGCTGTCCAGGAGGATGACCACGTCTTCGCCCATCTCGACCAGGCGCTTTGCCCGGGCCATGACGGTCTCGGCCACCCGCAGGTGGTTCTCGGGAAGCTCGTCGAAAGTCGAGCTAATGACTTCGCCGTCGACGGAGCGCGCGATATCCGTAACCTCTTCGGGGCGCTCGTCGATGAGCAGCACCATGAGGCGCAGGTCGTCATAGTTCTCCGTGATGCAGTTAGCAATCTGCTTGATGATCGTCGTCTTGCCGGCCTTGGGCGGGGCAATGATGAGCCCGCGCTGGCCCCGGCCGATAGGCGTGATCAGGTCAAGCATGCGGCCGGTAATGTTCGAGGGCGATTCGGTCTCCAGCCGAATGCGCTCTTGCGGGTAGACCGGGGTCAAGTCCTCGAAATGCGGCCGGCCCTTGAGCTTCTCCGGCGGCTCACCGTTGATGGTCTGCACCCGCAGCAGTGACCAGTAGCGCTCGGTGTCCTTGGGCGGGCGCACGGGGCCGCTTACAAGGTCCCCATATCGCAGGTCAAATCGCTTGATCTGGGTTTCGGCCACATACACGTCCATCTCAGGATTAGGCGTGTACCCGTCGGCGCGCAGAATCCCGCGGCCGTCGGGAAGGGCCTCGAGCACCCCGTAGCGATAGCTGTGGCCGTTCCTCTCGCTCTGGGCCACGAGCAGCTTCATGCACAGATCTTGCTTCTTCGCCGAAGAGTACCCCGGGATGCTCATCTGTGCGGCGATCTGACGCAGTTCATCAACGGTCTTCCGCTGAAGTTCGGCAAGTTCCAACATGGGTGCACCACAGCTCTCGATAGATTGCGGAGCAAAGCCCCGCTCGCGACAAGTAAGGTAGTTGGGCGCCAATGCCCCTACTGACGGTAGGCCTGGGGTTTCAGAACAGCAACGTATGGGAGGTCCCGGTGTTTCTGGGCGAAGTCCAGGCCATACCCCACGACGAACAGGTCAGGGATCTCGAAGCCGGTATAGTCAGGCTTCAGATCTGTCTTGCGGCGCGAGGGCTTGTCCAGCAGGCAGCAGATCCTCAGCGACGCAGGTCCCATCCCCGCGACTTCATGTGCCAGGCGGCTCAGAGTCTGACCGGTGTCCACGATGTCTTCGACGATAAGCACATCCCGGCCGCGGAGATCCGTGCATTCGCCGAGTTTCAGAGTCACTTCGCCTGAGGAACTCGTTGAATCGCCGTAGCTTGCAGCCGACACGAACTCTACCGCAACGGGGACAGTCATCGCGCGCATGAGATCAGCCAGGAAGACCACGGCGCCCTTGAGTACGCCGAGCAGGACCAGATCACGGCCTTGATAATCGGCGCTGATCTGCAGGGCCAACTCGCCCACGCGACGGGCAAGGGTGCCCTCGTCCAGCAAGATGCGTTCGACATCGTCGGGTACGTCGGCGGCAGACACGGGATCTACTCCCACTCAATGGTCCCCGGGGGTTTGGACGTGATATCGTAGACGACGCGGTTGATGCCCCTGATCTCGTTGGTGATGCGGTTGGAGATGCGCGCCAGCACCTCGTGGGGAATGCGCACCCAGTCGGCGGTCATGAAGTCGTCGGTCTCCACCGCACGGACAATGATAGGATGCCCATAAGTGCGGCCGTCCCCCATGACGCCAACGCTGCGCATGGTCGCCAGGACGGCAAAGCACTGGGAGATGGAGCGCTCAAGTCCTGCAGCCTTGAGCTCCTCGCGCACAATGGCGTCCGCCTCACGCACCAGGGCCAGGCGTTCTCGGTCAACGGATCCGATGATGCGTACTGCAAGACCTGGGCCGGGGAAGGGCTGGCGCCACACAATCTCTTCAGGCAACCCCAGTTCCAGGCCGGCACGGCGGCATTCGTCCTTGAACAGCCACCGCAGGGGCTCCAGGTTCTCGTGTTTCATATCCGCGGGCAGTCCGCCCACATTGTGGTGGGTCTTGATGACATCGGTTGCACCCGAGCTTCCGCCGCTCTCGATGACATCGGGATAGAGAGTACCATGGGCGATGAAACGGTATTCGCCCAGCTTCTCGCTCTCTTCTTCAAAGGTTCGGATGAAGGTTTCGCCGATGATCTTGCGCTTTGCTTCGGGGTCTTCGACGCCTTCGAGTTTGGCCAGGAACCGGTCGGAGGCGTCAACAGCCACGAAGCGGTCGCCCAGGAGGTTGCCGAAGAACTCGCGCACTTGCTCGGGCTCGTTCTTGCGCATGAGACCGTGGTCGATGAACATGCACAGGAGGCGGTCGCCCACTGCGCGGTCAAGCAGAGCGGCGCAGACCGACGAATCCACCCCACCAGATAGCGCGCACAGAACCCGGTCGTCACCGATGGTCGCGCGCAGATCCGCAACGGCTTCCTCAATGAAGGATGATGATTTCCAATCGCCACTGCAGCCACAGGCGCGCTTGAGGAAGTTCTCGAGCACCGTCTGCCCGAGGGGCGTATGGTGCACTTCGGGGTGGAACTGCACACCGTATAGTTTCCGCGACTCGTCACCCATTGCAGCCACAGGCGAATGCTCGGTGTGAGCCAGCACCTGGAATCCGTCGGGGACCCGGGTGACCTTGTCCCCGTGGCTCATCCACACCTGCATTTGGTCGCCGCAGCCCTCAAGAAGGGTGCCCGGACGCTCGATGACCGCTGTCTGGCGGCCGTACTCGCGCTGGTTGCCGCCCGGCGACACGACGCCGCCCAGTACCTGCGCCATAAGCTGCTGACCGTAGCAGATGCCGAGGACCGGGATTCCTGCCTCGAACAGGGCGCGCTCCACCCGTGGCGCCCCGTCCTCATACACACTGGCGGGGCCGCCTGAGAGGATGATCCCCCGCGGCTCTTCGGCGAGAAGCTTTTCCACGGGGGTATCGTAAGGCCTGATCTCGGCGTACACGTTCAGTGCACGGACCTTCCGCACAATCAGCTGAACGTACTGTGCCCCGAAATCGAGCACAAGCACGCGTTCGCCACGATGTCCCTGGCGTTCAGTCACGGCCGTTTACCTGTCCTGCGCGGGATTCATGGAATGCGGGCGATACGATGGAGGATTGCCTGCGAAAGGCGCCGATAATGGTTGATTGCCCTCGTGACGGTCCGTGACAGGCCGCCGTATGCTGCGCTTGACTCAGGTTCCCGATCCACACTCACCGTCTGGTCTGCCGGCCTCGGCTGCACTGTGGCGGAACGCCGCCGTTAGCACACCGGCGTGCGGAGCGATCTCCTGACGTGTTCTACCCGGGGTTATCATCAGTGCACGTGATCCGTGCCTGTACGGCCCTGCCCCACCAGGACACGTGCCGGAGGCTTCTGTCGGAATCAAGGAGCGTTGCGCGCTCGGGAAATCTTCGGACAGCACTGGGGACTTACGAGCTACTTAGCGAGTATAACAGTGGCCCCGTGCAGTGTCAACGGTTCCGGGCCTCGTTTTTCGCGGAATCCGGGGCGAATCCGGGCTAACTACCAGCCATAGCGGTTGGGGCCCCACTCCTTGCGAACCGTCTGCTGTTCCAAGAGCACCACGGTGTTGTGGGGCAGATCCTCACTCTGCACCACACCCGGCCCCACGCAGGAGTACGCGCCGACCTTCACGCCGGGCATGATAATCGCGTTCACCCCGGTGCGTGTATAATCGCCGAAGTAGGCCACATTCGCGCCGACTTCCGGGATCTCGCGGCGGCCGGCCACCAGGTGCGTCGTGTTCCCGTCGTCAAAGCGCAGGGTACCGCAGACTGTGGCTGCACCCACATCATGCCGCGCCCCAAAGACCCCGGCCATCTCGCAGTAGTGGTAGAGGTAGACGCCCTCGAACAGCACCCCTCCCAGCTCCGCGCCGTGGCCGATGAGCGAGTCCGACCCCACGCAGGCTCCGCCGCCCACCTGGCAGTAGTCCCGGCACCGGACCTTGCTGCCCAGCACGCAGTTGCCGCCCAGGATCGCCCCATTGGTGATCTGACTACCCGCCCCCGCGATGAGGTTTCCCTGGATCACCACCCGGTTGCCGATGACCGCGCCCGGTCCCAGGCACACGTAGCCGCTGATCTCCGCGCCGTCGTGGATGCGCGCATCCGGGGCGATACGATTGTCCGTCAGGCGGCCGCAGAGATACCGCGCGAAAGCATGGTTTGCTTCGAGCACATGCCACGGCTTGTCGATGTCCACGAACAGCCCGGTATGCTCCCAGGCCATCACGGAGTTCCCGGCATCAATGGCAAGCTGGAGCGACTGAGCGAGTTCGGCCTCATGCGCCGGCATACCGCCCACATTCACGCAGTCTACGAAGCCCGGGTTAGCGCGGATGAAAGGCACGCAGTCCGGTGAGAACCCGTACAACCCGCACAGACGGTGCGATGCCGCGCGCGGGTGACCAGAAATGCCGGTGAGCTCGCCGCTTGCGGACAACGATCCACAGAGCCAGTTGAGCGAGTCACGCTCTCCAAGTGGCGACAATGCGGCTGCTGCGAAAGGCTGCTGATCTTTGAAGGCCTGCAGGAACCCCCGCAAGCCCTCCTCGTCGAACAGACAGTCGCCGTAGATGACCAGGAACGGCTCGTCTTCGCCCGCAATGGCGAGGGCATCCAGGACCGCTCCGGCGGTGCCCGTAGCGCCCTTCTGGTGCACGAAGACGACATCCAGGCCAAGCAGCGCGTGGCGGACGCGTTCGTGCAGGTAGCCCACGACAACGAGTACATCTTCAATCCCGGCGCGGTTCAGGCATTCCACTGTCCAGCGCGCAAGGTACGTGTCGCCAACGGGCAGGGCGGCCTTTTGGCGCGTCAGCTCGTACGGGAAATTGCGGCTGCCTGCTCCCGCGGCCAGGATGATGGCCTTCATGGGGCTTCCTCCTGCAGTGCTTCACCCGTCTTGCTCGCCTCGCGGGCCAGGGAATCGGCTATCTTCTCGCGCGCCTCGTCGATGAGCATCTGGACGTCCTCAGTGCGGTAGGTGCGCTGTTCCCAGGACCGCTGGGCGACGCTTTTCAGAAAGCCTTCGAACTCGTCGAAATACGATCCGTAGATGTGGAATGAGTCCACGACATGGTTGTACTGACCCACGCGGATGGGGCGGCCGAGGCGCTCGCTGATCCTTTCTGCCACCACTCGCTGCAGATCGGTGAAGGCGTACATGTTCATGAAGGCGGCCTTGAAGGCGTCATTGCTGCGCATGTGGGCCGCAAGCACCAGGGCGTCATCGAAAATGCGAAACCACAGGCGCTGCAGGCAGGCCGGGTGATCGATACCCGCATCATCCCAGGCTTTCCAGATGACCGCCTGGGCGCGCCGGGAATGAGGGGTTTCAACGAGCGTGTCCACCACGTACTGGATCTGGTCGATGGGCTGTTCGATGCCGGGCACGGTGTACCTGGCAAAGCGCTCGTGGTAGGTGTATTGCCACTTGCCCTCATCGGGTGCGATCCAGTGGTCATGGATGCCGTCGATGACCTCCTGGCGGTAGACCTCGAGTTCATAGAAGCCGCCGGGCATGGCGCGGTGGATTCGGGGCTCGGCGAAGGGATCGGCCACGGCGAGCATGAGGGAAGCATCGCGGCTCTCCGGGTCGCCGGGCTGGTCATACTGGGTGGCAATGCGCGCACCCCGCTCCCAGGTGGCAAGGACGGCCTTCTCCCAGCCTTCCGCCAGGGTCTGGCTCTCAATGTGGATCGTAGGCAACTGGAACTGCATGATGTCGGGTACCTCCGGGTGCGTCGCGTGATTCAGGCGGCGTTTCTTGTGGGATCGGCGAAGAGCTACTGCCGGCACGTCAGGCGGCGGGGGGCTTCTCCATGGAAGCCATCAGCTCATCCCAGGCTCTGATCTGTTCCTCACTGCGCTCCTCAAGTTCGATGCGCTCCTGCTCGGAATAGCTCGGTATCCTCGACGCCAGCGCACAACTGAGCCAGAAGTAGGTCCCCGCGGGGGCCAGATACAATGCGGAGCCCACCATCAATTGAATACTCAGGTTGATGGCTCCTGCCACAAGGCCCGCGGCGAGCACGCTGTCCCTGCGATTGCCGCCGGATAGCCCGGTGGCGGCGGATGTCATCGCCCTCCAAAGAAGCCAGACGAACAGCGCGAGACCGGGCAGGCCAAGCTCCTTCATGGCGCGCCCGAACTCGTTCTCGATCATTACGGCAGTCTCGCCCTTGACGGCCATCTCTTCCTCGATCATCCCATAAGCCCGCCCGGCTCCGGCTCCACTGGCGACGCCGGTTCCCAAAGGGTACTTCGCGAGCATTTCCAAACCCTTGCCCAGGGGCTCGATAGCCCGGTCCACGATAGCCGGGATATTCAGTCGACTCTGGCTGTAGCGGGCGGACATCATGCGCCCGACGTGGACGTCCGCCTGCCAAAGGCCAATGATGGCCAGGACGAACAGGCCCACGAGAAGCTGTGGGCGTCGGGCCATGATGACGAAGGCCACCACGCCGAAGACCGCCCCAACCAGGGGCGCTCTCCCACCGGTGGCCGCCATCGCAACGACGCAGATCGGACCGGAAATGAGCAGGAGTATCTGGACTAAGGAGAAAGGACGGGCAGCAAGGGCGCAGGCCATGCATACCACCGCCGCGTAGCTCATGGTCGCGCCCGCGACACCGGGGTGGACGTAAGAGCCGGGCGCCCGGAACAGGTCGTTGTTCTGGAAACGGGCGTAGAAATCGAAACTGCTGTTGATCGCCAGCAGGTGTTCGTAGCCGATCTGCCCCTGGACGATAATATAGATCCCCGTGGCCCCGCTGATGAAGGCGATGAACATCAGCAGCCGTTCGAATTGCCTGCGCGTGACGATGCTGTCGTAGGCGATGAAGAAGATGGGTATCCAGATGATCCAGGAGCGCAGCCCGGCGAGAGCCAGCAGACCGCTCATGTTCTCGGAATTGAACATCTGCGCCATGCAGTACAGGATGAACATGATCGCGGGCACGGCTACGCGGGTCTGCAGCGAGGTCCGCCCCAGTCCGTTCATCCCGTCCCAGATCCAGTGGAGCACAGCAAGCATCAGGTAGATGTCCTTGAGCAGGACCGTGAACATCCCCGGGTAGATGCCTTTGATGAGGCCGTCCACGCAGCCGATGGTGATGACGGCGTAGATCGAGGCTTCTGTGGAAGAAATGGCAGCGACAGTGCCCAGGGTCGCGACGCCGGCAGCCAGCGCGAGCAGCGGCTGGTTGGTCGCGATCATCGTGGCCAGACTCACTGCTATGGCGCCGGCGATGGTGCCCATCGTCAGCAGGGCGGTGAGCTGCGAGCCCGGGTTCGACGTCTGCGCGGTTGTCGCGTTCACTCGTGGTGGTTCCGGGAGGTCGCGGCACGCAGGCCATGAACTTCCTGCGCGGGACGGAATGGTGGATCGCGAAGGGCTCGGGAGCCACATGGGGCGGCTGCAATGCGCGGCAGGAATTGCCCCGCCTGTCGCGAAGGTAACCCTGACTGCGTCGGCTGCCGGGCGGAATCCGGTTTCCGTTTGGCCCCATCAGGCCCGGGTATATTATCACAAAGCGAGGTCCATAGCGAGAAGATACCATGTCCATTCTGAGTTGGCTGCAGCGAATTGTAGCTGACTTTTTTTGTGCCGACACCAACGACCAGCAGCGCGCCATTGCCCAGGCTGAAGCGGAACTGGAGGTGGCCAGGACGGCAGCGGCACTCTCCGTGGCCCGGGCGCACAGGGCCAGGCTCGAGCTGCAGGACGCCATCGCCGAAGGGGACGCTCCGGCGTACCAACTGCTGGGTATCGCCGAAGACGCCGACGAAAGAGCGCGCCGTGACATCAGCAACTACCGCGAGCGCCGCGACCAACTGGAGCGGGTCCTGCGGAGGGCAGACGAAGCCGGCAGGCTCGAACGCGAGAACCGTGAGCGGGAGAAGCTGCGAGAGTTTATCCAGCGAGCCGAGGCCGCGCGAGACCGGGCGGCTCTGGAGAAGCTCGAGACGCAGGCATTGGAGCAAGCCGCGCGCTTGGACGTGCTGGACGCGCTTGATCGCGGAGAAGCGCCCGATGCCCGCCACCACGGCGCGGGGTTCGAGGAGCGCGTTCGCAGGTTGTTGGACAGGCCCTTGTCCGCCGAGCTGAACGGCCAGTTGTAGCTCGCCAACGCGGAGTAACCGCACGTTCGGAACCGGACGGGCATCGTCCGAGAAGGGGGTACGCAGCATGGAATTGCTCGCCTGGTACAATCTGATTTTCGTCGCACCCATCGGCCTTGCGGGGGTTTACCTCATCCTCAGCGCCACTGGGTTGGGCGGCGACCATGACGTGGACAGCGGCGTTGACCACGACGTCGACGTGGACCACGACGTCGACCTGACCGTAGACCATGATGTCGACGTGGACATGGACCACGACGTCGATGCTGACATGGACCATGATTTCGATGTGGCCCACGACGTGGACGCTGACTCCGGCCACCTCGATGTTCACCATGGCGGGGTGGAGCACGAGGTGCATGATCACCATGTGTCGGCGCACGCCGGGGACTCTTTCGCTCTCCGCGCCCTTTCCGTCCTGGGACTTGGCAAGGTGCCGGTCTCGATCCTGGTCACCACATTGATGGTGCTCTTCGGGGCCACGGGGCTAGCTTGCAACGGCCTGTTCGGCACCGTGTTCCCGTGGGACTGGGCGCCCAACGTCTATGTCTGGCCGTCCCTGGCTGTCGCCATATTGCTGTCGTTGACCCTTACGAGCAGCATCGCTCAGTTGCTCAACAAGATCATGCCCACCAGCGAGACCTACGCGATCCGCGAAGATGACCTCGTGGGCCGGATCGGCGAAGTCCTTTACGCCGTGCCCGCGGGCCAAAGAGGCATGGCTGATGTGAAAGATGAGGGCGGCACCTGGCATCGCGTCAGGGTGCAGCCCGTGGACGGGGACTTGCCCAAGGGCGCCGATATCATCGTGGTGCGGTACCACCGGGAGGGGGATTACTTCGATGTCAGCCAATCGCCGCTCTAGGCCGGGCATGCAGCCGGTGGCCGGTATCGGCACATCTGACGTGCACCCGCTGAGTGTCCCCGGGCCCGAGATGGCAGGAGGGATGGCCCGGTTCAGGGGGGCTGCCAATCTGCCACCCCCCTGATGTCGCGGATCGGTCGCGAGTCAAGCTGCACTGACGGGCACGACCAGTGATGAAGCGAAATGACAGGAGGGAGCTCTTGTGTTGATGGCAATTGGCATGGTGGTGCTGGGTCTGGGGCTCATTTTTGTCGCGCCGGGGTTCGCCCCTGACCCGATCAGTCGTCTCATTTTCGTAGTGCTGGGCGCATTGGTCCTGATCGCGTCGGCGATTGTTATCATCATCGCCAAGCTCTACCAGCGCACCAGCGCGAACGAGGCATTCGTCAGAACCGGCATGGGGGGACGCCGAGTCGTACTGGACGGTGGCTGCATCGTGGTGCCGGTGGTCCATAAGATTGTCCCCGTGTCCCTGGAGACCATGAAACTCGAGGTCGAGCGTATCGCCGAGGACGCGCTGATCACGAAGGATAACCTGCGCTGCGATATCCGCGGGGAGTTCTACATCAAAGTGCAGGCGGTGGGCGATGACATCCTGAACGCCTCCCGGTCCCTGGGTGACCGCTCTGTTGACGCAAGCGCAGTGCGGGAACTCGTCTTCGAAAAGCTCGTCTCCGCCCTGCGGTCTGTAGCCGCAACGCGAGACCTCGCCCAGCTCCACACGGAACGGGACGACTTCGCCAACGCCGTATCCCAACTGGTGCGCGAGGACCTCAAGTCCAACGGCCTGACCCTTGAGTCGGTCACCATCTCCCGTCTCGACCAGACCAGCGCCCAGCGTCTCAACGAAGGCAACGTTTTCGACGCCCAGGGCCTGCGGAAGATCGCGGAGATCACCCAGAAGGCCCGGGTCGAACGCAACATGTACGAGCGCGACGCCGAGCGTGAGATCGTCGATAAGAACGTGGCGACTCGCAAGCAGATCCTGATGCTGGAAAAGGAACAGGCGGAGGCCGAGGCGATCCAGGCCGCCGAAGTCAGTATCATCCAGGCCGAGCGGCGCCGGCAGGCCGAGACATATGAGATCGAGCAGCGACGCCTGGTTGAGACCTCGGAGATCGATAAGGATCGCCAGGTTCAAGAGGCCGGCGTCGCCCGCGACCTGCAGGTTGACGTGGCCAAGATTGAGGCACAGAAGGCCTTGATCGCCCGGGAGCAGGAGCGGCAGACCGCCGACGTCCTGCGCAACCAGGCGGTGCAGACGGCGGATGTTGAGCGCGAGCGCGAGGTTGAAGTTGCTCGCCGCGAGCAGCAGATCGCCATTGCCGAAGCTGAACAGCGCCGGGCTGCAGCGGAGCAGTTGCGTCTGGCCGCTGAGGCCGAACGCGAGAGGGCTGCCCAGGAAGTGGTCACCGTTGAAGAAGTCGCCGGGGCCGACCGCGAGAAGCGTGTCCAGGTGATCCTCGCCGAGCAGATGGCTGCACAGGAGCAGATCAAGCAGCAGATGGAGGCGGACATCGAAGCGTACAAGGCCGCCAAGGTTGCCGAAGGTGAGCAGCTTGCGGCCGTCAAGATCGCTGAGGCCATCCGCCTCAAAGCCGAGGCCCAGAGAGACGCTGCGACCCTCGAAGCGGAAGGTGAACAGGCCCGCGAGATGGTCCCGGTCAATGTGAAGCGCGAGCAGGTTGCCGTCGAGGCCCGACAGGTGCAGGACGTGGAGGCCGCCCGCGTCGAGGTCCTGCGCAAAGAGCTGAGCGCCAAAGCCGAGTATGAGCAGATCTCCGTGGAACTGGAGAAGGCGCTGGCGCAGATCAACGCCAACAAGGAAGTCGGTGTGGCCTTCGCCAGCAGCTTCGGCGACGCCTTCAGCCGCGCCAAGATCAACCTGTACGGCGACCCGGACATGCTCGGGAACGCCATGTCCTCCTTCAGCCGTGCCGCGGGCATCGGCGCCTTCGTCGACGGCATGAAGGAGACCTTGCCCGAAGGGACCGTGCAGGCTGGTGCCGCCGCCCTGCAGAGCCTCTTCCCCGGGCTGCAGCAGGCGCTGGACCTGATCCAGGCCGCCGGCAAGTCCGAGAAGGAAGATGCGTCGGACGAAGAGCCTCAGGACGTCGAGAAGTAGCCTGCCACGGAAGAGACAGGGGAGTTTCACGAAAGGGGCGTCGGAAAACCCGGCGCCCCTTCTGTCTGGGCGGGGTAGGCATTTGAGCCGACATCGCAAGATTATCCCTCTTCGTGTCTGCCTGCTTTTCTCCGGACACTGTCGCCGACTCCGCGGCCTCCATCTCGGTTCGCACAATCCACCCGTCACCCTGGCCTGCTACCAGCTTCACGGCCTGCTGGACGCGGTGCCCGGCGCATATACCCGTCCACCCTGAGGTCGGCGACCGGATGACCTGGGGCCACCTGGCGCACCGCGTCACAACATGGGAGGGCAGCGGAGCCGGGCTATCGAATAGACGGCCATTCCTTTCTGATGGACTCCGGAGGTTACGACGATGTCGGATTACAAGACCAGCCATCACCCGCGTCCCGATATGAACCGCGGCGTTGACGAAGGCGCTGACTGGGTCTCCCTTGACGGTGTCTGGGACTTCCAGTTCGAAGCCATCGGCACCCAGGACCCGCCACAGTCTCCAACCGCCACCCCGTACACCCGCACCATCCGGGTGCCCTTCCCCTGGCAGAGCCATCTCGCCTGGGGCACGGAACACCTCGCGGGTAACGACAACTGGTACAGCCTCGAGGCTTTCATCGATCCCGCGCAGGCCAACATGAAGCCCCGGGAGCACGGAAACTTGCCCCAGTACGAAGTCGGTTGGTACCGGCGCGCGTTCACCATCCCGGAAGCCTGGGCCGGCAGACGGATCATTCTCAATATCGGCGCCGCCGACTGGCATGTGACGGTCTGGTGCAACGGGAAGCAAGTAGGAGACTCTGACAGCGGGTACATCCCCGTCGCCTTCGATCTGACTGACGCGCTCCAGCCCGGCGAGAACGAGCTGGTCATCCGCGTGTTCGACCCTATGGACCACGCGCAGAAGCCAGTCGGCAAGCAGTGGGACTGGTACACCCGGACTTCCGGCATTTGGCAGCCGGTGTGGCTCGAGCCTCGCCCGGAGACCCATGTCGCGAGTATCAAGATCAATCCAGACGTGGAGCGCGGGACCGCGTTTATTTGCGCGCAGGCCCGGAACGCCCAGACTGGAGATATCCTCCGCGTTGAGGCGCTTGCCCCCGACGGCGCCGAAAATGTGTGCGAGCTCGAGCTGAATGATGGCTGGTTCGCTGGGGAACTCGCTTTCGATGAGGTAATCTTGTGGACCCCGGAGACGCCGGACCTGTACCAGGTCACTGCGAGCCTTATTCGCAACGGGAAGGTCCTGGACGAGGTCTACAGCTACTTCGGCATGCGCACCATCAGCGTCGGGCCGCTGTATGAAGGGGGCCCGAACTACGTGCTGCTCAACGGCGAGCCGGTCTACCTGCGCGGCGCGCTGGACCAGTCTTTCAACCCCTGGGGCGTGTACTCCTGGGCAGACACCGAAGCAGCCCGCAGGGACGTGGAACTGGCAAAGGAATCGGGCTACAACTTCCTGCGCATCCATATCAAGCTGGAGGATCCGCGGTTCCTGTACTGGTGTGACCGTCTGGGAATGCTTCTGCAGTGCGACTTGCCGAGTTGGGGCTACAGCGGGTACTCCGATATCGCCCGCGAGCGCCACGAGGTCATGCTGCGCGGCGCGGTGGAGCGCGACTTCAACCACCCCTCCATCTTCTCCTGGTGCCTGTTCAACGAAACCTGGGGCCTGGGCGATGACCGCGACTTCCAGGCATACAAGCAGGCCACAGACCGCCAGGAGTATGTGGCGGACCTGTACCGGCTGGCCAAGGAGCTTGACCCCACGCGGATCATCGAAGACCAGTCGCCCTGCCACTACGATCACGTGGTCACGGACCTGAACTCGTGGCATTACTACATCAATGACTACGAGAAAGCGCGGGAGCATGTCGAGCAGGTGGTGGCCGAGACCTACCCCGGCAGCGGCTTCAACTACGTGCCGGGACGTGTCCAGGGCAACGAGCCGTTGATGAACAGTGAGTATGGAGGCATCTCCGCGGGCATGGGCGATATGGACGTGTCGTGGTGCTTCCGCTTCCTCACCACAGACCTGCGCCGCCATGAAAAGATCTGCGGCTATGTCTACACCGAACTGCAGGACATCGAGTGGGAGCGCAATGGCTTCTACAACTACGACCGTTCCCCCAAAGAGTTCGGCTACGATCCCGCGCTTCTCCAGGGAGCCTGGTTCGTGGGCTTCCACGGCCCGCCGGCCAGGACAATTGCGCCCGGGCAGGCCGTGGATATGAGCCTGTTCGTCAGTTGCATGGACGCCCCGGAATCGCCGCAGGTCGATGTGGAGTTGGTCGCCACCCACGTGGACAGCTTCGGCCGGGAGACCCCGGTCGGCGAGGCGACTGTGCAGGTGGATGGCATCACCCATCGCGGCGTCTTCGACGCAGCAGTACCCGGATCGCTGCGTAGCTTCGATGCCCCCGGCCTGGTAACCCTCGAAGCCCGCATTCCGGGGCGGCCCGCATGGAACTGCACCGTGTTGGAAGTTCGCGAGCAGCGACTTCCGGTGATGGAAACCGACGGAGCGGGACGAATCATCCTGAGAAAGCTGGCGGGGGAGTTCGAGACTTCCACCGCCTGGCACGAGGCCGAAATCGAGCGCGGCAAAGTGGGCGAGGAGCAGCACCTGATCGCGGGTGTGGGTGCCGGGTACATCGACTACCGCTTCGAGCTGCCCGACGGCTTCAAGGCGCGCACCTTACTCCTGTTGTTCGAAGCGTCCAGCAAGCGTGCCGGCGCCCCGCAGACCAGTTCGGACCGCAGGCCCAGCGACCTGCGCGTCACGGTCAATGGGACGGTGGTTGCTGAGAAGACGCTGGGCGACCAGTACGCAGATTCACGGGGCGCCCTGTCCCACTTGCACGGCTTCCACGGGCGGTACGGCGAGCTCGTAAGGGTGGAGTTTGACGCCGGGCTGGTGGGGGAAGACCGCGTGGTACACGTGCGACTGGAGGTTCCGAAAGAGGCCTGCAACCGGAATGGGCTCACACTGTACAGCTCGCGCGCGGGCAGGTTCCCGTGTGACATCACGCTGATTGGGGAACCGTCAAACTAACGATTGCGTTGGTTCGTATATAGGAAGGTTACAGGCTTGACAGGGCATGAGTCCCGTGCTAACCTTCTATTGTCGTGGGGTGTAACCCCATAACCGCAATCAATCCAGGAGGTGGTGCCAAGCATGTCTGAGAGTAAGGGCTGCTGTACCAAGAAGAAGGAAGAGAAGAAAGAGGAGACCAAGAAGTCCGGGTGCGGTTGCGGTTGCGGTAGCAAGAAGAAGGCGTAACGAGCTATTGCATCCATAGACTGCGCCAGGGCCGAGCCTGAGGGGAGAAAACCTCAGAGGTAGGCGGTCTTCTGCCTTCTTCGGTCCAGCAGTCTCTTCCGATCCGTGATGCGGGGCCCGGTCCAGGTGGCCGGGCCCCGTATCTTCGTAAGCTCCCATGAAAGGCACAGGATTCCAGCTCCGCGAGGCGAACTTGCAGACACCACGGAGGTCTATTGGGAGTAATGAAAGCGATTTCCGCCGCACCATTCATTCTCGCACTCATCCTCACATCCGCCGCCGTCGCCGTGGACCTGCCGAACCCGGGCTTCGAACAGCTGGGCGAGGGGGGCCTGCCCGAAGGCTGGGCCTCTTACAACTGGGGCGCCGCCGGCTCCGACGGTGTCTCATCGCGCAGCACCGAGTTCGCAAACTCCGGCGAGGCATCCCTGCGGGCCGATAGCCGGGACGGATCATCCCGGCCTGGCGTCTATACCCGCGTGCCCCTGGAGCCCGGGCGCTATGCCATACGCTTCTCTGCGCGCGCCGAAAACGGCCGCAAAGCCCTGGTGCGCGCCTATCTGGCCGACCGCTACTCACCTCCACTGCTGGTCACCGATCGCTGGACGACGGTGGAGTTCGAGCACTCCGTCAACCAGAAGCGATTGAACGCGGAGATCAACATCCAGCATTTCGGTGGAGAGCCGGGCAGCGTGTGGTTCGATGATGTCGCACTCGTAAGACTGCCGTCCGTCCGGGCGAAACTTATCCCCGACCCTCGTGATCCCGAAATTCAGCCGAAAATGCTCTACTTCTGCGGCAATACGAACTATGCTGCACAGACAGCACGAACATGGGTGCGCAGAGGCTTCGCGGGGTTCTTCCACAGTTACCTGTTTCACGACTGGATTACCGACATCTGGTCCCTGGATGATGACCCAGACCAGGGCGATGGAGACAGGCTGCTGGAGGAGGTGCGTCAGGCCCTGGCCCGATCGGCGGAGGAGGGTCTGTCCCACAATGTCCTCAAAGTCGCCTTCTACACCCAGTTGCCTGATCCCGCTGACGACGAGGCCTGGGGCCTGCTCACCAGCAATTTCCGCGAAGGGGCGCGCTTCGCACGCCTCGCCGGTTTCCGTATGCTGGCTATCGACACCGAGTATGTGTCCGAGCAGTACCAGTACCAGTGGGAGGGCTACAGTGAGTTCGAGGGCGGCCGAGAAGCCCTTGCGGCGAAGTTCCGGGAGCGCTGGCGGACTGTGGGTACGGTACTGGCCGAGGAGCTGGCGGACCTGGACCTTGGCGTCCTGCCCGAGGGCATGGTTTACTACGGGCCGCTCTGGACGGAACTTTTCGCCGGGCTTCTCGAAGGCCTTGAAGAGGGGCAGTACCCGGGAAAGGTTCACATCTTCTGCGAGGGCACTTACTCCGAACGAGACCCCGACAACATCCGCGACCATGCGGCAGCCGTGCGCAACACCGCCCGGGCCCTGCTGGACGGTCGCGCGCTGGAGTCCTGGAACAGACGCGGACGCGTGGCTCTTGCCGCCTGGCCGTTAGGTTACTACCGAGCAATCAAGGACGCGGACGGCAAGTTCCTGGGCTGGTCCGGACGAGCAGAGACCTTCGGGAACCAGATCGTGGGCTCTTACGCCGATAAGAGTGCCCGCTATCCGGTGGAGGAGTTCGAGACCCAGCTTGCCGCGATCCGCACTTACTCCGACGATTATTGCTGGATCTACGGTCACGGGGCATCCTGGTGGCAACTGACGCCCGAGCAGGCAGACCAGCTCTCCGGGAAGCTCCAGTATTTTTCGCGCGAGAACTATTTGGTGCCGGTGGCCGAGAACATTGACGCCTTCTACGAAGCCGCCGGGAAGCGCAATATTATCCAGCTCGTCCCCCAAGAGGACTGATCATCTTGTATAGTGCCGGCTCCGCGTGGTTCAGAGTTCCGGTCGCCCTTGCTGTAATCATCTGCGCCTCCTGCACCGCTCAAAACGGTGCTCCGGCCGCAGGGAGGACTGCAGATGACCTCGAGGCGGCGATCAACCGCATCGAGGCCTCGGACATCGACCGCTCTACTCTCGCCTACCGCACCAATATGCCCCTCGCGAAGCTGCAGCTCAAGAAGGCGGAACTTGCGGCAGCCAGACGCTGGGGATATTATGGCGAGAGCCCCGCGAAAACACTGGAGAAGGGTTTCGCGGCGCTGGATCGGCTGCAGGCCGGAACCCCCTACTTCGCCGAGAAGACTGTGCTCGACGAGCTGGCGTACGTTGCCGAGAATGACGGCTCCGTGCAGCCGTACTACCTGCACCTGCCCGCCGACTACGACCCCGCGAAGCCTTGGCCGCTCATTGTCTTCCTCCACGGCTATGTACCCACCATCTCTGTCCTGGACCCGTGGATCCTCAGCGAGAGCGTCTGCCAGATCGCCGAGGACAATGGGTGCATCCTGCTGATCCCCTACGGCCGGCGCAATACGGACTTCCAGGGCGTGGGCGAGGTTGACGTGCTCGCCGCCACCGAACAGGTCAAGAGCCTTTACAATATCGACCCCTTGCGCATTCACATCAGCGGGGTATCCATGGGCGGCATGGGCACCTGGAACATGGCCTTGCGGCACCCCGGCATGTACGCCACCGCCACGCCGATTTCAGGCCAGACCGATATGCACGTCTGGTGGCCCCGCGCACTGCCCAACTGGCCCGCGAGTCGCGATCAGATCCCGCCTTTCCGCAGGTTCCTGGTAGAGTGGGACAATCCGATTGATCTCGTCCCCAGCGCACGCAACCAGAACATTTTCGTACAGCATGGCGAAGAGGACAACCTCATCCCGGTCCAGCAGTCACGCGACATGGTCGAGGCCGCACGGCGGCTGGGAATAAACATTAAAATCCACGAGTTCAAGGGCGAGGGGCACTACATCTACTGGGACCTGCCGTGCTTCCAGAACGCCTGGAGTTGGGCCAAGGGCTTCACGCTGGACCCGTCGCCCAGGCGCATCACCCACAAGACCTACAGCCTGGAATATGACACCGCCTACTGGCTGCGCATCGCCGACTTCCTGCGGTGGGGCATCCCGGCCAGTGTGGACTGCCAGGTGAGCGGGAACGGCTCGGGCCTGCGGATAGCCTGCGAGAACGTCCGGCTCCTGGAGATCGATCTCGCCACCGCGCCGCTGAAGAAGACACAGAACTTTGACATCGTGGTCAACGGCAAGCGCGGCACCGCGCGGGTATCCTCCGAAGGCAGACTCCAGATCACCTGCGCCGATGTCCAGGCCCAGGACACCACCTGGCCCCCGCGTAAGCGCAAGGGGCTCTGCGGCCCGGTGGAAGAAGTCTTCGACGGGCCTTTCGTAGTGGTCATCGGCACCTTGGGCGACGAGAAAGCCGACCGCGAGAACACCGAGAGGGCATTGCGTTGGTCGGAGGAATGGGACAGCTTTGCCGACGGCGTGCCCCGGGTGAAGATCGATGCGGAGGTCAGCGAGGAAGACATCCGGCAGTACAACCTGGTGCTGTTCGGCACTCCGGCGAGCAACTCGGTCCTCGCCCGCATGGCCGACCGCCTGCCTATCACCATCGGCGGGTCCAGCTACACTCTCGCCGGGAAGACCTACACTGGCAGTGACATCGGCCTGGTCTTCTGCTACCCGAACCCTCTCGCGCCGGACAGGTACGTGGCGGTGTATTCGGGCGAGCTGTATGGCGCGAAATGCGGGATCAACCACAAGCATGACCTGATCCCGGACTTCATCGTGTTCGACGGCAAGGAGTTCAACTACGACGACACCAACCGCCACCTGGTGGCGGGGTATTTTGACATGAACTGGCAGTTGAGCCCGGAGACCACGTGGTAGCCCGGAGGTGCTCCCCATGCGAATCGGCGTCATCAGCGACACACACGGGAATCTGTGGGGCTGGGAGCGGGCCTGGGCCCATGCGCTGCGGGACGCGGATGTGATCGTGCACTGTGGCGACCTGCTGTACCACGGCCCGAAGTTCAAGCCTGCTGAGGCATACGACCCGAAAGCTCTGGCCGAAGCGATGAACGCAGTGTCGCAACCCCTCCTCATCGCAAAGGGCAATGGCGATTCCGAAGTCGATCAGCTTGTGGTCAATCCGCCAATCCAGACTCCGTACCTGTTCGCGCAGATCGAGGGCGTACGTCTACTGGCGACCCACGGGCACATCATGGCGCCGGATCAGCTTTTCCCCCTCTGCGAGAAATGGGGCGTGAACTGGCTGCTCACCGGGCACACCCACGTGCCGGGGATCATTCCCCACGGCTGCTGCACCCACATCAACCCGGGCACTCCCACATACCCGCTGGATCCGGATGAGAGCAAGCGACGCCCCACCTGCGCGGTAATCGAGGACGGCCAGGCGTGGCTGGTCGACCTGGGAACGGGGGAACGGCTGGAATAGCCCGGGCCCGAGAGGCGCGGAAGCCACGCAAAGCCCCGCCTGCGGTGCTTTGCAGCACACATCGTTTCGAGAAGCACAACCGTTCCGAATGGCGGCGATACCCGCTCCGCTACTCCGCGAACTCGGTCATCATCAACTCCGGCAGATCCGCCACGCTCCGGATCAGGTGTGTGTGGCGGTGTCTTCCCAGTGAAATCGCGTCGTGCGAGCCAGACAGAACCCCGACCACGCCGCCGCAACCCGCGCGCGTTCCCGCTTGCAGGTCTCGCGGGGTGTCTCCGACGGCCATGACCCGGCGCGGCTCGTGGATATCCAGAGTTTTCATGCACTCGAAGATCATCCAGGGCGCAGGGCGGCTCTCGGGCACCTGGTCGCTACAGCAGACTGCCTCTACCAGGCCCTGGTCCCAACCGAACCTCGCCAGGATGCGCCGGGTGGTGGGTGTATCGAAGCCCGTGGTGACCCCGACCCGAATGCCGTGCTTTTTCAGCCACGCGAAGGTCGCGTCCGCCCCGTCCATGGGTCGGGCGATCTCGTCGATCAGCCGCCGCAGGTTGCGCTCGAAGCTACCCATTGTCTTGTCCGCTAACTCGGGGGCAGCATCCGGGCAATGCCGGGCGATCATCGCCTCGATGATGGGGCGCTTGGCCGAGCCTCGGTAGGGCAGCAACTCGTCCTCACGCGCGCCGATCCCGTGCTCGGCGAAGGCGTCCATGAAGGCCTTCTCCACCATGTCCTCATCGGCAACGGTGGTTCCCGCGAGGTCGAAGGTCACGAGGTCGATGGTGAACTGTCTGGCCAGGGTCATTCCCGATAGTCTCCGTTCGTTGGCGGCGGGGTCAGCCCAGCTCGCCAAGGAATTCGTTCAGAAGGCGCGCCGTTTGCTCTGGATGCTCCTCGTGGGGGCAATGCCCGCAGTCGTCGAGGATCTGCAGCTGCGCCGAGGGCAGGAGCTTCACCAGCCTCTCCCCCACGTTCAGCGGCACGATGGGGTCTTGCCTGCCCCAGATGAGCAATGCGGGGATGTTGATCGCCGCATAGCGTGCCGACAGGGCGTCGATATCCCGCGGGATCATCTGCCGCGCAGTGGCCAGCATTGCTTCGCGCCCACCCGGGAGGGCAACCGTGGATGCGTACGCGCCGGCCACTTCCCAGGTGTACGCGCGGGGCTGTCGGCAGGCCAGTCGGAGCGCGACCGCAGCGGCAAGACGCAGCGGCGCAAGATGAACCAGCGCCTCCGCCAGCCCCCGCGGCCGCAGCAGGTAAAGGAAGTAAGGCAATCTCTGCGGAAGCGCCGCACTATCCACGAGCACCAGCCCGCGCAGACGTGCAGGGTCGGTCTCGCACAGATCTGCAGCAACCACCAGCGAGACGCCGCCGCCGAAACTGTGTCCGACGAGCACAAGGTCGCGCAGCCCGAGGGTCAGGATGAACTCACGGATCAGTGCTGCCTGCGAGAACAGCCCGTAATCACCGTCCCGGGGCTTGTCTGACCAACCGTACCCTTTCAGGTCCACGGTGAGTACCCGGTGGCCTGGTATCGCGCGCACGATGTCCCGCCAAGCGTACGAGCTCTGGCCGAAACCGTGGACCAGCAGCACCGGCGGGCCTGCGCCTGCGTAGGAGTATGCCAGATTCACATCGCCGACCCGGACCTTGCTGACGGTCTCATCCGCACTCGTCGTCACCTGAATATGCCCTCCCACTGTCTCCTGCATTCAACCACTTCGCGCCTGGAGGACTATCCCCTCCCCGGTATGACAGCACACCCAACGGAGATGACGAGGGATGATTCTGTGCAGGCCTTCGACGCACCGATTGCGGATGTGGTAATATGACTCCGAGCGTCTTGAGGGCGCAGGTTGGTTTGAGAAGCCGGCCGCCGAGTTGGTGGAGTTGAGGCGAGTTGACGACGGTCACGCCATACCGTCCCAGGCGCAAGCGAGATCCGCGCATTGCAGGCATCTTCTGGGAGGGCATCTATCTTGCCCTGCTGGTCGGACTGCTGGCGGGAGCGGCGCTGTGGGTATTTCTCATCATGGGCGGCGCGCCTTTTGCGGAAAGCCGGGCGCGTGCAGTAGCAACCCTGACGGCCTGCGCAGGACTGGGCGCACTTTTCTCGTGCGCCTGGGGCTGGGGCAGGCGGTCCCTGGAGACATTAGCGCCCGACTGGGTAGCCGATGTCGGTGCGCATCTGGAATGGCTCGTTTGGCCCTTCGTCATGGAGAGCCAAGACGAGCAGTACGATCGGGGCGAGGCGGTGGCGCAGATCGCCCAGAGCATGGCCGCGGCGATCCTATCGCCAATGCTGGGCCTGTCGCTCATGACCGCCTTGGGAGCTTCCGGCAAGTTGCGGGCGTTTTCGCGGGGAGCACTGAGCTTTCTCGCCGTCCTGGGAGCGGCGATCTGGATCGTGCTCGCCGTGGCGCTTTGGCATTGGCTGTTTCCGCCGGTCTCAGCGCAGATCGCGGAAGCCTCGCCCTCGCCAGAGCTTGTGGTCACCGACGATCCTGACCCGGTCTCGAACGATCCGAACTATGACAGCAATCTGGAATTGGCTGTGGCCCGGGCGAAGATAGCCAAGGAGAGCGGGGAGCAGGACCGGGCTGTGCAAATCCTCGAGCAGGCCCTGCGCGACGCCCGGGCGCAGGGCAAAGATGTGGGGCACGTTGAGCTTCACCGAGTGCTCGGATGGCTGTATGCCGAGCGCGGGGAAATCGCGGCAGCGATGGTGATGTTCGAAACCGTCGCACGCCTCACACCCGAGGATTCGCCAAAGCACGCCGAGGCGTTGCAGACACTGGACAGACTGGCTCGTCGGGCCGGGCTTGCAGCTGCGCCCGTTTCGACGCCCAGCCGAGTGCTTGAGCAGGACACAGACAGTTCGGAGAAGGCCGAAGAGCAGTAGGCCTATGTCCTCCAGGATGGCGATGACACAAAGGCAGCAGGGAGGCTAATATGGCAAGGAAACTCGTGGATTGCCCGCATTGTGGCGGGAAGAAGAACTGCACCAAGAGCGGCGGCAGGGGCTGCAAAGCCTGCATGCAGGCCGCCGGGATGGGCCGCGGTTCGTGGTCGGCGGTCCGGTGCTCTTACTGTGGCGGACGGGGCAAAGTCTGGGAGGAGCCCGAAGAGGAGAAGGCAGCAAAAGCCGAGCCGACCACGGAAGAGGTCCCGGAAGAAGAGAGCGCCGATAAGCCTGAAAAGTAAGAGTGCTCGCCGAAGCTGGCAGCCGTCCATGCGCACAACAGCAACAAGATCACCGGATTAGCCCAATGAATGCGGCACGGTGGTCTTTCTTTCATGGGCGGCTTATGGCATAATGCCCCGTCGGGACGAGTCTAGGCGCGGTTGCCGATGGGTCGTATGGTTTCCCCGTTGAAACTCGCGGGCGGTGCGAGTGCCGTCCGGCCACAGATTACGGACCCGGCCGATGTGCCGGCCCGTGAATACAGGGAGTGCCTCAATGCCAAGAGACATCGATGTTCTGCCCGTTTTTCCCCGGGGTGAAATCACCTTCGCCCCCATTCCACTGTTCCAGTACGACGGCGATCTCAAGAGCGCCATGGCCGCGGGTCTGGGCCGCACCGATGCTCTGAAGCTCCTCGAGTACATGCTCACCATCCGCAATTTCGAGGAGATGATCATCAAGCTCAAGAACGGGAAGTTCGAACCCCTCACCCGTTACAAGTTCATCGGCGCCACTCACCTGTCCATCGGGCAGGAGGCAGTCGCGGTCGGCGCAATATCCGCCCTGCGTGGCGATGACTACATCACCAGCACCCACCGCGGGCATGGCCACTCCATCGCCAAAGGCGCTTACGCCCTGGAAAATGCCGACGCCAAGTTCTTGATGGAGTTCGTGAACCAGCAGGGCGACCCTGGTGATCCCCGTGGACTGCTGGACTGCGCGATCCAGGAGCACCTCAACCGGACCATGGCCGAGCTATTCGGGAAGGAAGAGGGCTATTGCCGGGGTCGTGGCGGCGGCATGCACATCGCCGACTTCCACGCCGGGCATCTCGGGGCAAATGCCATCGTCGGCGGCTCGTATGCAATCGCCGTGGGTGCTGCGCTCGCGTCCATGAAGCTTGGGCAGGACCGCCTCTGCCTATGCATCGTCGGCGATGGCGCCACCAACAATGGTATCGCTCACGAGGCTTACAACTTCGCCAGCATGGCTCAGTTCAAGCAAGGCTGCCCGGTGATCTTCCTCATCGAGAATAACCAGTATGGCATGACCGGGCAGGAACGCGGCGAGGTTACGGGCGTTGATTACCTCGCGCGGCGCGGAGCGGGCTACAACCTGCAGAACATGCACGCCGAAGTGGTCAACGGAATGGACGTCCTGGCGGTGCGCGACGCAGTCTCCCGCGCGGCCGACCTGTGCCGGAATGGACAGGGGCCCGTGCTGCTCGAGTGCATGACCTACCGCTATATGGGCCATTCCCTGAGCGACACCCGGGAGACCTACCGCAGCCAGGAAGAAGAGGACGCCTGGCAGAAGGTTGACCCGATCAAGCTCTACGCAACCGCTCTCGTGAAGCACGAGGTCGCCTCCAAGGACGAAATCCGGCTCATCCGGGATATCGCCCGTGAGCGCATCGAGCGCGCGACCCTGTTCGCGTACGAGGCCCATGATCCCGACCCGTCCACCATCTACGAGGGCCTGTTCGCGGACACTACCTCCGACGACCTCGATCCGAAATGGGCAACCCCGAGGGAGTCCCTCGTCTCCGAGCCTTTCGTGCAGAAGCGCGATGCACAGGGTCGCATCCTGTACCGCCACGCGGTCATCGAGGCGCTCATGGAGGAGATGCTGCGCGACAAGCGCGTGGTCCTGTACGGTGAGGATGTGGCCGATTACGGCGGCGCTTTCCAGGCTACCAAGGGGTTGTTCGAGGTCTTCGGGCGCGAGCGGGTCTTCAATACCGCGATCTCCGAAGCCGCGATAATCGGCACTGCTGCAGGCGCATCCATGGCCGGCTTGCGTCCCGTGGTTGAGCTGATGTATATCGACTTCATTCTCATGACCATGGACCAGCTTGGCAACCAGGCCGCGAAGAACCGCTACATGTTCGGCGGCAAGGCCAAGCTCCCAATGGTTGTCCGCACTACCATCGGTGGCGGGAAAGGCTATGCGGGGCAACACTCACAGAGCCTGGAGGCCGTGGCCACCATGTTCCCCGGGCTCAAAGTCATCGCCCCCAGCACCGCCTATGATGTCAAGGGCCTGCTCAAGTCCGCGATCCGCGATGACAACCCGGTGGTGTTCATTGAGCATCAACACTGCTACACCTTCACCGACGAAGTGCCGGCTACCGACTACACCATTCCCATCGGGGTCGCTCGAGTAGGCCGCGAGGGTACAGACGTCACAGTGGTGGCCTACAGCTGGATGTACCACCGGGCCATGGAAGCTGCGGCGCTGGCCGAGGCTGAGGGGATTTCGGTCGAGGTCGTTGACCCTCGAACCCTGGTGCCGCTGGACGTAGACACCATCGCGGCGTCGGTGGAGAAGACCGGAAGGCTGGTCTGCGTCGTGCAGGCGCCCTCCGTGGGTTGTTTCGCCGAACACATCGCCTACAAAGTGCAGGAGCGTTGTTTCGCATCCCTGAAGAAGCCCGCGCGCATCGTGTCCGCACACGATGTGCCCCCACCAATGGCGGCCACCCTCGAGGAGGAGAATCTGCCGACGCCCGAGAAGATCCTGGCGAATATCAAAGCGCTCATGGTGTAGTCGGCACGCTATCGGTCAGACAGCACAACGGGGACGGAATGAATTGCATCCGTCCCCGTTTCTTGTTCTCTACCGGGCAGACTAGTTCATCGCCTCGTGGAAATGCGCGAGCCCGCCTCTGCTCTGCCTTCGCTGCCTGCATTTGGGAGAAGGACTCCCCGGGTGGGTCGTTTCCGACATTCCACCAAAATCGTCGCTTCGGCAGGTTAGGCCAGACGGGCTCGGGTCGCAACTGCGAGATTATCTATTTGACGACCGCTTCCCTTCTTCGCCTGCGCCCCTCGCAGGTTGGTAAGGTACTCTGCGCGAATGGTTTCAATGGCTTCGTCTGCTGCCCTATTGCAAACAAAATATACCCTCTGCGATCCTCTCCCAAACGCGGAACACGGGATATTCCCGGCCTCCCAAGGCGTTCTCCTGTGAAGGACGACACCTCCATGCCGCCTAGCGCGGAGATGGGAGCCCACCATGAACACAGGAGTCTACCTGGACATTCGATCAGGCGGGACAGCCAGCACCGCCGGCGTGGGCAGGGGCATTGTGATGTTCATCGCCGCGCTTCTGGGCCCTATGTGCATGGCAGCCCCGCCCGGTCCCGGCGCACCGATGATGGAACCGCCCGCACCGATGGCTCCTGCGTCGGAGAACTCCGACAACTCCGACGCTGAGCATCTCGGCCGCTTTGATCAGCTTGCATCCCTGCCCAGCCGTCCCACCTGGGCGCCGCTGCCGTTGCTCAGGCAGGACGTGGCCGCCGTGCCCCTCTTGCTCACCGCGCTGCAGTCCCCGGACCATGCACCCCGCGAGCGAGCGGCCTTCCTGTTGGGCCAGATCGGCTCCCCCGATGCTACCCCGGCGCTGGTGCGCGCTCTCAACGACGACTGGCGGCAGGTCCGCATCCACGCGGCGATTGCCCTGGGCTGCATGGGGGATCGGCGCGGCATGCACGGTTCCATCGCCGCCCTTCGCGGTCAGCCGCCCTGGGTGCGTTATTATGCAGCTTTGGCGCTCTGGCATATCCAGGGCAACGACCCAACCGCACGGCGCCTGATCGTGCGGGAACTCCGGCAAGCCCTGAACGGCGCACCGCCAGTTGCAGTCAAGGCGATTGAAGGCGCGCTCTCAACCCCATACGTGGCGCCGCCACCCGTTGATGACCTACCCCTGAAGCCTGCCGAGAGTCCCCAAATGCCTGAAGAGCAAATGTGGGAGCAAGCCGCGGATGTGCTCATCGCCGAGTCAGACTGGTGGTATCATTGCGGCGATTACGACCAGGCAATCCGCTGCAGCGAAGCTAGCATCCTTCTGGATCCCGATTACGTGGAGACCTATTCCGTGATCGCCTGGCTGGAATGGAGCATGGGGCGCAATGTGGACGCAATCGGCACGCTCCACAGGGCCATCGGCGCGGCGCCCATGGACCCGGACTCCTGGAACGCTCTGGGGTTCCACTACTTCAACATCGGCGAGTACCAGAAGGCCGAGCCGCCGCTGTCACAGGCCGTGGCACTCAAAGGCGACCACCTGGCATACCGCACCTATGCCCACTGTCTGGAACGTCTCGGGAAGACTGAGAAGTCCCTGGCGGTCTGGGAGGAACTCATGAAATTGCGCCCCGGCGACGGTTCGGTGAAGCTCAACTACGAGCGGGTCAAAGCCGCGGTTGAACGGCAGTAGCTCCGGCGCAGGCTGAACTCATCCGCTTGTCGCACGTCTACCTTTGCATGCCGTGCTCCGGGAGGTCGCAGAATGTACCGTATTGGCTGGCTGATCTCTGTTGCCCTGTTGTCTCTGGTGGTATGCGCTGCACCCGCTCCCGAGGATGGTCCGCGCTTGCTCGAGGACATCGAACTCCTCCGCCAGATCGCACCATTGAAGCTCACCGTCCCCCAGATCGACCAGGTACTCGCAATGTATGCGAAACTGGGGATTGCCGAAACTGAGGCTTCCTTCAATGAGCAGACCCTCCGAGAGCTTACGGAAATCAAGGCCCGGCTGCTTCGGGGCGGCGAGATGACGCGCGAGGACACTGTCGTGCTCAACGGAGTGCTGAAGCTAACCGGGGCCGGCAGGATGCGTGCAAGGTTCCTTCCCCAGATCGAGGCCGCCTTGCGGGAGATACTCACGCCCAGCCAGATGCTCCTGCTCCGGCAGCCGCAGATCGCGGAACGGGCCGCGGACAGACCGCAGGAGCAGGTGGCCCGGGCGAACCTGAAGATACTGGCGGCGGCGGTTGCCGCCGCGGCCGAAGACTGGCCGGCGGTTCGCGACGCCGCAATTGCCGGACTCGTCCTGAACATCGCGGACGCAGCTGAGAAGCAGGCCGCGCAGCAGGCACTGCCCGCGTTCCTGGATCGCCTCCGCGAACTGGGCCCGGAGGGCATCTCCCGGGAAATCGAAGAACTTGCCGGAGACCTGCAGGCCCTCATGCCCTCGGGGATGAGCCTGCTGACCGCCGACGCGCTGGTGGTGGCGAGAGGGGGCAAGGCACAGGATCGTGCGAGCCTGCGAGCCGTCGCGATTTTCGCCTCCCCCGAACTGCCGCGCATCCTGCAGGAGATGAAAGCCGCGATGGAGCAGTGACGAGAGGCGGGCGCCAATTCTTACGAAGGCCGGTGCAATGCGCCGGCCTTCACTGTTTTGCGGGGAAGGAATGGTTGCGCGGGCGGCGAAATAGTGGGTTCGCAAAGTGGTCAATGTCGTCTGAGGCGGCGGATCGCCTCGGACGCAAACCGCGGACGCCCAGGCTTGGCATACTGTAGTCCGCTGCGGAGTAGACGCCTATGCAGATGCGAGAGGCCCAGGAACTGGCGCAGTACCGCTCGCTGATGGAAGCGCCCGAGACCTACGCGGATGGGTTCGGGCTGAAGACTATCCTCGGCGCACTGTTCATCGGCTTCGTCATGATGCCCGGGTCCATATACCTCGGGCTCGTGGTCGGCCAGTCCATGGGCCCGGCCGCCGAGTGGACCACGATTATTCTCTTCACCGAGGTGGCCCGGCGTTCGTTCACGCAACTGTCCAAACAGGAAGTCTACGTATTGTACTACATCGCCGGCGGCCTCACGGCGATGATCGGGCAGCTAGCACTGTCCGGCGGGCCCTTCGCGATGCTGATCTGGAACCAGTTCTTCCGCTCCGCGGCACCGGCCGGCCTCGGGGACCAGGTGCCGAACTGGGTCGCGCCGCCGGGGACTTCCGAAGCCATCCGCCTGCGGACTTTCATGCACCCCGACTGGGTCCCTGCGATCACCGTGCTTCTGCTGACCCAGGTCTTCAGCCGCGTCGCCTGGTTCACCTTCGGATACACCCTGTTCCGGCTCACCTCCGACGGTGAAAAACTGCCTTTCCCTATGGCTCCTATCGCGGCGCAGGGAGCGACCGCCCTTGCCGAGGCTTCGAAGAAGGAGGAAACCTGGCGCTGGCGCATCTTCTCCATCGGCAGCATGATCGGCATCGGTTTCGGCCTCATCTACGTCGCCATCCCAACGCTGACCGATGTCATCCTCGTCCAGCCGATCCAGATTCTGCCCATCCCCTGGATCGACTTCACCCAGGGCACCGAACGCATCCTGCCGGGTGTGGCCACGGGTATCGTCACCAATATCTCCACGATCTTCCTGGGCTTCGTGCTGCCATTCTGGATGATCGCCGGTAGCTTCTCCGCAGCCGTTGCCACCATGTTCATCAATCCCATCGCGCAGGTCACCGGTCACATGCCCACGTGGCGCCCGGGCATGGAATCCACGCGCACCGTCTGGGCGGCATCCATCGACATCTGGCTGTCCTTTGGCGTCGGCACCGCTTTCGCCGTGGCTCTGCTGGGCATCTACAAAATGGTGGGCACTTGGCTCGAAGCCCGGCGCGCGGGCCTGTCGGCGGCCGAAAAGAGCGTCGGCCTCGGCAAGCCACCAGAGGGCCGGGGTGACTTCAACCTCACCGCCTGCATATTGCTCTTCGCCGCCACGACCACAGGCTACATCATCCTGTGCAAGAAACTGGTGCCCGACTTCCCGCTAGTGTTCCTTATCGTCTACGGGTACCTGTGGACCCCCTTCGAGTCCTACGTCAATGCGCGGATGATCGGGTTGACAGGGCAGTTCATTTCCTTCCCCATGGTGCGAGAGGCGACGTTCATCTTTAGCGGCTACAAGGGCGTGGCTATATGGTTCGCGCCGATCCCCCTCGCGAACTACGGAGCCACCACGGGAAGGTTCCGAGAAGTTGAGCTTACAGGCACGAAATTCACGAGCATCCTGAAAGCCGAAGTCCTCATGCTTTTGGTGGTGATTCCCTGCAGCTTCCTTTTCTGGAGTTACATTTGGCGGCTGAACCCGATCCCATCCATCAGTTACCCCTACGCTCAGAAGTTCTGGGATTTCACCGCGCTGCAGCAGTGGGTCTGGTATTCGGCGACCACCGAGGGTGGCCACCGCGAGATCTTCGAGCGCGCCATCAAGCCCGGACTTATGGTGGGCGGTCTTGGATTCGGGCTCATCGCCTACGCGATCCTGGACCGGATACGCCTGCCAGTTATGCTGATCTACGGATTCATCCGCGGACTGGGGATGATGCCCCACTTCATTTTCCCGGAGTTCATAGGGGCGTTGGTGGGGCGATACTACATGCAGAAGCGGTTCGGCGAGGAGAACTGGCGACGCTGGCCGCCGGTTCTGTACGCGGGTTTCAGCTGCGGCATGGGACTGGTGGCGATGCTGGCAATTGCGATTTCACTGGTCTCGCAGTCGATCACCCAGATGCCGTTCTGAGCCGCTCGGCCGGCCCCCGGTGGGACAGGCAATCCTGCCTGTCAGCCGTCTAGTTATCATTGTGGCCGCCACCTTGCGCCGCGTGGGGCGGGCGGCCCGCGCCCGCCGGCCGTTGCCGTGTCCTTGCAGGCGCGGGCTTGTAACGGGTGGCCGCGCGCGGTCGTCTGCTGCGCCTTTGCCTTTCTGTCGTCGCCTTTGCCGTCAGGCCCCGAATGGGCCGCTCTCGTGGAGTCCGCCCCTGAACACTCCCCCAGAGCCCCAACGGGGCGACAAGCCTTGTTCGGGTCTCTGCCGCCCCCTGTTCGGGGGCTGTGAGACGCAAGGGCAGAAAACCTGGCGTGTCCTCCGCCCGGAATCACTCGGGGCCCGACGACCACCGCCGAGCCCCGTTTCGTTCCCGCTGATCGGCAACCGCTCGCCGGTTATCCGTTCTCGCCTTCGGGAGCTGCTGGCGGTGGGGCGGGCGTGGGAGCCTCCTCAGGCTTGCCCGCTTCCCCGCCCTGCTCTTCGTCCTTGTTGTCAATGAAGAACCCCGTGATGTTTCCCGTCTCCATCCAATCATCTGCGGTGCTGATGGTCGCCCCGTCGGTGGTGAACTCGCTGCCATTGTCCAACTGAATACGTACGGGCGGACTGAGAACCACAATCTCCTTCTCGAGATCGTAGTCCGCTTTCGGGGAGAAGACCGTCTTATCCTCCTGGACGCCCTTCAGGTTACCCGTGGCGATTGCGCGGCGCTTGCCCTCGGTGTAGGTATACTCCACCAGATCGCACACCAGCGTTGTGATCCGGGTCTTCTCCTCTCCTTCTTCCCCCTCTTTCGGCTTCACTTTCTCGGTGGTGACGATCTTGACGCTGCCCTCCACCCGTGCGACTTCCGCATCAAAATCCACGTAGATGTGGGCCCCGGTGATGACGCTGTCTTCGTCCACGATCTTCAGGTCCCCTGCGCAGGCCGCTGTGTCGTCGGTCTCGTTGTAGACCGCCTCATTGCAGGTGAGCTTCATCTCGTCATCCTGGAACTCAATGGGCCCTTTGGAGTTGGTCTTGTCCCGGTAGAGGTAGAACATCTTGCGGGCGCTGTCGTACCGGGCGCGGTCGGCGTGGTTGATACGGACCTTCTTCTGTTTCTTCGCTTCGGTTTGGTCGCGGGGGGCCAGCTTCTTCGGGGTGCCGACTTCCGTGGACAGGCCGGCGTTCCCCTGCGCCCAGGCGCCGGCGCAAGCCGCTGCGAGAATTGCCAGCGCCCAGTACGTCGCCGCCACGTAGCCTCGGGCGCGTCTCATGGATTGCTCCACTCCTTTAGGATCTGCCTGCCTTCCTCGGGGTTGATGACCATCTGGATATCTCGTAGATCAACGTTACCGGTCTTCACGTCATACACCAGCGAGTGCCCCACCACGCGGTTGTCCCCGGAATACATGCGAACCTGGTTCGGGCAGGCCACCTGGTCGGTCTGCAGCGCGTAGACCAGGCCGGTGGTCGCAATCACGATGTTCTTCGCCTTCATGCTCACCGCGCCAGGGCAGTCGATCTTCTGCACATCATTCCGCCAGGTGGCTCGTTCGGTGCGGATCACGAAACCTTTCGGGCTAGTGACGACCACCTGGCCGCTGACTTCGAAGTCCCGGCGCTGAGTGTCGCCCTTCACCTGCTTGGCAGTGATGCGCAACACAGGCTTGCCATTGCTATCGTAGATCAGCCCTTCGCGCAGGCCCTGCACCGCCACATTACCGCCGCCCGTCTGAAGTTCAAGACGATCCAGGAGCACCTTCCAGGCCAGCTTACCATTCTCGATGTGCTGCAGTTCCGGCGACTTGATGACCGCCCCGGCGCCGCGTTCCGCGCTGGGAGGGAGATCGGCCGGCCGGTCGCGGCGCGTCAGTGCCCGGACCGCCAGGAAAGAGAGCGCCCCTGCGACCACCAGCACCGATATTCCGATGAGGATGCGCTGAGTATTTTTCACCCTGAACCGGATTCGCCGCCCGGGCGGATCTTGGCGCAACACGGGGTGTGTCCCCGCAAGCGCGCAATACGCCGTAATGCTAGCATAGACTGAAAAGGCGACCCGCTGGTTCCCAGGGCCGCCTCTTGGTCACGGATTCGTGGCTCTTGAACGTCAGACTTCTACTACAGAGCAGGGGGCGTGGGCGGTGAGACGCTGAGCCCCAGCACCACCGACGTCGTCTGGTCGGCTGTTACGGTGATGTTCGCCCGCGCGATTTTCGCTGAGAACTGCGCGGTAACCGCAGTGGCACCGGGAGCCACATTATAGATGGCGAACTGTCCATTGGGTTTGCTCACTGCGGTCTTCCCGCCCGCCACAATGGTACCGCCGGCAACGGTGCCTGCATTGTCGCGCAACTCCCCCACAATGTGTCCCTGCCCGGGAATGGGCACCGGAGGAACGTACACGGTGCCGATATTGGTGCCGCCCCTGTTGACGGTTATCGGCACGGTCACCGTCTGGTACCCGGAGAGCGCGATCACTAGCTGCCGGGTGCCGACCGGCACGTTCTCGACGGTGAAGAACCCGTTCGGGCCGGTGGGGGCGGATGTGCGGGAATCCACCCGGGCTACTGCGCCCGACAGGCCGGCAAGGCTGCTGTCGTCCTGAATAGTCCCGGTCACGTCGGCGGTGGCAACGTCACCGCCACCCCCGCCACAACCGGACAGACAGAGGGCTGCGAATACCACGGACACGAGCGCACCAGTGATTGCCAGTTTGCTGACAGACACGATGAACCTCCCGCGGCAGGTGGCGACCGCGTTGGTTTGTGAGGACTGGTCGAAGTGTACCAGAAATGAACAAGCCCCTCAATAGCCCCGGCAAAAAACGGGCGACAGAAAGCGCTGTTCAGCCTTGAGACGGCCTCCCCGGCACTCTTGTTCCGCACTCGCTGCCCGTTAGCCTCCTCCGACAAGACAAAGACAAGGGCTGCCAAAGGACCCGACAATGCCCAATTCGCTACCGTCTCGCCGTCGCAAGCAATTCCCGTAGGCCACAATGGAGGCCGCACCGATGAACAAGTCTCGCGACGCGGACAGACGTGCCCGGCAGGATTCCGAACTCGAGGAGAAAGCGGACCGTCTACTCGTAGATAGCCTGAAGACCTTGGGCCGTGGCGAGTATCCTTTCTACAGCCGGAGCTATCTGCGGCGGCTTGCCACCGCGGACGAGCGTTCTCTCGTGGATGACGAGGGCGAGCACCCATCCCAGCAGATGCCCGGAGCGGGGATCATCTGGCGCATCGCGCGCAAGGCCGAATTGTCTCCTCTGGAGACCGACCTTCTGCGCCTTGCAGCCACCGGCCATACCACCGCCGACAGCGCGCGGGTCCTGGGAATCACCCCCGCAAGAGCCCGGAACGGCCTGCGCCGGGCCGTTGTGAAGCTTCAGGCCCATGCGGCGGACGTCGAGCTTCCCGTGGACAGCCAGATTGGAGCAGTGTGGGTCGAGGAGCAGAACCGCCGGGGGCGGGTGACGGAGAGTCACTGCAGACCGGGGCAGGAATTGTGTCGAAAGACTGGGCTGTGCCAAAGACGCTGGTACTTGCGGGAAGGGTGAATCAGTCCGGTCTGCGAACCACGAACAGGTCCAGGGCTCCCAGCGGCTGGCTCATCTGCTGGTCACTCCACAAGGGGTGCGGGAACGGCCCCTCCGGGGCAAGCTCGTCCACCGCCAGCACAAAGGGCAGGGCGATCCCCTGGGCCCGTCGCAGGTCCAGGGCGATGGCCAGTTCGTACAGTGCCGCGCCCTCCATCGACCCGCAATGGACCACCGCTGCCCCGCCAGTTTCCAGCGGGGCGAACAGTTCATCCCATTCGGATACCGACAGCATGCAGCGCCCGGCCGGTAGACGCAGGGGCACCAGTCCGCCATAGCTTTCCGCGAGCGCGGCGCGGATCTCGTCGAATTGCTCGTCGGGAAGCTGTATGAACACTTTCGGCTCCACATATTCGTGTCCGAGGGCGAGCTCGCTCTTCACCAGAGCAACCGCCTGCTGGGCGGACAAGACCATCGAGTTGCCCAGCACAAACTGCTCGAAGGAAAGCGCGGATCGGATTTCCTGGAGGATGTTCGGGTCGCCGGTGCAGAAAAAGTTGGCGCACTTTCCGGGTTTCCAGCGGCCGAGCGTGCAGCCGTGGCGGGCCGAGTGGAACAGGCAGCGGGGTGGGGCGATGCGCCGTCCACGGAATCTGAAGCTCGAGCCCTCTTTCGCGAAGTTCGCCAGGGCCGAGTGACCTCCTGGGAATGCCGCGATGGCGCGCAGGACAAGGGCGCGGATTCCCGCGAACTTCAGCATCTCATCGAGGCTCTCGGGGGTGGCGTCCCACGGGCCCGAGATGAAGGTGATAAAATCCTCCCACTGCCGGATCAGTGAATCAAGGTGGTCGCGCTGCTGCTCGTCGCCGAGATTGGCGGCCTTGAGCAGATTCCCCACTGCTTTCAGCGTCTCCAGGTCGGCGGTGAGTACCTCGGCACGCTCGCGCAGCCCTTCGCGCACAGCGCTGGCCCGTCCCGGCTCCAGCGCCATCCCCTTGATCAGCCGCAGGGCATCATGACTGCCGACCATGGTGCCCTGGTGGCAGCAACTATCCCCACACGCGCCGCAGACGCGCTGGACGATCTCTCGCACTCTGGCTTCGCACTCGGTCGCCCGCGTTGACAGCTCGTCCATAGGGCTCACTCAGGCCTCGAAAATGGCGACAGGTTCGATCCCCTCGGCAAGGTCTGCGATTCCGCTCCAACCCGGCTCATCGCCGAGGTGCAGGAACCCATCACGGACCGCACCGGGAAGTGCGCGGCGCAAGGCTTCCAGCGCAGATGGGGTGATGCGCAGCGGGTAGACTTCTGGCCGCGCGAAAGAGATATGCATCGCCGCGAGAACCGACGCTGGTGTAGACCCAGGCAACACGCTCATGCGCAGGCCACGCATGCCCACCATCACGGAGAGAGAGAGTGCGCCAGTCGGCCCGCCTACCGAGTCCAGGCGGGGAGTGATGATGTCCGCACACGCGCCCTCGATCGGGCGCACAAATCGTTTGTAGCCGATAGTCTGTGAGCCGCAGGCGGTGGCTGACGCGATCCGCTCCCGTATCTGCGCCATTTCGCGCCACTGGCCGTCGGGCAGCAGGCCCTCGACCCAGTACGGGTCGAGACGATCGAGAATCTGCCCCCACGCAACGGCCTCGTCCACATCGGCAGCGGGTGTCGGACACTGCAGAAGCAAGAGAGCCTGGGGTCCGAGGCTGCCTCGCAGCTTGCTCACACGTGCCACGGCGGCATCATCTCGCGGGTCGACGGTAAGCGCGAAAATGCGCACACCCTCGGCGTGGGCCGCCTTCGCATCCTCGACCTGGGTCCCGCAGTCCAGGCAAATCTCCAGCGCTGAGCGGGTTCGGCCGCCCATCACTGCGACGCACGGAAGCCCGACGGATGCGCACCAGGCATCCCATATAGCGGCATCCAGCGCTGACAAGCAGGCGGACATTACGTCCGGCGGGCCTTCCCAGTCCCCCGCCGCACCACACATCGCCTGCCAGATCGCGGTTCGGTTGGCTGAAGGCCGCCCGAGCACCTGAACGGCGAGTTCCTCCACGACTTCGGAGACCTCGTCCAAAGGCGCGTCACACGCTTCTCCCACGCCGGAAGCGCCGGCACCCGTCTGAACGCGCACAAGATATGCCGGGGCGTCGGTGCCGGTCGGAAAAGGCACGACCTGGATACAGTCGATCGAAGGGGCGTTCATTGGCGTATCGGGGCTCAGATTTCGCCCCGCTGCTGGCGCTCCATGAAGTCGAGAATGTCGGAGAGATTGAACCGGCGCTGGTTCCCCGGGGTGCGGAAACAGCGCAACAGGCCGCGGTCCGTGTACCGGCGCACCGTAGTACGGCACACGCCCAGCAATACCGCGGCCTCATGCAGGTTGAGAGTGGGGTCCAGGAGACGCTGAACCAGTTCATCCCGGCGCTCACGGGGACTGGAGGCGGCTTTTTCGGAGACTTCCTGGCGCGCCTCAATGTCCAGCGGCAGCTGTGCCTGGCGCGCGAGCACCTGCTCCAGGCGGTCACGCAAGCTCTGTACGGGCACATCAAGGCGCTCCACCACCGCTCGCACATCATCGCGGGGCGGTGCGGGCTCCACCTGCTCTGGCGCAGGCGGCTCAGCCGCCACGGTGGGCGCTTCCATTTCCTCGTTCTCCGCTTCATCGTCCGACGCAGGCTCGGGTGCCTCGTCCTGGTCCGCGAGCACGTCTTCGGGCCAAGGCGTCATCGCGTCTTCCGAATCTGCCGCAACATTGGCGTGGGGGACTTCGGCGGCATCCTCCCCGGCCGCGTCCGTCGCGGAACTATCGGTTTCCCAGGTCGCAGCAACCTCCGTCGGCCAGGGCTCCTGTTCCAGAGCCACCTCGGCGTGGTCGTCTTCGCCCAGGCCCAGCACGGCGTCCAGGGACGCCTCTTCGTCGAACAGGCGGTCATCCTGCTCCGACAGGCCGTCCTGTCCGAACCGTCGGGTACGCCGGTCGCGCTTGCGCATCCAGTCATGTTTCAGCATGGCGTGAGCACCATCCCGCGGATGTTACCAGGGCTCGGAGATCGGGTGGCGAACTCAGCCCTCGGGACTTGCTGCTCCCTGGTCCACGGTCTTTTTCGCCAGGTCTGCATCCTGTCGCCGGTCCAGCGCGTCCTGCGCCAGCACCGCGTCGCCGGTGTCCAGGTACGAAACGGCATTGACCAGCGTCTCACAAATCAGGCTGTATAGAAGCCGCCGCTGGGCATGAAGCGCGGCCATGGCTTTGGGCGCATGGACGGAATCGATGAATGCGTTGATCTCATTGCATTCGGCCAGCGCCTCTGTGGCCCGAAGGTAGACTTCCTCGCGCTCCATTGCGGGGTCTTTATTGTCCAGATAGTCCTGGAATGGCCGCCACTGGTCATCGAACAGCTTCCAGATGGCCCGGTCGGTCGCAAGAGCCACCCGGCCGTATGACTCCGGGGTGAGAATTACGCCTTCCGCCACCGCGGCGCGGTAGTAGCCCACCGCAACCCCATAGTCTTCGAGTTTGACGCTGATATCCCCCACCTTCATGAGAGCGGCCAGCCGGGTCTTGCCCGTGTCCATCCTGGCGACCTGCTGGTAGTCCACCCGGGCCTGCTCATACTGCCCGACATATTCCCGGGCGCTCGCCAGGGCGAAAAGCACGTTCACGTCATCGGGGATTGCTTTACGCGCATCCAACAGCACCTCGATGGCGTTCTGGAGCCGCTCGCGTTCCTGCAGGAGACGCGCCAGCTTCAGGTACGCCCCCGCCTGCCCCGGTGCCGATGCGATGGCCTGCCGATACAGGTCGGCCGATTCCAGCCACAATCCCCTGCTCTCCTGGATCGCCGCGAGCCGCAGGCAGGCCTCCACCAGAGCCGGGTCCTGGTGCAGCGCGCCGCGCAGTTGCTGCTCCTCCGCAGCCAGGTCCTGCTTTGCAGCGTAAACGCGCGCTTTGAGGAGGTGAACCTTGGCCGCAGGCAGGCCGCGAGCATACGCGCCGTCAACCACCAGCAGTGCCCGATCGTACTCGCCTTTCGCCAAGGCACCCACAACGGCCGTTTCCGTCTCTGTGAAAAGGGCAATCGCCGGGTCCTGTGCCTCAACCGCCGGAGCCCCTTCAGCGTCGGCTTCGCCAACGGCAGCCGGAGCATCGGGCTGCGCAATCACGGGCCCGCACAGGATGGCCGCAAGCAACAGGGATGACACGTGCAACTGGATCCTCATTGAGATGCATCCAGGGCATCGAGAGATCGCTGGCAACTGTCAATGGCACTGCGGCTGGAAGCGGCTCTGGCGGGATTGGCTGCTGCCTCGCGAGCGTAGCCCTCGATGGCGGCCTTGTAGAGCAAGCGGGCCTGCTGGCTGTTGCCCGATGCCTGGGCGCGCTGCGCCTGGGCCCTCAAAGCCGATGCTGTGGAGCCTGACGCCCCGTTGCCTGCGGAAGACCCGCCCTGCTGAGACGGAGTCACTCCCGCCAGGCGCTGCACCTGGGCCGAAGTAGCAACGGGCGCACTTCGCGTCTGGGCCGGCTGGCGGGTGGCCGCACTGGTTGAGGGTCCGTGGTAGTTGCGCGGCTGGACGTGAGCTCCGTTGGTCTCATCTCGCTGGGTGGGCATGACTGAGCCGGTGTACCCGCCGCCTTGCCTTGCGCGCGGCTGATACTGAAGTCCGGAAGCGCCGCCATTATTGCCGCCGTTACCGGCGCGAGCGGTCAGGCGACCTGCTGTCCCTCCAACGCCGGAGCTCGACTGGGTTTTGGGGGCGAACCGGGGGCCGCCGCTTCCATCGCTGTCCATGGCGCTGCCCGAGCGAGTCGTCACCGTCGCGCCGGTTCGGCTGTTGACGGACCAGCGCTCGCGCTGGGACAGAGAAGGCCCCTGGTAACCCTGGCCCTGAGTTGGAGCCTGTCCCCCGCCCCGGTTCCCGCTCACAGGCGCCGGCGAGTCATCCCCCACCCAGATACGCACCTTACCCCGGGATTCCTGGGGCAAGGGCTCAGGTTCACTTGCGGTGGGCGGCCCGATAGCCGATGGCGCCGGTATGGAGGGTGTGGGTGTGGTCGCCGGCTCAGGCGCTGGGGTGGTCAGCGGGCCCGTGCCCTGGGGCTTGCTGTCAACGGTGGGTGGCGGCAGGGGGATCGGCTCCACCGAGGCAGTGCGCGATCGCCCGCCACCTCCGCTGTTCGATTGGCCCTGCTGATAGGCGTTGGGCTTCTGCTGGGCCGTCTGGTCCTGGATCGTCGCACCGATCGGTGTCGTCGGGATCACGCCGCCGCCTGTCTTGAGGGATTCCACGCCCTCACCGGTGGCCGCGGGTTGCCCGACCTGGGGGCTCGTTTCCTGCAAGAGGAAGCCGCCGGACTGACCTTCGTCAAGGGCGGCAGTGTCGTCAGCGCGGTCTCGCGCGCCGGCCGAGATGATCAGCCCGCCCACGAGCAGCACCACCAGCGCGGCACCCACGGCGATGAGCGCGGGCATGTAGCGCCGCAGCCGGTTCTCTTCTTCGGGGATTGCCGGTCCGGCCTCACGCCGCACAAGCGCCCGCATGCGGTCGGCTTTCTCGCGCTCCGCCGTGCGCTCCGGGGCGAGCCGGATGACCGCCTCGTACTCCGCAAGCGCCGCGGCGTAGTTTCCGCGGTCCTCTTCGATCATCCCGAGAAGCGCCCGGGCGGATACGAGCTCCGGATCGATGTCCAAAGCAGCGTGGCAGGCTTCGGCCGCGTCATCCAACTGGTTGGCGGCGTACAGTTCGGCGGCCTCATCCACAAGCCGGCTCGGATCCACCTGGCGGGGAGACTCCAGGGGGCCAAGGCCTCTCGGCGCCGAGAACTGGGTGCCGCAGCGTATGCAGAATGTGCTGTTATCAGCGTTCTGTGCGCCGCAATCCGGACACTCGATCATCTCATCCGTCCCCGATGCCCGCGCGGTTGTGGCTTCGCGAGGCCTGATCCGTTCGGGCCAGGTTCAACTCTGTGTTCATTCTCGGCCCAAACTTCTACAGAATGCAGTATACACTCCGCAAGAACCGAGCGCAAGAAACTCGCGGGCGCGTTCCCCGAAGTCCCGGCCCGGTTCTCTTGGATACAGAACGCCCAGATGTGCCTGCGGTTTCTTTGGTCGGAGTCAACAGCGCCCGGAACCTGCCTCCAGGTTCCGGGCGCCATGCCGCGCGTGGTCGGCCGGTGGTCGGTTAGTCGTTCTCGGTGATGGTCCACATACCTTTGGCCGGCCCGCCGAGGGTACACGGCTCCATTCCGCCGTATCCCTGCCACTTGACGTGACCGTCGCAGTATAGGACGTTGGCGCCCTCATTGTGACGCAGGCTGTAGGGCAGATTCCCTGAGGTCTGGGTCCCATCGGAGGGCCAAACGCCCGGGGGAGAAGCCACGACGCAGTGACTGTCGGCCACGAGAAGCGTGGTTGATGGCGCCGGAATGTCCGACTCCTTCCGGCCGCTGGGAACGGGCCAGGGGTTGAGACGGCTGGTGTCACCGTAGTTTGGGCCATACCCGCCGCGCAGGCGGTAGTAGGTGCCGGCGCAGGCGCAATTCGTGGCGCCCTGGATACCCACGGCAGCAGTGGCTTGCAGGGTGTTGTATGACGGGCAGACCCAGATCTGGGTATTCTTGATGTACGGCTGGAGCAAGCCGGGGACCCAGACGGTGCCCATGGCCGATCCAATCGAGTTCGGAGCGATCCTCTCGTCGTAGTCCTGGGAGTACATGGCATAGGCCAGACCGATCTGCTTCAGGTTCGACTGACAGCTGGACTGTCGCGCCTTCTCTCGAGCCCTGGCGAAAACGGGGAAGAGGATTGCCGCAAGGATCGCGATGATCGCGATGACAACCAACAACTCAATCAAAGTGAATCCACGCCTCATGCAGTTCGCCCTCCGAATAGCTGCCTTCTGGCAACTTGTCGGACCGGTGGCGCTGAAGCGCCGCTTGCAGGTCCGTGACTCTCGTTGACAAATCTACGGGCCAAAAGGTTCATCTCCAAAAGTTATATTACTGTGGACTTTGATGGTGACTTTCGCACGAGTGTGTCGGTGGAGAGCGCTGGCAGGAGATGCAGGGAGAACGGGCGAATCTCCTCGATGCTGGCTAAGACACGCGATCGGAGCTAATACCATGGTCCGCTACGTCCGCCTTCTGATGGTCACATTCGCCATCTTCATTCCATCCGTTGTTTTCCCCGCTCCGCCGCCCATGGCCACCTGGTACGACTTCGAGGACCCGGCCGACCTCGGGCACAGTGTTGGGATGACGGTCTGGCCCGCTGTAGTAACCGGGCACACCAGCGCAGGCGGTGTCCTGAGCCTGCCCGGCACCGGTGGAAACGGGCTCTATCTCCCCAATCCCGTCTCGTTCTTCGGACACCAGGTCACCGCAGGCACCATCGCCATGCGCGCGAAAGCTGGATTTGACCCCGGCGCGGACAAGACCACCCGGGTCCTCATCGACTTCATGAAACAGACCGGGAATACCCAGGTGGACGGATACGAAATCGCCATCTACCTGCACGAGGGCAAGCTCAAGGCCAAGCCCTGGCTCACCGGAGTGATGGAGATCGACAACCCGCTCAGCCAGGAGAAGTGGGTCCACGTGTGCATGACCTGGGACAGCGCACAGGGTGCCACGCTTTACCTCGACGGCAAGAAGGTGGGTGAGCGAAACGGGGCCTTTGCCCCGACGGAACTCGAGGCCGGCTGGCCCGGTCGAGTAGGCTGCCACACGCCCGGCGGCGGCTTCCCATTCTGGGGGCAGATTGATGACTTGCAGCTGTTCAACACGCGCCTCACCGCGGACGAAGTGGCGCGGATAGCCGTGGTCACCAGCGCCCCCGAGCTCTCGGCGACCATCGCCCACCCCCGGGCGCTGGACATTCGGAACAATGGGCAAGCGCCGGCAACGATCACGGTCCAGCGCTGGGAGCCCGGTAAGAGCGCGCCTGCACCCTTGTACGGGCCGATGCCCATCGGATTCGAGACAGAGGGGTTCATCGCGGGTGCGGTGCCGTCTACAGTCATCGACGAGGGCATTCGCCTCTTCCCCGGCGAGCAGCAGCGTGTTCGCCTGCCCCGTGAGGAGGGCTATCTGCAGGCCTGGGCCCTGCGAGTGCTTGCCGGAACCGGCCCGCTCATGCGCGAGGCCCGGGCGAACCTTCCTCAACGGAGCGGCCTGCGGGTTGAACCGGCCCATCCCCACCCCGTGATCTACCTGTCAGGAAGGCCGCTGGTAATCGATCTGCGTGCGGCCAATGGCCTGGGACGCAGCTTCAGCGGCGACCTGCGGGCCGAAGTCGAGCACCCCGACGGCATGCTCTTGGGGAGCGCACAGACACGGCTCGAACTGGCCGACGGAGCGGATGTGACGCTGGCGTTGCCGACGGGATGTTGCCTGGAGCCCGGCAGCTACCGCGTGACCCTCACTGCCACCGAAGAGGGCCGTCTCACGGTGCTCAATCGCTTCCGCCTGCACACCTCGGATGGCGAGGACTGCCGGACTATGTGCGATGTCGCGGCCGCATACACATCGGCGATGGACGACGAGTCCTGGCTGATCCCTATGGAGCGCGATGGCGTGAACGTCCTGCGCATGGCCGGGGCGGGGAATGCCTACCAGTTCGACAAGATCATGTCCGCCACACTCGCCCACGGGTTCAAGGCTTGGAATGGTCCGGCGATCTCATACCGCTCAGTGTGCGCAGATCCGGCGAAACTGGCCCGGATGAAGCACAATGCCCGGGTTTTCGGCGAGTACATGCGTCACAACCCCGCCGTGGTGGCCCAGACCATCGCTGGCGAAGGGCTGTCCTACCCGCCCTGCTACTGCGAGGCCTGCACCGAGGCCTTCCGCGACCACCTGCGGGCGCGGTTCGGGTCGCTGGCGACGCTCAATGCCGCATGGGGATCGAACTACACAAAGTGGGAGCAGGTGGAGCAGCTGGGCAGTCCAGCAGATGTGGACGAGGCCGCCGAGCGCCTGAAAATCATGAAGGTAGCGATGGAGTTGCCCTCGGACAACACCGCCCGCTGGCGCAGGCTGTTCGAGCTGGACCGACCCCGGGCCCTGTGCTGGAAGCGGTGGCATGATGCGGTGCTGGTGGACTGGTACGCGGGTTTCGCCGAGAGCTTCCACGAAACCAACGAGCACCAGGTGGATGTCTGCGAGCAGCCCTGCTGGCCCAATTTCGAGACCCACGTGCTGTTCAGCCTGGGCGAGATCGCAGACCTGGGCGGCATGGACCTGTACCTGCCGGGCGAGATGCCCACCACATTGGGCTACGCGGCGGAACTGTTCCTGAACTTCGACATGAACGCCTCTATCTTCGCTTCACGGGGCAAGCCACTGATGGTGCATGAGCTCTACGTGCAGGACAATTCGCCGGAGCTTCTCCCCGAGGCCCAGGGTTGGTGGCTGCTGGGACGCGGCTACCCGCTCATGACCTACTTCACCTACAACTACTACTATGAGGGCATACGCGCCAATCTCCCACTGGTCTTCGGGCTGTTCGACAAGGACCGCAAGCCCTACCCCACCTACCCTTCCTTCAAGCGGTTCAGTGCGGACATCAAGACCTTCGACCAGCAGTATGATTACCACTCGCTGGAGCCCCGGGAGACACCCGTCGCTCTCTTCATGGGCGACGATGTGTCCCTGGCGAATAACCTGGAGACCGGTGGGGCAACCTGGGAAGCAGCGGGCGTGCTGGGGCACAATGGCGCGTACTGGCTGACGGAACGCAACGGCCTGCCGGTAGACTGCGTCAATGACGAGGGCCTCGACCGACTCAGGGGCAAGCGGGTTCTGATAGTCCCCTGGTGCCACGTGATCCGTGACAGTTCCCTGGAGAAGATCGCCCGGTTCGCTCGCTCCGGCGGCACGGTCATCGTAGACGGTCCGCTGGGGCTGTTCGACGAGAACTACCGACCCTACACCCATTTGCCCGGCGGCGGCGAAAAGCGCTGGGGGCTGGCGTTCGACGCCTTCGAGCCCACTGCAACCACCATCCCGTGCGCTTCCGGTGAACCCGCACCCGCCCGGGGCGTCGTCAGGAACCTGCGCACCGGGCGCGGGGAAATCATCCACCGCGACGAGAACGGTGGTCCGGCGGTGGTTCGGGTCCCCCTGGGCAGGGGTCAGGTCTACTGGTTCCTGTCAGCGATAGGGCCCACCCACCGGTCGCGAGTGCCGGGCATCGCCGGCATGAACCTGTGGCTGGAGGCCCTGCGGGGCGCTGGCGTGAAGCCCCAGTGGACGTTCGCAGCGACATCAGAGCAGGATGCCACGGGGGAAAGTCGCCAGGAATCGCTCTTCGACGTGAGTATGCGAACCCGGAATGGCAATGAGTTGTTTGTCTTTGCGGTAAGCTTCTTCGGGCCGAGCCAGGGCACGCTGGAGCTCGGTGTTCCGAGGGGTTCCTATAAGGCCTTCGACGCGATGACAGGCGAAGAGATCGCGGTGCAATCACGAGACGGTGCACTGCGAATGCCCATTGACCTGCCCTCCTTCGGCAGCCAGGTCATCCGCATCGTCGCAGGGAGCGGCAGGCCCTTCGCCTCGGGGCGCTGGTAGACAGCTTTCGCCGTCGAATACGCCGCACAGGAGAGACAATCATGTTCAGGTTCATCGCCGTGTTCGTCCTGCTCGCAACCCTCTGGGCATCCGCTGCGCCCATGAGTTTCGAAGTAACCGACACCGGCGTGCTCAAGGTCTCCGACGGCCAACCACTGGCGCGCGCAGTCGTGAACATGCACGCCGTGGGCTGGGCCGGTGCGAACAATGAGACCCAGGCCGAAGGCGCTACTCGCGAGGGCGATACGGTGCGCGGCGCGGTGCGGCTGCCGGCGCAACTGGCCGGGAGGCTGGCATACTCGGTCACGGCGACGCAGGATGGCGAAGCCCTCAAGGCCGACTACTCCCTGCGTTTCACGGAGTCCACCGAGATTCAGGGAGCCTACATCAGCTTCATGCTGCCCGCGGCGCGTTTCCAGGGCAGGCAAGCCACCCTCTGGCGCACCGGTCAGAGCAAGCCTCTCCCGGCACAGGGGCAATCACTGAACCTGAGCGGTCCCGCCTGCGCCTTTTCCGTGGAGATCGGAGAAGGCAAGAGCTTCGTCATCGCATCCGCTGCAACAGCCCAAGTGGTGGTGCAGGACAATCGTGTGTACGGAGCCAGCGACTACGAGGTGCGCTTCAACGTTTTCGGCAACGCACAAGTGGGCCCAGCACTCATTGCCGACCGCTCGTTCCGTGTCCTCATCGCGAATACCTCGGAGGTGGCCGCAATCGTGGATGCCATCAACCCGCCGGCGGTGTTTGACCCCGAGAAGCCTTTCGCCCTCCTGGAGAGCAAGGGGCAGGTGCGCATAGGCACCCGGGACAATGCGCTTCTCGACGTGTTCGTGGCAATCCACGGTGTGGGCTGGTCCTACGCCTCGCAAGAACAAGCACAGGTGCAGGTGTCCGGCGACGACCGAAACAGGTTCGTCACGGGGGCGCTTGCGGTGCCCGGTGCGGCCGGGGCGACGATGGTCTTCCAGGAGACCGCCCAGGCACGTCCGGACGGTGCACTGGGGCTCTCGTATGGACTCAGCTTTCCTCAGGCGGTGCGCCTGAACGGGTACCAGGTGTCATTCAACGCGCAACTCGACGACTACCAGGGGGCGGCGGTCCTCCTCTCCACACCCGACGGAGAGAAGACCTTGACTATCCCCGAGAAGCATGGAGACAACACCCTCTTCGCGGGCCCTGTCAGTTCAGTCACCGTGGCGCCGGGCAAGGACACCGGCTTCGTGCTGGACGTGGACCAGCCCTCGAACCTCCTGATCCAGGACAATCGAGGCTGGGGCGGCAGTACGGTTGAGTTCCGCTTCAACTTCCGCCGGGGTGAGCAGGGTGAGGAAGTCCCGGCCGGTGAGAACGTCCAGCGCACCTTCGCCTTTCGCCTCAACACCCCTCTTCAGGTGATCCTGAATGAGGCGCTGGCTACCAGCGAAACGGATACGTCGGACTGGGTCGCATACACGCTTCCCTGGGACTCCGCGCCGGTGGATGTGTCCTTCCTCAACCACAAGCCCGCCGGAAGCAAAGGTTTCGTGACTGTCCGTGACGGCAAGTTCGTGTTCGCCGACACCGGAGAGGAAGTGCGCTTCTGGGGCACGTGCTTCTCCGCCGGCGCAAACTTTCCCAGCCACGAGCAGGCCGAGAAAATCGCGCGGCGTCTGGCGCAGTTCGGCATCAACATGGTGCGCACTCACCATGCCGACGCTCCCTGGTCGGAACGCCATTTCTTCCCGAAGGACGTGGACAATACCCGCACATTCGACGCCGAGAACCTGGACCGCTTCGACTATCTCATCTACTGCCTGAAGCGCGAGGGTATCTACATCTACCTCGACCAGCTTGTGAACCGGTATTTCAAGACCGGGGACGAAGTGGATGCTGTGGACAAGCTTGACGCCTGCGCAAAGCCCTACTCCAACTTCGACCCGCGGCTGATCGAGCTTCAGAAGGAGTTCTCGCGCAACCTGTGGACCCACGTGAACCCATATACCGGGCTAGCCTACAAGGATGACCCGGCGATCGCGCTCATGGAGTTCGCCAACGAGAATGACCTGTTCACCCAGCAGGTGACCCTGGAACCGTACCGCACCCGCTTCGAAGCCATGTACCGCGAGTGGGCCGAGAAGCAGCAGATCGAGCTTCCCGACGAGCCCATCAACTTCCAGGTGAAGACCAATGAGCTGATGCGTTTTCTCGTGGAGGTGCAGCGCAACTACTACCTCGAGATGCAGCAGTACCTGCGGAACGAGGTTGGGGTGCGCGTGCCGATGACGGGGAGCAACTGGACCCGCAATGCCGCACTGCTGGCGGCCCTGCGGGACATGGACTACACGGATTCGCATGCTTACTGGAACCACCCCAGCTCCGAGGGCGCCTTCGGCAACAACCCGATGGTGGCCTCGCGAGGCACAATCTTTGATGGCCTCGGATTCCAGCGGGTGGTGGGCAAACCGTTCTTCGTGAGTGAGTGGGACGAGCCGTGGCCCAATGAATGGCGCGCCGAACTGCCCGTCTGGATCGCAGCGATTTCCGCATTCCAAGACTGGAACGGGCTCACAGTCTACACGTACCGCCATAGCTCCGCGGTGCCGATCGATCGGATTTCGGGAGCCTTCGAGACTTTCAATGACCCCGCGCGTTTCGGCCTGTTCGCCCACTGCGCGCTGATTTACCGGCGGGGCGACGTGGACCCGGCCCGCGAGAAGGTGGCGATCCACATTCCTGAAAGCTTGGCGGTGAGTGCCCAGTCACCCGGACCTTGGAACGCCCCCGCATACCGCGGCCTGTCGGAGATTACCCGGTTCGACACCGCGCTCTTCACCCGGCCCGAGGGCTATGACCGGGTGGTCGAATGCAGTGAGCCATCGGAAGTTCCGGACGATGTCCGTGTCTCGGATACGGGCCAGATCAGCCGCAACATCGCGGACCGCGTCGGCAAGGTGGATTCGCCCCGCAGCCAGGCGGTCTTCGGTTTCCTGCAGGAGGCCGGCCCGCAGCAGACCAGTGACCTGACAGTGGACAGCGCGACGAACTTCGCGACCATCGCCTTGTCTTCGCTCACGGACGAGCCCATCGCCCAATCCTCCAGACTGCTTCTGGCCGCGGTGGGCAGGGCCGAGAATACAGGCTTCCGATACAATCTGCTGCGCAAGAAGAAGGTCGCCGACGGTTCCGGGCCGATTCTCATCGACCCGGTGCGCGGGAGAATCTCCGTCCGAACCGGTGTCGAAGGCCTTACCGTGAAGGCCATCGGCGCAGACGGCAGCGTGCTCGGTGAGGTTCCAGCACAACGGGCCGACGGGAAGCTGAGCTTCACCATCGGCCCTGACTGGAAGACCATGTACTACGAGATCAGCCGGTGACAAGCGGATTGGGACGGATTATGAGGCCGCTTCGCGACCCAGGGCGAAGTATTCGCTCCCACCGGAGCGGATGATGCCGCCCGGGCGGGTCATCCGCTCGTCCCCGAAGGGCAGCGTGGCCTGGCGCGGATTCCCCGACACTGCGCGAGAGGCTCCGCCGAGGAACACGTCCGAAGCCCCCAAGATCTCTCCGGGCGCCAGCAGAGCGCTGCGCTGGACGACGTTGTGCAGTTCCCGCAGGTTTCCGGACCACGGGTGGCCCTGGAGTATCCGGATGGCTTCGTCGGAGAACTCGGCCGGTCCGCGGCCAAGCTCTTTCCGGATATCCCGCAGGAAGTGCTTCGCGAACAGTGCCACGTCTTCGGGCCGTTCGCGCAAGGGCGGCAGGTACAGGGGCATCACGGCGAGGCGGTAATAGAGGTCTTCCCGGAATTGGCCGCGCGCCACGGCATCCAGCAGGTCGCGGTTGGTGGCGGCGATGACGCGCACGTCCACGTCCACACTCTTCAGGCCACCCAGGCGGGTGAAGCTGCGCTCTTGCAGGAATCGCAGGAGTTTCACCTGCGCAGCCGGGCTGAGTTCACCCACTTCGTCGAGAAAAAGCGTCCCCCGGTGCGCCATCTCGCAGATGCCGGCCTTCGCGCTGGTAGCCGAGGTGAAAGCGCCCTTTTCGTGGCCGAACAGTTCGCTCTCCAGGAGAGTATCGGGCACCGCGCCGCAGTTGAGAGCCACGAAGGGCGCTTCTGCCCGGGGGCTCATATAGTGGATCGCCCGGGCGAGGTACTCCTTGCCCGTGCCCGTTTCTCCCTCGATCAGGACGGGGGTCGTGCTGTCGGCTACCCGGGCGGCATGAATGTAACAGCGCCGGGCTTCCTGATTGCAGCTGACGACGTGGCGGAATCCGTGGCGTTTCTCGATGGATTTCCATAGGAATTTCCACTGCTGGCCGGACTGCCCCTCCCGGGCTCTGCGGCCGATAAGGACCAACTGCCGGGGTTCCAGCGGCTTGCCGAGGTAGTCCGTCGCCGCCATACCCAGAGCGGCGGTTGCGCGCTCCAGGGTGGGGAATCCCGTGACAATGACCGCCGGGCCATCGTAACCGTCGGCCCGCAGTTTCTGCAGCAACTCCACCCCGTCAGCATCGGGCAGCCGCTGGTCCAACACCAATAGGTTGTAGTCGGTTTCGATCACCTGCTTGTATGCGTCTGCACCCGTCGCCGCGCCATCCACTTCCCATCCGTCGCGCGACAGAACCTCAGCCGTCAATTCCCTCAAAGCGTCGTCATCTTCCACGACAAGTGCTCGTGTGGCGTAGGCCATGAGAAGCGTCCCCCTGTCAAGGCCTGGCCGGCGCCGCCTGGCAGCTCTCCGCACCGTGCACCCGGCGATGCGTCGGCTGTACTCCAGGCTGCCCTTGCGCCGATAGTGGTGCTGCGGCTCTCACCCCAACTTCTCTCCGAGGGGTCGACAGCCGCTATCGACGATACTATCGGCAGAAGGACGCAGTTCTTTAGATTTTTCACCATCTAATTCACATTTTTTCCACACAAACCGGGCCTGACGGTCAGACTATTGATCCCAGCATCGCCTCGATTCGCGGCATCTCGTTGGTCAGCGCCCATCGCGCCCGAGACATGATCCCCGCGCCAATGCTCGTGGTCATCGTGGTGAGCGTCATGGTGGCATCCGCGTGTGCCTGGGTGATGAGCGCGATACCCATGTCATTGGCCACCTGGTTCCCCACAAGCACGTGAGATGCCAGGGGCTGCAGGAGGCCGGCACCCAGGATCTGATGATGCCGGCGGATCGCCTCCACGAGATCTGGCGCGAAATGCCATTGCTCCGCGGCATCCGCGCCGATTTCCGCGTGGTCGGTGCCCAGACGGGAACGCTCAACCAGGTACAGGTCCTTCCCTGTGGCGAGGGACTCGGCGATGCAGTCGGAGTAGACCTGGCCGATCTCCGAAGCGAGGATCATCTTCCCAACATCATGCATGAGGCCCGCGAAGTAGGCGTTGGCACGCTCTGTGCCCGGTCCTGCAGCGCCGGCGCTTGCGGCGGCCACTGCCAGGTTGTGCCGCCAAAGGGCCTCCCGGTCCAGGCCGGACTGAGAGAACGCCCCCGAGAACACATTGCCCAGGAAGTAAGCCGAAGCCATGCCGCGAATGGCCGAAGCACCCAGGCGAGAGACGGCATCAGCGACATTGTCCACGGGGTGCACCGGTGCGAGCGCGGCCGCGTTCGCCGCTCGCACCACCTTCGCTGCAAGGACTTCCTCCATGGACACCGCCTGGGCGATGTCGGCGACGCTGGGATCGCTGGCCGAGCAGCTGTGCAGGATTGAAACAAGAGCTGTCGGGAAAGGGGGAATGCGCTGCAGGACATTATCAACGGGCCGCGTGCTGGATGCGGAAATCATTGGCGTCTGTCTCCTGGGGTGAGGCGGTGGACTGCATTGCTCTGAACAACGGCTTGCAGGGACTGAACTTGAGCGATCGCTTGTAACGGGCCGGTTACCCCGGAGTTGGCAACTGGTGGCGCGCCACAGCTCAAGGCTCACCGCAGCGAGCCGATGCCCAGCCACGAGAACCCAGGAACAGCGGCCGGAGGAGCCCATGACAGACCTTGCAGTGCAAGCGCCGGAAAGCGCCGTACAGGAGCAAACGGTCGGCGGCCACGACCCCATGTCGCCGGACTTACGGAAGGCCGCCATCGTCATCTCGATGATGGGCCCCGAGTTGGCCACCGATATCTGCAGGCGCGTGGACCCACTTACGGCGCACCGCTTGATCCGGGCCCTGGGCAAGCTCGGCACCCTTGACGGCGATGAACGGGCCGTCGTTGCGCGAGAGTTCATCGATCGCCTGGACGGTGCCAGCAGCGCCGATTCCCTGGCCGCAAGGCTCAAGGAACAGGTCCTGGGCATCCGCAGCGGGCTCGGCGCGCTCGCAGACCAGGATGCGGAAAGCTCCCTGGAGAAGCTCGCCCTCCTGGACAAGGCCGACCCGAACCTGGTCTGGCGCGCCATTAGCGACGAGACACCCCAGGCCATCGCGCTCGTGGCCCGGCACCTGTCGGCCTCCAACTGCGCGAAGCTCCTGGCAATCATGCCCGACGAGACCCGGCGCGAGGTGACCTTCCGCATGTCCAATCCTCATCCCGCTTCGCCGGGGGCGCTCAAGGCCTTCGCGCGCGTGGCGGGCTCGCTTCTCCGGGGCTCGGCAGGCGGCTCGGATACCGCCGTCGCGAACCTGCAGTTTGTGGCCGAGGTGGTCCAGCAGCTGAACCGGAAGATGGCCCAGGACGTGCTCAATGCGGTGAAGGAGCGTTCCGAGGAAATCGGCGTCTCCATTGAGCGGATGATCTTCAAGTTCACGGACCTGCTGCGCATGCCCACCCCCAGCCTCCAGGTGGTGCTGCGGAACACATCAACGAACGACCTCGCCCTGGCCTTGAAGGGCGTTCCGGGGTCCCTGCGGGAGGTCGTGTTCAACAATTTGTCCCAGCGTGCCCGCAGCGTACTGGAGGAAGAGATGGACCTCCTGGGCGCGGTACCGGCCACGGAAGCGGAACGAGCGCAGCAGGAGATCGTCCAGATCGCCCGGGCACTGGAGTCGGCCGGCGAAATCACCCTGGACGCGGGCGACATCGAGTATGTGGAGTAGATTATGAACATCCGACTGTCCGATGCAGTGCGCGCCACGCCTTACGACTTCCGGCAGGCCCACAGATTCTCCGCGGACCAGCTCCGGGATCTGCAAGATCATTGCCAAGACCTGTGTCGGGCGCTGCACCGGCACATCCCCGAGACCACCGGACTGCCCGCACGCGTCAGCGTGGGCAACCTGCGGCCCATGACCTACAACGAGTACCTGGACTCCCTGCCCGAGATGCCGATCATGGCCGTCTGCCAGTTCGCAACCAACAGTGCCCCGCTCATCTGGCAGGTGGACGCATTGCCCATGTTCGCCTTCATGGACGCGATGCTCGGCGGCGATGGTTCCAGCAGCCCGCCGCAGGAACACGAATTGACCATCCTCGAACGGGCGCTGGCCATGCAGGTCGTTGAGGAGTTCATGTTCACCTGGACCGACGCCTGGCCTGCCCTGGGGGCCCTGGCCCCCCATGTACTGGAGATCCGCCAGACCACGGGGCGCTTCGGCAGCGGCTTGCTTCAGGAAGCAGTGGTGGCGGTGAACCTGGAGTGTGAGGTGGCGTCCGTGCAGGGACTTATGCGGGTCGCGGTGCCATCAGCGGTGCTACAGGCGCTGCTGAAGCAGTCGGGATACAATCCTTCGAGGACCGAAACCGCCGACCTCCACCGTAAGGCCGGAGCCAGCCAGGTCAGCCACTGCACCGTCCAGGTAACGGCAGTGCTCGGCCGGGCCAAGACTTCCCTTTCCGCGTTGGCGCAGTTGAAGCCCGGCGACCTCATCCCTCTCAACTGCGGCCCGCGGGATGAGCTGGAGTTGGCCGTGGCGGGTTTGCCCAAGTTCCGGGGCATCAGCGGACTGTCCCAGGGCAGGCTCGCTGTGCGGCTGACGGCTCCCATAGATGAGTGATCCCTGCCCCCCATCGCTGTGAAGGAGCGGCAAGCCCTGCGGACGAAATCACTTTCCTGCGTTGCCGCCAAGGACGCTGCGACTTGAACCAGAGCTGAATGAGGATATGCCGTGGACATCACCGTCGAACGCTTTGAGGACTTCCGGCTGATCCAGAACGTCGCCGTTCTCGGCGCTGGGAACGGCGGCAAGGCCGTGGCTGCCGATCTCGCGCTTCAGGGCCTCAATGTGCGCCTGTTCGAATGGGCCGAGTACCGCGCCAACATCGCTGAACTTCTGGAAACGCCGGTCATCAGGGCTGCCGGGGTGATCGAGGGTGAGGCTCGACTGTCGCTGGTAACCACTGACCTCGCGGAGGCCATCGAGGACGCCGAGGTGATCATCGCCTGCCTGCAAGGCCTTGCCCACGCGCGCCTTGCAACGGAGCTCGCGCCGATTATCCGCGACGGGGCCATTCTCGTGCTCAATCCCGGCTCCACCGGCGGGGCGCTGGAACTGCGTCGAATCTTCAGCGAACACCGTATTGACAAATACCTCCTCCTGTGCGAGACCGGGACCCTCACCCACTGCTGCCGGGCCCGCGGCCCGCGTGAGGTGCAGATCGGCCTGCGGGTGAACCATGTCGCCTTCGCCGCGCTGCCCGGCGTGGCCACTGCCGACCTGCACCGGGCACTCCAGCCCATCTTCCCCGGTCTGAGAGCCAAGAGGGATGTGCTGGAAGTCGCTCTGTGCAACGGGAACCCGGTGATCCACCCGGCGATCATGCTCGCGAACGCAGCGATCATCGAGCAGCGCGGCGCGGATCACAGGTTCTATCGCGAGGGCGTGACCCCCGCTGTGGCGCGGATCATCGAGAGTGTGGACCGGGAGCGAATGGCCCTCGGCAAGGCACTGGGGTATGACCTCCTCAGCGAACCGCGCATGTGCTTAGAGCAGGGGTATTCGCAGTCCGAAGATTACCTGGAGTGCTATGCAGGGAGCCCCGTCTTCGGGGACCTGGCTTCGCCGCCGGGCATGGAGCACCGCTACCTCCACGAGGACTGTGGTCTTGGCCTGGTGACCTACGTCTCGCTGGGAAAGCTGCTGGGGGTGCCTACTCCTGTCTCCCGATCGCTGGCCACCCTTGCGGGCACGGTGACCGGGCGCAACTACCTGAAGGATGGCCGCCGCACAGTAGAGCGTCTCGGACTGGCGGGCATGGATGAGACGGCGCGCGAGGAATATCTGCAGGCGCCCCGGCGGATCGGCGGCGTGGGAACATAGGAGGTCCCTGCCGGACTGAGGCGAAACTGGGGTCCGGAGACCTTTCCGAACCCATGCGCCAGCGCAAACTCACGCCCTACCTGCTCATCGCCCCGGCAATCCTCTTCTTCGCGATCTACGTGCTGTATCCGATCGTGCACACCTGCGTGCTCAGCGCCTACTCGTGGAGCACCGTCAATCCCGCCCGAGTGTACGTGGGCCTGGACAACTATCGCAACCTGCTCCAAGACCCCTATTTCCTGCTGTCCCTGAAAAACAACCTGCTCTTCGTGGTGCTGTCCATCATCGGGCAGCTTCCAGTTGCCCTGCTGCTGGCGGTGCTCATCGGCTCGGCCAGCCCCGTCCATCGCTTCCTGCGTACTCTTGTCTTCGGACCTTTCGTGGTTCCGGTGGTGGCTGTGGGTCTGGTCTGGACGATGATCTACAATCCGGGCTTCGGCGCTCTGAATGCCATCCTGACCCACATTGACCCCTCCTTCCAAGGCCGCGGGTGGCTCAGCGACCCGCCCTGGCTCGCGATCTATTCCATCATTTTCGTCTCTTGTTGGCGCTACGTGGGCTTTCACATGATGGTCCTTCTCGCCGGCCTGCAGGCGATCCCCGATGAGCTGTACGAGGCGGCGAAAATCGACGGCGCGGGACACTGGGATGCGTTCTGCAGGATAACCCTGCCCCTGATGCGCCGGGTCATCGCCATGGACGCCCTGCTGATCACTGTGGGCTCCGTGAAGATCTTCGACCTGAACTGGGTGATGACCCAGGGCGGCCCGAACCATGCCAGCGAGGTTCTGGCGACCTACATGTACACCTGCGGGTTCAGCGACGACCGCATGGGCTACGCGGCGGCGATTGCCACGGTCATGCTGGTCCTCACCCTCATCGCCACCGTGGTCTATGTTCGTGTGTCGGGCAAGGAGGAGGTGGGCGAGCTTTGAGCCGCCGGGTCTCCTCCTGGTCTGTGAATGCGCTGATGGCCCTGATCGCCCTGGCTTTCGTGGCCCCTGTGGTCTGGTCGATGATGAGCGCCTTCAAGACCCAGTCCGACATTCGCCTTCACCCGTGGGCCTGGCCGACGCACCCTCAGTGGAGCAATTTCGTAGCGGCATGGCAGGGAAATATGGGGCTGTACCTGCTCAACAGCCTGATCGTCACGGTCCTCGCGGTAGCAATCATCCTTGTCCTGTCGGCTCCTGCGGCGTATGCTTTCGCAAGGCTGCGATTTCCCGGATCGGCAGTGCTCCTGGGGTTCATTCTCAGCGGCCTGCTGATCCCGGTACACGCGGTGCTGGTTCCCTTGTACCACTTCAATCCGGGCTCCCTGCTCCTGCAGAATGCGGCGCGAGGGTCCGTGCACGTGGCCTGGTTCGCGGAACGTTTTGGCGACTGGATTGCAGTACTCGGGCCGTATGTGGCTTTCGGGCTGCCGCTCACGGTGTTGTTGCTGCGGGCGTACTTCATCGGCATACCGAACGAACTGAGCGACGCGGCGGTGATCGACGGCTGCGGGCACCTCACCATCCTGCGCAAAGTCTTTCTACCGGTTGCGCGCCCTGCGGTGGCTACGGCGGCGATATTCCAGGCTTCGTGGATCTGGAACGAACTTGTGCTGGCGATGGTCTTCATCAATGATGACCGACAGAAGACCCTGACCGTCGGTCTTATGAGTTTCCAGGGCGAACATGCGACAGACTGGGGCGTGGTGATGGCGGGAGTGTTCATGGCCGTTGTGCCGGTGCTGATCCTGTACTTCGCTTTCCAGAAGCACATCATCAAAGGGCTCACCGCCGGCGCGGTGAAGTAAGAGCCGGAGCCGCAGTCACGCCCAGCCAGAGACCCGAACTTCACCGGGAGCCGTGATCATGTCCGACTTCGACGATCTGGACCTGGAACTGGGACCCTTGACTTCGCGACCGGCATCGAGCGGACCGGTTGTGCTGATCCGGCGGGAGGCGCTGGAAGCGGTCCTCGACCACAGCGCACAGGACACCAACACTGAACTGGGCGGCGTGCTTCTCGGGCAGGCATCGTCCTCTGCCGAAGGCACTCTGGTGCTGGTGCAAGCGGCGATTCCTGCTCTGCACACCCAGGCCGCGCGCGCCCACGTAACCTTCACCCACGACACCTGGGAACAGGTGAACGCGGTCCGGGACCGAGAGCACCCGGACATGCGCATCGTGGGCTGGTATCACACCCACCCGGGTTTCGGCCTGTTCCTATCCGAACACGACCTGTTCATCCACCGCAACTTCTTCAACGAGCCCTGGCAGGTGGCGCAGGTGCTGGACCCGCGCACCGGGCAATGGGGGTTTTTCGTGTGGGAGGGCGGGGACATCCGGGGCCCCTATGGGGCCGAGGTCGTGGGCGCGGCTGCACCGGCACCCACTTCTGCGCGGCCCTACGAAGTCGCGGCGCCGGACCCGGGAAAACCTCGGGGCGTCTCCTGGTGGCATTGGGCGACGCTTCTCGCCGCGATCCTTATCGCCGGCTGGATCGCCCGACCGCCAACAAGTCGCCCCCTACAACAACCCGCGGGCACCCAGCGGGGGCAGAGACTGGCGGCGATTGAAGCGAAGATCGACGCACTCGACCGCAAGGTGACGCAACTGGGGAAGGCAAGTGCCCTGGAGACGGCGCCTGCGAAACCATCGCCAGTCCCGGCTGACGAAATGCCCGAGGAGTACACGGTTCTCCCCGGCGACAGCCTGTGGCGGATCGCGCAGGTGAAGTACGGAGATGGGGAGAAATGGCGTATAATTGCCCGGTTCAACAACATTGCGCCATCTGACCTGGAGCCCGGAATGGTGATCCTTGTCCCACGCTTGGCGGAGGATGGAGGGTCTGTGCGGTGAAGGAGGAGCGTGTCCACGGGGACGGCCAGAACCCCGAAGACGAACTTGACGATCTGGGCATCGAAACCACGGGGGTGTGGGAGGAGCCGCTGGGTGAGGGTCTCGACCCGCACCATGACGAAAGCCTCGCGGTCATTCCCTGCGGCAAGCCCAAAGGCACCCCGCGGGTCTACATTCACACGGACGCGCTGGAGCGAATCGTCGACCATGTGCGCGCCCAGCCGAAGCGCGAAGTGGGCGGCGTGCTGGTGGGCAGCTTCTACACGACCAAGCAGCAGCGGGTGACCGAAGTCCGTGCAGCGATGGATGCCCCCGATGCTCGCGGCGGCGTGGCGCACGTAACCTTCTCGCCGGAGAACTGGGGCGTCATCCACCAGCGCGTGGAGAGTGAACTGCCGGGCGGATCGGTGGTCGGATGGTACCACAGCCACCCGGGTTTCGGTGTGTTTATGTCGGACCAGGACCTGTTCATCCAGGACCACTTCTTCGATGGCGAGGGGCATGTCGCGCTGGTGATCGACCCCCGCAGGCATGACGTGGGCGTGTTCACTTGGCAACTCGTGGGAGAGCGGCGGGCGGTGCGCCCCGCACCGGGCTTCTGGATCTTCTCTCTCCGGAAAGAGACTGCAGAGAAGTACCGCAGCATGCTGGACTACCGCATGGCCAACCAGAAGCAGCCCCAGGGGCTGCTCTCACGGCTTTTCAGACGTTAGCACCGAGGCGCCGACGCGAACAACTTGACTGATGCAAGAGAGCGAGCGACATGAGCGCAAGGCTGCGCAGGCTGTATGCTGACCAGCAGAAGATCAAGGACGAGTTCACCGGACACCCGCACATTGAGGTGTACGCGCTGGAGGGCGACCCGCCGGAGAAGTACAGGGTCGTCTATCATGTACCGGGGCTTCGGCTGGATCGTGCCCGGAATCGCCCGGTTAAGGTCCACGAGCACAGCCTGATCATTTATCTACACCAGAACTACCCGCGAGAGAAGCCCAAGTGTGTAATGGAGACGGAAGTCTTCCATCCGAACATCGATCCATCCTGGGTCTGCATCGGCGACGACTGGGCAGCGGGCGAGACCATCGTCGATATTATCATCCAGATCGGGCAGATGCTGCAGTACCAGAACTACAACACGCGCAGCCCCCTGGACCCGGTGGCCGCGCGCTGGGCGGAGCAGAACGAGAAGCTGTTCCCGATCGGGGACGTGGACCTGTACCAGCCCGATGTCGAGATCGACTTCGTAGATGCGCAGTCCGCGCCGCAGCGACCGTCCTCGCGGAGGATACCGCCGCGTCCCGGGCATGTTGAGATTGATATCGACCTGAACTGACACCGAACATCTGCACGTGCACTTCAGCCAAGCCTGTCCCCCGGGTGAGAGCCCTGCATGCGTTGTCCGTACTGCCGGCACCCCATCACACGCGAGACCATCTTCTGCCCCCACTGCGGGCAGGAAGTCTACGCTGCCAGCAGCGCGCGGGAGCCTGCTCCAGGGCCACTGACCGATGAGCCACCGTCCACCCTCGCGGCCAACGAACTGGTGGGCCGAACGTGCCCGTACGACCAGTTCCCCATCGCCAGCGGGGACGAGGTGCTGGTCTGTCCGGAATGTCGGACGGTTCACCACGTGGACTGCTGGCGCGAGAACGGAGGCTGCACCACACTGGGATGCTCGTATGCTCCCGGAGCCCGAGCAGCGGCAGCGCAGCCAACCCCTCCCCTGGGCCCGCCTCCATCGCCGTACATGCCTCCGCGGCCGCCGGAGTTGCCGCCCGGGCCCACGCCGGCAATCCGCGTGGCCCGCGCGGAGACTGAGAACCGGGCCACCACCGCCCTCGTTCTCTCGCTGGCCGGCCTGTGCACCTGCTGCCCCATTTTCGCCGTGATCGGCTTCTTCCTGGGCCTGCAGAGCTACATGGCCTCCAGCGACCGCATTATCTCCACCAGCACTGCCCGAGTGCGCGCGGTCTGGGCGATGATCGTCGGGGTGATCGCGCCCATCGTCTGGGTGGTGTTTTTCGTCGCCGCGAACCAGGGCCCGAGTTCCCCCGCATGGTAATCCGGGCGAGAGGGTGTCCACTGCTTGACCACTTGTGACCCTCCTGGCGATCTGATCATTGAACTGGGTGAGGTCGAGGGCCCTGAGATGCTCCGGTGCCCGCGCCCGGACCCCTGTCGCTGCGCGGCCCAGGCGGTGGGCAATCCCCAGGACGCGAACTCGCCCGTCTTCCTGCATGTCCGTGCGGTGGAGGCGATGTTCAGCGACGCGGAGACTCACGAGCCCATGGAGACCGGCGGGATCCTGGTGGGCAGCCCCTGCAGCGACGAGGCAGGGCAATATCTGCGCATCGTGGACGCTATTGCGGTGGGTGATGCGCCCCGAGAAGCCGACCGGTTGACATTCACCCGGGAGGCGTGGCTGAGGATGCTGGACCAGCGCGAGGCGCTGTACCCCAACGAGCAGGTCGCGGGCTGGTACCACACCCACCCGGGGATGCGCGTCTTTCTCTCCGAGCCCGACCTGCTCATCCACCGCGCCTTCTTCTCCCGACCGTCGGACATCGCTGTGGTACTCGACCTGCCGCGACGCGAATGGGGAATCTTTGCCTGGCACGGCGATTGCCTCGAACTCACCCAAGGTTTCTACCTTTACGGTGACGCACCCGGGGATGGCGCCGGTCTCGGGGCCATTCTCGGGCGTTTCGCCGCGCGCACCAGGTGAGGTGTCGGCATGACGAAAGAGACAGAGCCAGGCCGGGCCGAGACCGATGAGACAGCAGACGACGTGCTGGAGGTGGAACTCGCGGAGACGGATGACCTGCCCGAGTCGGTGCTCGACGTGACCCTGGAGGAGGAGTTGGAGGAGCCGTTACCTCCGCTGGAACCCGAGGCGAGTGGCGGCGTCTTGCCATCAAAGAGCATTCATCAGGGCAGCCTGCTGATCCGGTCGCTCCCGCTTCAGATGCTTCTCGCGGGAGCCATCGGCGGTTTTCTGGGGTGGCTCGCGCAGGAATCCGGAGCGCGCGCCGTGGAGGTTGCCGGCGGCTCGCGCGGAATGGGTGAACTGCTGCTGGAGATGGGCCGTTTCGGCGCGGTCGTGGGAGGGTCCGTCGGCATTTTCGTGTCTTCGGCAGAGTGGCTCGTTGCCGGAATCTGGCCGCGGGCAGCCAGAGCCGGGCTGGCGGGCCTCATCACCGGAGCACTGGGTGGCGCCGCAGGAGGTGCGCTGGGGCAAGCATTGTTCACCCTCATCCTGCCCGCAGAGACTTCAGGGCTCTGGGGTGCCGGGGGAAGCGTCCTCGCCCGGGCTCTGGGATGGGCGCTGATCGGTTCGTCCGTGGGCATCGGCCCGGGGATCGCGGAGCGCGCGCCCGCGCGGATTGTCAATGGCCTGTTGGGCGGACTCGCAGGCGGATTCACCGGTGGCCTCCTGTTCGATGCCGTGGCCTGGATCTTCGCCGACGTTGCTGGAATGGGTGGCGGCCCGTCCCGGCTCATCAGCATCATGCTCGTGGGAATCTGCTCCGGTCTTGGCGTGGGGCTGGTGGAGCAGACGGCGAAGCAGGTGTGGGTTTGCATTCATGCTGGACCTTTAAGAGGTAAACAGTTTATACTCTATAGATTCCCGGCAACAGTCGGTCGCTCACCTCAGGCGCAGGTACCACTGACCCGGGACAAACAGGTGGGGCTGGAGCACTGCTTTATCGAGCGGCAGGGCACACGTCACAGGCTGAGGGCGATCCTGCCAACGCGGGTGAATGGCAGGTCAACGCAGACCGCGCTTCTCCGCGACGGCGACCGCATCGAACTTGGCGTTTCGACCCTCGAGTTCCGCGAACGCGCCGTCTGACCTGGGCGCGGGCCTGGTCCGTGCACAGCTGCTCCGACCTCGGCCACTGAATCGGCTCCATGCTGACAGCCCCCGCTCGCCAAGGTATTCTCGGGGCACGGGGGAAGACTGAAGAACGTACGCCTCGATGACGCGACCCGTTGCGGGAAGCGGTGAATCGCCAGGCTCAGGAGGCCGCAGCAACATGCTGTGCGGTTCGAGTCGTGCCAGCACTCCCCTGGTTACTTCCACCATAGTACTGTTGACACTCATCGCGCATCTGGCCCCTGCCGCCGAGGGAGGCAGGCCACCGGGACGACCTCAGGGCGACGGGTCATCCGGTTCATCCTCTTCGAAGGCCGCGAAGTCGGAAGTGGATGTGCGGGTCACGCCCGAGGGCGTCAGCGTTTTCGCGGTGAACGGAGACGTTCACGATGTCTTCTCCCGCCTCGCCGCGTCCACCGGCACTCCTCTCATCGTGGACGACACCGTCTCCGGACAGGTCACCATCAACATCGTCAACAAGCAGCCCCGCGAAGTCATCGAGCTTCTGGTGGATGCCTACGGGCTGAGCTTCTCGGAAGTCGGCAGCATCTACGTGGTCAGCGAGGGCGTGCCGAAGAAGCCCTCCTCGTATCTCCTGGGTGAGATTGAGGCCGTCACCACCAAATACGTGCAGCCTGCCCGCGCCCGATCCCTCCTGCCCCAGTTCCTGCAGAGCGAAGTCAAGGTCAACACGGACCAGAACGCGGTCGTGCTTTCCGGGCCGCGCGCGGTTCTGGACAAGTTCCGCGCCGACGTGAACCAATTTGACATCCCGGCTGCACAGATCATGCTGGATGTGTTGGTGGTCGAGTATACCGACTTTGACACGGACGCCTTCGCCTCGGCGCTGCGGTACAAGAACGCCAATTTCGGGCTGACCACGGACTCGGTGACCGGCCAGAGCGTTTTGACCGCCGTGACCGAGCTGACCCAGGACTTTTACGCTAACCTGAAGGCGCTTATAAGCAAGAACCGGGCCCGGGTGCGCGCGAACCCCAAGGTGGCCACGGTCAGCGGCCTGTTCGCCAGCATTTTCATCGGTCAGGAGCGGTTCCTCAGCAAGCCCGTGCGACTGCCCGGCGAGGGCCAGAGCAACTCTATCGACGCCGGCGTGCGCCTTCGCATGCGGCCACTCACAGGCGGCATGGGCGAGATCATCCTGTACCTCGAACAGGAGATAAGCACCCTCAGCGCTCCGGACGCCACCACCGGCCTGCCCAATAAGACCAAGCGCACGGCATCCACAACCGTCCGCGTACGTGATGGCCAGACCGTGGTTATCGGCGGCCTGCGACAGATGGAGAGCCGCCGCAAGAACAGCCGGATCCCGATCATCAGCGAGATCCCCCTGTTGGGTGAGTTGTTCAAGTCGCACCGCATTGAGCACACCAATGTGGAGCTGGCGGTTTTCATCACCGCGCGCATTCTGGACGACGCAGGCCACCTCCCCGCCGACGAGGAGGAGCGACTGCGGGAGCGCTTCCTCGAGCCGGAGAAGCCCAACGGAGAACGTTGAGACGCATGAAGTCTTTCGGTCGGCGAGCAGGTCATGCTGCGGCTGCGGCGCGAGACACCCTCGGGATGCGTGCGGCTGTGTGCTTCCTCTCGGTGCTCACCGCGAGCTCCGCCGCTATCGCCCAGAACTGGTCCGGATCGTCGAATGCCGTGACCATCACCGAGGCGCGGGTGGAGCAACTCTCAAACGCGGTGCGCGTGTTCATCAAGGCGGACGGAACGCTTCAGTGCGATGTCACTCCCGGCCAGTTCTGGGAAGTCCGCGACGACCAGTGGGACCTGGCCTGGCTCAAGCGCTTCAATATCGCCCTGCTCAACGCCCGCTCGGGTATCGGACATTACGTGGACGTGGACCGCTATCCCGTGAGTCATGTGACTCTGTCGGTTCCCACGAACGCGAGCGAAGGCGTGGGTCTGGCCGTCAGCCTGGTGCTGTACGAACCGGGACGCATTGGGAAGTTCCAGCGCCGGACGGATGCAGTGCGCGACTGGGGCTGGTGGATGGGAGGCATCGGGGTGGACATGCTCCTGTCGGACAACAAGCAGGAGCTCATTCTGACCGTCCACACCGAGGAGCACAGGGACGAGACGGCCACTGAGGCCAAGGCAACGGCGCTGCCGTACACGCTGCGCATCTACGAGGCCGGCGAAGGCTGGCGGCTGCATGCGGTTCGAGCGCCCTTCGCTGATGTCATCAACAAGTTGGCCGACGCCGCAGGTACTTCGGTGACCCTGGACCCGGGGGTGGATCGCCGCATCACCGCCAACCTGCCGGCCATGGGCGCACGCGAGATAATTCAGGCATTGTGCGACACGGCCTGCCTGGAACTGACCAACAGCGAACGCGGCTACTATATCACCACCGGCGCCTCGGACAACGTGGGCTCTTACTGGGCCGGCAGCGGGCGACGCATTCTCCTGCACAACATGCCCGTTGACGAGGCGTTACGCTGCCTGCCAGGCTTTGTTCTACGGTATCTGAAGGCGGACACCGAGGGCAATGCGGTGATCGCCTACGGACCGCCAAAGTTTCTGGACAAGGTAGAGCGCGATCTGGTGGAACTGGACCGCGTATCATACCAGATGAAAGTCAAGGTGCTGGTGGCGCAACTGCGCCACCCGGAATCGGCTTGGAAAAGCCTGGCTGCGCTTTTCGAGCGAGGGACAACTTCAGTCGGGCTCGAGCCGGTCGAGGGCGCCATACAAGTCGGCGTCGTTGATCAGTCTCTGCGCCGCATGAAACTCGAGCTGCAGCGCCTCCAGAGAGCGGGCGTCGCTGAGGTCCGGGTTGAGCCTGAGATTACGGTGCTCAACGGCGAGCAGGCCAGGGTGTTCATCGGCAAGCAGCAGTTCTACCAGTTCATGAGGCCCACGTGGTACGGCGTGGAACCCGAGCTCCAGCGTGTGGATGTCGGTGTACGCCTGATCTCCAGTCCATGGTCGGGGGATGGCCGCATCATCACAGTGCCTTTCACCGTGGCTTCGGACCTCATCGTGGGCAAGACTGATGACGGCCTGCCCGTGGTCTCGCGCCAGCAGGCCCAGGGAAACCTGCGCATTACCGATCAGGACTGCATCGTGTTCGGCGGTCTGCGAACCCGGGACAGATTCATTCAGCGACTGGGCTTTCCGTCACTGAAGGATGGTATCACCATCGGCGGGCCATTGCGCTTTGAGACCCAAGCCACGACAGATGAGGAGATTCTGCTCTGCGTCGGGGCGGAGACCGTTGCAGTGAAGCCCTGACTTCAACCCGGGGCCAACTCCCCGGCTTTCGGAGACGAGATCATGCCAAAGACCAAGGCCATACTCGGCCTCGCCATGCTGCTGGCGGGACTCTTCGTCCCAGGCGGAGCGCTGGCAGAATCGTACTGCTACATCACCGAGGTCAACTGCAACGCGGTCTCCAACGCGGTGCAGATCGAGGTGAAGTCCGACGGCATTCTGCGGTGGGACTGGACCTGGGGCGATGATGAGGGCAAGCGGGACCTGATCAGCGTCACCTTCAGGAATGCGCGTCTCAAGCTGGACCAGCATTACCTGGATGTGGACACGCCCCCTGTGGGCACCGTCATGTTCTACACGCCCCAGGATGCTCCGCAGGGGATCGGCGTGGTCATGGAGGTCACACTCTCCGAGCGCAGCAACTTCAAAGGCCGCAGCAGCACGGACGAGCGCACATTCGTGCTCACGGTTGACGCACCACTGCGATCGGACAGTGGAGACGCCAAGAGCAAGGAGAACGGTAAGGACGAGGACGACGCGATCCTGTCCGTAGATGTGCACGACGATCTGGTCACGGTGCGGGCTCTGAGAGCCGACATTCACCGGGTGGTCGCTGAGATCGCCAGGCAGGCCGGGCTGAACATCACCGTTGATGATGCTGTGACCCACAAGGTCAATGCGAACCTCACCCGCATGGCGCCGCTGGACGCAATACGCGCCATCGCGGCCGGCTATGGTCTGGCGCTCTCCTCGAAAGGCGATGTGACCATGCTCAGCGAGGGCGTCCCGCGAGACCTGACCACTTACAACCGCAGCGGGACCGCATCTTTCCCCGTGCGTTATCTGCGCGCAGAGGACGCCAAGGAGCTGCTGCCCTCCTTCCTTGTCAAATACGTGCAGTCCAACGAGGAACAGAACGCCGTGGTCGCCACCGCGCCCGACCAGATGCTGGCCAAGATCGGCAGCGACCTCAAGAGTGTCGATCTCCCGCCGCCGCTCATCATGGTGGAGGTGGTGGCTGTCGAGCTCACGGGAACCGGAGACTACGAGCGGGATATCACCGCGCTCTACACCAGCCACCACGAGCGGCTCGGGGTGAGCAGCGCCACCGGAGTTCTGCAGTACGAGGATACCGTCGCGGGTGGCCTCACCGGCGGCGTGATCGCGAACACCGCCAAGCTCACGGGGACCCTGATCGCTCTACAGACCGAGGGCAAGGCGCGGATCCAGTCGAACCCGCGCGTGGCCGCGGTCAACGGGAAGCCCGCGGAGATCTTCATCGGCCAGGACCGGTTCATCCTCGTGCAGTACCAGTCCAGCGGCACCACCCAGGAGCGCATCGATCCTGTACCGGTCGGCGTGAACCTGGAGGTCCGCCCCTGGACCGGCGGCAACGGCGAGATAACCACGTACGTCCGCGTGACGGTCAGCAACATCAGCGAGGTGGACCCGGCTACCGGCCTGCCTCTTCTCAGCACCCGCGAGGCCACCAGCACGGTCCGCACGCGCGATGGCGAGACCATCGTCATCGGCGGCCTGCGCCAGACCCAGCAGGAGACCACCCGCCGCAGAATCCCGATCCTCAGCGACATCCCCATACTGGGCGCGCTGTTCGAGGGCCGGACAACCAGCAGCGTTGAGAGCGAACTGGTGATCTTCGTCACGCCGCGGATCATCAGTGTGGACGGGGAGATCCTGGACACGTCGCAGGAGGAGATTCGCCAGCGACTGCTGGAACCCGGCGACTGCGGCTACACGGGCGACCAGAAGCAGTGGCCCGCGCTCACTCAGGAGACCAAGGACACCCAGTAGCCGGGCGGTCAGTCGCGCCTTCCCCCGCGGCACTGCAGGCGAAAAAGCCGGCCGAGCACTTCCAGCGGCCCCAGCAGGTGAGGCAGGCGCAGACCGGCGCCCTTGAAGGTGTCATGGTGAACCATGCTGTCCAGGGCGCGCTTGGGCGGCGCTTGTGTTTCCCCTGCCGGGTACCCGACGGTGCAGAAGCCCGGCAGAATCCAGTCTGACGGGATCGACAGCAGTTCCCGCATCTTCCTCTCGTCGAAGCCCCCGATCCAGCATGTCCCCAGGCCACGGTCCGCGGCGGCCAGCATGATGTTGGCACCCGCGAAGATGCAGTCGTCACGCGTGAAAGGCGTGACTCTCCGGGCGCAGACCATGATGAGCGCCGGGGCCTCGTGAATATGAGGCCAGCCCAGGCCGAAGTAGCGCGCATTGTCGCCGACCGCATCCTTCACCGAGGGGTCCGTGACAATGATGAACTCCCACGGCTGGGTGTTCACGGCGCTGGGAGCCCAGCGTGCGGCCTCGACAAGCTCAAGCAGGAGATCCTCAGGCACTGCATCGGGAAGGTATGTCCGGACACTCCGCCGTGCTCTGGCAAGGTCGAGGAAACTGGTGATGGTGAACACTCCCTGGTCCTCCAAAGAGGACTGCGTCCCCGCCGCGCCGAACCTCCCCGCAATGTCCGTGGGACCGCGACGCGACAGGTGGGCGCGCCGGAACCACACGGGAGGTCATGCACATGGAGTCCCTTGTCTTTATGCTGGTGCTTGCGCTGATTCTGCCTCTGGCGATCCTGTCCGAGGCTGCCCCGCCTGATGTGCCCGAGGCCGAAAAGGCGCTGCTGGATACTGTTGACCCGTGGGGCCTGGCCTTCAGCGACCAGCTCGCCCGCTTCCAGGCCCACTTCGCCGAGAAGCCGAACGCTCCCTTCCTGCTGGGAATCACCCATGACCTCGTGAAGATCTGGCCTGTGAAGTACTGGTTCCGCGGAGAGACCACGGTTGCCGGCGCGGAGCGCGAGCTGGTGGCACGCGAGCGCTGGGCAGCCGCGGGGGAGACGCAGGGCTTCCAGGTGGTTGCGCTCCCCCGCATGGGCGCGCCGCGAGCCCAGTACCGGGTGCAGGTGGATGCGCCCGGCGCCAGGGTGACGGTATACCGGCAGGTGTTCGTGAAGACATCCGACGCTGCCGCATATCCCCGTTACAGCCCGGAGCGCTGGCCCGACCCGCTGCTCGAGGGCGAAGACACTTTGCCACTGGAGGGCCTCGACTGTGGCGCCTTCTGGGTGGACGTCGCGCTCCCGGCCGACCATCCCGGCGGCAGGATCGAGTGCCGCGTCAGCCTGACCTCGGGCAATGAGACCGCTCGTGCCGTGGTCCCGATCCAGGTGGTCCCCGGCCTTAGTCTGGAGCCCAAGGCGTACCCGTTTGTCGCGTGGTTCCGACGCGGGAAGATGACGCCCGAGCAATTCCGGCAGCACTGCGGGCTGGTCCTGGACCACCATGTGGTACCCGTGGACGCCCTCAAAGGTGCCTGGGATCCGGCGAATCCTTCAGCATTTGACGACCTCCGCACCTTCCTCGCCGAACGAGGCCAGTGGATGTTTGAGGTCGATTCGCCGCGCGGCGATGATGCGAAGTTCGAGAGCCTGTACGCGCACCTCAAGGAGAAGGGCTGGCTCGAAAACACCTGGGTCTACAGTTTCGATGAGCCGGACGAGAGGACGTGGCGCGAGCAGAATGTCCCCTTCGCCCGGAAGATGCGGGAGAAGTTCCCGGGCATCGGAGTGTACGTTGCGTCCGACTGGCACGAGAACATGGCGGAGGGCGTGGACGCGTGGATGACCGACATCTCCGCCAGCGGATATGACCTAAAGCGCCATGCAAGTCTGAAACAGCCGCAACTGTGGCACTACTACTGCCACCTGCCCGTGCGCTGGCAGATGCGGGCGCCGCTCGTGGATGCGCCGAACATGCAGATCGACAACCCGGCGCTGGAGCAGCGGCTGGCCCTGTGGGTCTCCCAGGCGCTCGGCGCGAAGGCGGTCTTCCTGTGGTCCGGCGATGCATACACCTTCGGTGACGACTTCTGGGAAACGCTGGAGCTCAGCGACAAGCTCTCGCCCTACCCGTACGCCGGAGTGCACAACGGGAACGGCTGGATCGTCTACCCCGGCCCTGACGGGGGGCCGACGATCCCCTCCCTGCGGCTGAAACTGGTGCGTGACGGGTTGGAAGATCTGGCGCTGATGCAGGCAGCGAAGGACGCCATCGCGCGCGGGAGGATCTCGGGAGAACGGGCTGAGGAGTTGGAGAGGCTGCTGGACCCCGTACCCGGGGTGTTCGTGCACCCACAGTACTTCGACCGCCTGCCGGAGACGCTGCTGGACCGGCGCGAGGCGATCCTGAAGGTCCTCGCTGGGCGATAGCGCCCGCGCCTGCCATATCCCGGACAACAACAAGCGGGCCGCTCCATGACGGGGCGGCCCGTTCGCGTGTCTCGCGATCTGCCTTTACCCGAAGCGGTAGCCGAATGCGCGGAGAGTGTGGATGCGCTCGGGGTTCTTCGGATCGGGCTCGATCTTGCTCCGCAAATTGGCGATGTGAACTTCCACCAGGTGGGTGTCGTACTCGTCGTAACCCCAGACAGCTTCGAGGAGCTTCTCGGCGCTGAGCACCTCGCCCTTGTGCTTCATGAGGGCGACGAGGAGCTTGTACTCGGTAGGTGTGAGCGAGACCGGCTCGTCATCCACGAGGACCTCATGTCCGCGAAGGTTCACGCGCACGCCGTTGCCCTCGAGCAGCGTGGGCTCTTCAGCCTGCTGCACCTGGCGCTTGGGCTCGGTCCGCCGCAGAACCGCACGCGCGCGGGCCACGAGCTCGCTGAGACTGAAGGGCTTCGTCACATAGTCGTCGGCCCCCAGTTCGAGACCCACGATCCTGTCGGTCTCTTCCGCGCGCCCGGTGAGCATGATGATCGGGATGCCGCTTGAGGCCCGGGTGTCGCGGCAGATGTCGGTCCCGTCATCGTCGGGCAGGGCGAGGTCGAGCACGATGAGATCGGGCTTGTCGCGCTCGATGAGCTGCCGTCCCACGGTTCCCGTCGTGGCCACACTCACATCGAACCCGGCGGTTTCAAACTTCTTCTGGATCGCGCCGACCAGAAGCTCGTCGTCGTCGATGATGAGGATCTTACGGCTGTTCATTGGCTTCACCCTGTGTGCCGCAGACTCCGGCAGCCAGTCATGAATCGGTGCTATCCGCCTGGATTCCGTCGACGGGCTCCAGGCGCAGAGAGACGTAGAAAGTACTCCCCTTGCCCATTTCGCTCTCCAGCCACAGCTTTCCTCCCATGACTCCCACGACCCGGCGAGCGATGGCCAGACCGAGGCCGGCGCCCTCCTTGGCGCGGGAACGTTCGTCGGTGCCGTGTTGGAACTCCTCGAAGATGATGCTCTGGGCTGCGCGGGGGATCCCGGGCCCGTCGTCCGCTACACTGATGACCGCACTCATCCCGTCCTGAGCCAGCGTCACGTCAACCGTGCCGCCGGCCTCGTTGAACTTGATCGCATTGTCAACCAGATTGGTCAGGACCTGCTCGAGCCGCCCCTGGTCGGTCATCGTCATGGGCAGCTTGGCCTCTTCATGGAAGTTCAGCGTCACGCCGGCATTGGCCGCCTTGGGGTGCATGGTATCAAGCACACCGCGGATCACATTGGCCAGGTCCGCCGGCGCTTTCTTGATGGACACGTCGCCGGTGCGGAGCTTCGACAGGTTCATCAGGTCCTGGATCAGTCGCTCCAGACGGTCACATGCCCGCTCCACGCGCCCGAGAAACAGCTTCTGTTCGTCGTTCACCTCGCCCACGTCGCCGCCCATGACCAACTCATTGTAGGCGCGGATCGACGCCAGCGGTGCGCGCAGTTCGTGGGACACCGAGGAAATGAGGGTGCCCCGGAGTTTGTCCACGCGAGCGCGCTCGATGGCCACGCTTGCGAGTCCCGCCAGAGAGTGTAGGAGCCGGGTTCGCTGGGGAGAGACCGGGTTCCCGCTGCCGGGATTATCGGCCACCAGGAGCCCCACCAGTATTCCCTGCCCGACCAGCGGGATCAGCAGCCGCTCCTCCGCCCGCCCATCGTCCGGTTCGGGATGGGTGATGCCTTCGATGACGTACGGCGCCGAACCCATCGCAGCTTGCGCCAACGGATGATCGGACTCCTGGTGCAGCGGGATCGCCTGGTCCAGCAGGGGCGTGGGATCTGCGTTGGCGCGCGCCTCCATCTGCCCCACCAGCACCTGTTTTTCATGGTCGGTGAGGTAGATCCTGGCGCGCTCAAAGCCGACTTCGGTGCAGGCGCTGCTGGTCACCGTCGCCAGGATATCCGGCAGGTCCATCTTCTCGGTTACCGCGGTGGCCACTTCGAACAGAGCGCGGGCACGCGCCTCCTCCTGCCACGCCTGGGCAGCCACCACTTCCATGTGACGGCTTCGCCGATTGGCGATCTCGTACAAGCTGGCATTGTGGATGGCCACCGCTGCCTGGGCCGCCAGGAAGCTCAGAGCGCTGATCTCGTGGGCCCGGAAACCGGTTCCCGAGCGCCGTGTTAGGTACAGCGTGCCTACAGGCTGACGATCGAGCTTGATCGGGATCGCCACAGATGGCCCGGTCCCGCCGACTCCCGGCTTCACCGCCGTCTCCCCGGCATTGACCGCCAGCCATTCGAGGTCCGAGGCCTCCAGCGGGTCGTCCGTGCATGCCGGATCTCGGGGCTCGGCGCAGTGGACGGCGGTGAACCGTCGCCTGTCCTCCGCGAGCACGCGAATCGCGCAGTCCACACCATTGGCCACGTCCTGCCCGCTGCGGGCGATGACCTTGAGCACAGCGCCGAGATCATTACCGGCACCCAGAGAAACAGATGCATCCAGCAGCCTTGCGCGTGCATGTTGGTTGCGCGCGTCCAGACGCCCATACACCAGCCGCGAGACCACAAGCGCGGTCTCGAGACCCAGTTCGGTGAGCCGCAATGCCTCCTCCGTGGTGCAATCCCACGGCCGGGTGGTGGCAAGAACAAGGGCCCCGACAACGGTCTCCCCAATGGTGAGCACGACGCGACAATGACCGACGATGCCCCGTTTCTCGTACGCTTGACGCAATTGGGTGCGTTCGGCAGTGCCGCCAATATCGCCGGTGCGCTCGATGAGGACCGACGGGGTGCAGGCCTCGCATGCGTCCACGGTGAGTTGAGCGAGGACCGCTTCCGCGATTTCCTGTCCGGCATCGGCCGACAGGCCGCAGACGTAGTGTTCGAGCTCTCCCGTTTCGGTGTCAAGGATCGCGATAAGACCTATATCGTAGCCGCCTTTCCGGCTGGCGGCCGAGACCGCGTGCGTCAGTGCGGTGGGAAGGTCCTTCGCCTTGCACAGGCAGTCGGCCAGTTTCCCTCCTACCTGCTGCGATGCCGATGTAACGGCGTGCTCACAGGTGGGCACAGCCCGGCGAACTACCTCGATGAGAGTTTCTGTCCAACGCCCCGAGCGCAACAGGTGAGGAAGATCACTGGACTGCAGCGCGGCGAGAAGTCGATCGCGCTGATCTTCGTCTGCCCAGAGAATGGTGCGACACTGCTCGCCGCTCAGCGGATCCTCGGCTGCAGCCACGTCCCAGATGACCAGATCCCAATCCTCAACACGTGGAACCGCACCGCCGCTCACGGTGTACGCCGCGACCTCCCACTCGGGGTTGTGAACGCGCAGCGCATCCGCGGCGACATTCGCCGATCGTGAATCGACGTCCGTCACGAGAATTCGCATAGTGGCCAGGCTGAGACCAAAGCTGGGGAGAGGCCGTAGTCGAGCAGGAAGGCCATCAACCGCATTCCCGCCAGGTCCGGCGTCCCTATACCCTTGCCGTGCCAGGTCAGACGTCTCTTAGAAAGCGACGGCTCTGGAGTGTATCTTGAGGACATAATAAGCTATTACATGGTATTTCGTCAATATATCCTAAAGGACTGAAGTCGATAGACCGATAGACCACCTGTCTCCAGGATCGGCCTGGTTTGCGACTACCACCCCATGCCCTTGAAGCCCTTTGTGATCGACATCAGGCCCGGGCCAAGAACCACGATGAACAGCGCCGGGAAAATACAGAAGATCATTGGAAACAGCATCTTCGTGGAGAGCGTGGCAGCGGCTGCCTTGATGCGCATGCTCCGCCGCGTTCGCAGTGAGTCTGACTGAGCGCGGAGCGTGTTGGCGATGCTGACCCCCAGTTCCTCCGCCTGGTGCAGGGCGGCCACGAGGTTATGCACGTCGTCCACGCCGCAACGGTTCGCCATGTCCTGCCAGGCTTCCTGACGGCGCTTTCCCAGGCGGATCTCGGTGAGGACGCGACCGAACTCGTCAGGCAGCGGTCCTTCCTTGCGTCGGACGACTTCGGCCAGCGCGCCGTCCAGACCGGTTCCCGCTTCAGCGCTCACAACGAGCAGGTCAATGAGGTCCGGCAGGCTTTTCGTAATCTGGTACTGGCGCTGCTTGATGGCGGAATCAAGCATGGAATCGGGAAGCACCATGCCACCAAAGATGAGGAATGCGCCCGCGGTGTAGACGAGCATGGGGTTGTCGAACTTCCACAGCGTGACTACAGCGACTGCAGACAGGATGCCGACCCCGAGTGAGATCGCCTTGAGGACCATAAATGTCGCCACATCAAGGGAAGCGGGGTTGCCGGCCATCTCCAGCTTCCTGCGGGTCTGCTCCACCGCGCCGCCGGGGGTCCCGCGCAGTACGGTCTCCCCGATGCCGTTGAGCATCGGTGCGATGGCCCGTTCCCAGAGGGATCGCTGGAGTTCCTGCTCGATCGGTGAGCCAGGGGTAATTCGCGGGCGCTTGAGCCGCTTGATACGCTCCTGCACCCGCACACTGCGGCTTTCCAGGTAGATGCCGACAATGGGAATTGCCACACCCACAAAGATCAGCGCGGCGATCGCGTAGAGTATGAGCATTCAGACCCACTCCAGGTCGGCCCGCGGTCGGAGTGCTGCGCGGCCGTGTCAGATGTCAATGTCAATCAACTTGCGGATGATCAGCGAGCCGACCACCATCAGAAAGACGCCCACACCCAGCAGGATCAGCCCGAGCTTCTCCTTGAACAGTGGGTCCAGGTAACCGGGGCTGATGGCGGCGATGGCAAAGGCGAGAACGAAAGGCATTGCCAGCAGGATGAGCGCCGACATCCGTCCTTCCGCGGTAGCCGTCTGGAGTTCGCCCATGAGTTTGACGCGCTCACGGATCATCTCGGCGATGTTATCGAAAATCTCTGCGAGGTTACCGCCCACGGTAAGCTGGGTCTGGATAGCCGCCACGATCAGTTCCAGGTCGTAACTGCCCGTGCGGACCACCATGTTCCCAAGCGCGTCCGTGACGTTGACGCCGTAGCTGACTTCGTCGACAACGCGCCCAAACTCCTCGGCGATAGGGGGGTGCATCTGTGAGCGCACAACCTGCATCGCGCGCAAGAGCGCGCAACCGGCGCGCATGGATCCCGCGAGCATGTCCAGCGCATCCGGGACCTGGGATGTGAGGGTCGCGAGGCGCTTCTGCTGATTATTCTTCAGGACCGCATACGGAACCATTGCCACGACAGCGCCCAGCACAAGGCCCTGCATGACATTGTGAAGCACCAGGGCGAAAATCCCGGTGGCCACGAGGCCGATACCAGCGCAGATCGCGACGAACTCCGAAGGACGCAGCATCCAGCCGCCACGGATCAGCTGGAGTTGCATGTCCTGCCACCAGTCGGTCTCCTGCAGCGCGCGGGTGAGGGCGGGAACAGCATCACCGCGCGGACCGGCGACGGCCCCACTGTCCTCGCTGGCTGCCTCTGCGGGCGTCAGAGCAGCCAGGCGTTCACGGCCACTGCTCGAGGAACCGGCGAGCAGCCAGATCAGAGCACCCACGGTGCCGGCGCTGAGAAGCACGATGATCCCTATGAATACGGCAGGCGGCAGCATTACGCGTCAACCCCTTCGGCCGCTTCTGTACGGCCAGTTGGCGCCGAACCCTGTCTCAGGAGTCGGGCAGGAAGATGTCCGCGGGGAGGTCCTGACCTTCCGCGGCGAGTTGCTCCATGAACAACGGGCGGACGCCAGTTGGCCTGTGGTACGCCAGGATCCGTCCGTCTCGTCCTACTCCCTGGCGTTCCAGGCGGAAGATGTCCTCGATAACGATGCTCTCGCCTTCCATGCGCTGCACTTCGGTGATATGCGAGATCTTGCGGCTCCCGTCGCGCAGACGGGTCTGCTGAACCACCAGGTCGATGGCAGATGTGATTTGCTCGCGGATCGCCTTGACCGGTAGTTCGGTGCCGGCCATAAGCACAAGGGTCTCAAGACGCGCGAGGGTGTCGCGCGGTGAGTTGGCGTGGAGTGTGGTGAGTGAGCCGTCGTGGCCGGTATTCATGGCCTGCAGCATGTCCAGCGCTTCGCCACCCCGGCACTCCCCAACGATAATTCGGTCAGGGCGCATGCGCAGGCAGTTCTTCACGAGTTGCCGGATCGTGATCTCGCCCTTGCCTTCGATGTTTGGCGGGCGGCTTTCCAGCGTAATAACATGGGGCTGCTGTAACTGCAGTTCCGCCGCATCTTCGCACGTGATAATGCGCTCGTCTTCCGGGATGAAGGACGAAAGAGCGTTCAAAGTGGTTGTCTTCCCACTGCCGGTACCGCCACTGACCAGAATATTGAGGCGCGCCTTCACACAGGCCTCAATGAAAATCCGCATCTTCTCGGAGAGGGTTCCGAAGGCCACCAGGTCGTCCGGCGACAGTGGATCGGCGCTGAACTTGCGGATAGTGACCACGGGGCCAATGATGGACAACGGCGGGATGATGGCATTGACGCGAGAGCCATCGGGCAGGCGGGCGTCTACCATCGGGCTGGCCTCGTCCAAGCGCCGTCCGAGGGGCGCGATGATTTTCTCGATGATCCGCATGACGTGGCCGTTGTCCACGAAAACCGCATCGGTACGCGTGATCCGCCCGTCTCGTTCCACGTAGATCGAGTTTGGGCCGTTGATCATGATTTCACTGACTGTCGGATCGTCGAGGAAGCCCTGGATCGGTCCGAAACCGATGACCTCGTTGCGCACATCCTGTTGGAGCTGGTCCCTTGCCTTGGCCGAAAGGGAGATGCCGAGTTCATCGGCAACCACATCGGTCAGGTACTGGATGCGCTCCAGCAGCTGGGCTTCCGTCATCCGCTGCAGCACTGAGAACTCCGTCTCTCGCAGCAGCTTCTGATGAACCTTCGTTCGCACTTCGGCCATCTGCGACACGGGCGTGGACACCGCTTCCGCTCTGGCAGGTCTGGCCTGTGGCCTGGGTTGTGGCAACACTTTGCGAACTCCCCTTCTGGCGCGAGGTTCGCGCGTTGATTGTTCTAGTCCGAGCCTCTCAAGATAGCGGCTCTTGCATGCCGTCGACGTGGTTCCGGATTCGGCGACGCCCGGCAGGCGCAACTGCAGGCTCTCTCTCGGAGATTCCCTGGCCAGCGGCGACGCAACCGGGCGCGATTGCTGGAATGGTCTTCAGTGTGTGCTGCGTCCTGCCTTTAACGCTGCCCGGCAGCGTGGAGCAAGACGATCTATCGTCTGCGCTCCGCTCCCGAGAACTGCGTCTGCAACTTGTCTGCGAGCCCAACCAGGGCCCGGCCCAGCCCCGAGCCGGGCGCATCGGTGATCAAGGGAATGCCTTTGTTGAAAGCGCCCCTTGCGACATCCGGATCATCTGGCAGCTGGTGGTAGACCTTCTGCCCGGCCGTCTCCTCGAGGTCCTGTAAGCTGAAGTCGCCCCGGAACGGGAAGCGGTTCAGAACAAGTTTCACGCGTTCCTTGTCCCCCACGGCGCCCCTCGCCAACGCGACCAGGGAGCGTGCATTCCGGATAGCCGCCAGATCGAAAAGGGTCGTGACGATAATGATCTCCTGGCAGCGAGACAGGATGTACTCGCTCGTCGGCCACACCAGCGGCGGCAGGTCGAAGAAAACGAACCGGAAAGACCTGCGCAGGTGGCCGATCAGCGATGCCATGAATTGCACGTTCAGCCGTCCCAGGTCAGCGTCTTCATCCAGGGGCAGGTCTGGGGCCGCGAGGAGTCGCAGACGGGACGGACCGTGGATTGTGAGGTGGGTCTTGACCAGTTCAGGATCAAGTTCCTCGAAAGACGCCAGGTCGACGATGCTGTCATGGGGCGATAGGTTGAGCGCCACCGCAGCATCGCTGAACTGACTGTGACAGTCAACGAGGACCACCTGATCGGGAAAACGGTTGGCAAAGGCGACCGCAAGATTCACGGCAACCGTGGTTTTCCCTGCGCCGCCGCGGGTCGACGTAACCGCGATGCTGATCGGCATCCGCTGCGGGTCGGTCACCAGTGGGAACTCGGGCTCCTGGCGGATCTCCTTGAGCGTCGCGGCCTGAGCGATGGCGTCCGTCAGACGCTCAGGCGAAGCATTCTCGGGGGCCACACCCCGTGCACCGGCAGCCATTGCACGGCGCAGGCGCTCGGGGGATTCGTCCTGCAGCAGCAGAAGCACTGCTACCTGGGGAGCCGCAGCGCTGACCAACTCGGCCACGCGGAAACCGGACAATTCAGGGAGCGCTTCGTGAACGACCAGCACGTCGGGGGTCAGCTGAACCGCAAGCTGCGCGGCTTCCAGGCCATCCCTCGCATACCCCACGATCTCGTACTCGGTGCTGGATGCCAGGTATCGCCGGAGGCTGTCGACCAGACCGAGACTCGCTTCAGTGATCACTATGCGTATCAATTTCCCGCGCTCCTTCGCTCCCTCACAGATGCCCCGTCGGCCACATCTGCCCTGCACATCAAAGTGTCAGTTGCTTGCAGGCTCTGCCTGTTCGGGCTTGACAGTGTGCAGGATCTCGGGTGTCACCAGGATAACGAGCTCGCTGAATCCCTGACGCCACTCTTTGCTCTTGAACAGCTCGCCGATGATCGGGAGCTTGCTCAACACCGGGATTTCCCGCATCACGCGGGTCTGGTCATGCTGCAGAAGGCCGCCGATGACCAGCGTGGCGCCGTCCGGCATGTTCACCACTGTCTTCGCCTTCCGTGTGCGGAAAGCCGGGATTGAGATCCCGCCGATGCTTACCTGCGTCGCGGGGTCGATGGAACTGACCTCTGGTTCGACTTCCAGGCGTAGGGACTTCCCGTCGGGCATGATCTCCGGCTTCAGGCGCAGGACCACGCCGTATTCCTTGTACTGAACCGTGATGGAGGTGGCCCCGGTACCCAGTTGCGGCACGGGGATAGGCACCTCGCCACCAACAACCATATTCGCGCTTTCGCCCTCGTTCACGACCAGGTTGGGCTCGGCAAGAATCCGCGCCACGTCTCCCTGCTTGAGGGCGCTGACGTTCACGCCCAGAGTATTGATGAAGTCCACACCTTCTTGTACTTTGACCAGGAAGGGCTGGTCAGCGAAGGTGAACTCGCCGGTCTCACCGGTGAGTTGCCCCCAGTTGATACCGACTTGCTTGAGGACGCCTCGGTTGATGTCCAGCACTTTGACGTGGGCGAGTACTTGGCGCTTCGCCGGGTTCGCCACCGTGACCAGGTCGACCAGCGGCACATCGGTTCCCATCGCCGCCATGATCGCTCTCGCCCGTGAGGCCTCCTCGGCGGTCGGAACCGTAGCTTCGACCACGATGGCTTTGCCCTGGAGCGAACGCACCTGGTACAGATCGCCCAGGAGAGCCCGCAGAGACTCGGCACGGGCAACCAGCGGAACGCTTGGAGTCGGCGCTACGGTGGCAAGGTTGATGACGCTGACTTCCTCAGCCCAGGCTTCCAGGAGCGTGTTCAGCCGGCTCATGGCCGCCTCGTCGGGAGCCACGCCCTCAACCACAATCTTCCCGGGCTTGAGCATCCAGACGTTGTATGGCTCACCGACGGCTTGCGCGATGGTCTGGGCCAGTTGCCTGGTGGTCTCCTCGGCCATCCCCGCCGCGCCGCCCTGGCCGTATGTGACGACGTCGCCGACCTTGAAATCCTTGTCGGCGGCTTCCAGAATCTTGCGCACTTTCTCAAGCTCAGCTGCGTCGTCAATTGTACCCTCTACGAGAACCGTGTCCTCATCCCAGACGATGTAATTGTACTTGTCCCCAAGGATGCGCTTGAGGTGTTCAATGCGCCGGGCCGCAGGGGTCTTGGCCTGCATCTCGGACAACACGAGAGTTACGATACTTGCGCCACCCGACTTGGACATGGCGGTGGCGATCTTCTCCACCTGTTCGCGCTCGATTGTCGTCGGCACGATGCCCTCAATAAGAACCGTCTGCTCGTCAAGCGCAAGCAACTTCAGGTTTTCGGGGACGGCCTGCTTCAGCGCCGCGATCAGACGATCCGCGGGACTGCGTTTGTCTGCCTCGTCCTGTGCGAGGATCAGGTTCACCAGAGTGAAGTCGCCCGCGACTTGCTGCAGGACGTTTCCCAGACGCTCTTGCTCGGACTGGCCGGGCGCCGTGCCGGAAACGACGATCGTCTTTTCGTCCACGGCCCGGGCCGAGTAGCGCTCGCCGAGAAGCTGTGAAATCAAGTCGGCTTTTCGGGACGCTTCCGACTGCGCCATGGCATCCGGACCGGGTTGAATGCCGATCAGGTCCAGGATCGTCAGCTCGCCGGTCAGGGAGGCGATGATTTTCGATGCTCGCTCTTTCTCGCCGGCGTTCTTCACGTAGCCCTCGATCAGGAGGGTCTTGTCATCGATGGCGCGGTATGTCAGCTGCTCCCCGAGCACTTCCTTCAGGGCAATTTCATACCGTGCTGCGACGCTGCCGCCGCCGTCGGTCGTCACCAGGTTGACCACGCGAGCGCCCTGGGGACTGGCGTTGATTACCAGATTGACACGGTCCAGTTCCGCCTGCCCGGGCGCGGTTCCCTCGACCAACACTACGTCTTCGGCTACGGTACGCACGGTGTAAGCGTTACCCAGGGCGTCCTTGAGCATGGCCACAGCGCGCTCAGCCGGACTCTTCGACGCGGCGTTCGCATCGGCCGGGAGCGTAACAAGATCCAGCACCTTCACGGTTCCGTCGAGTGAGGCGAGAATGCGCCCAATGCGTTCGCGCTCCTTCGCGGTGGCCACAGTGCCCTCCACGAGAAGAGTGCCGTCATCCAGGGTGGTGTAGGTGAGTCCTTCGCCCAATATGGGCCGCAAGGCCTGTTCATACTTGCGGGCCAGACCGGTGCTGGAGGTCAAGCCGGAACGCGCGACCGCATTGACCACCGTCACCGTTTTCGGCACTGCGGCGACGAGAGCGTCCACCCGTCGGGCTTCTGCCTCACCGGCGGCGATGCCCTCCACGAGCACGATGTTCTCGCCGAGGCTGCGGACCTGGTAGGCTTCACCCAGTCCGCTGCGCAAGACCGCCACGGCCTTCTCGGCCGGGTCCTGGGGGCTGGTGGCGATGAGGTTGACCACTTCCACCTCGCCCTCAAGAAGCTTGAGCACCTCAGATACCCGCTTCGCTTCCAGTGGGGTCGCCGCTACGCCCTCTGCAACGAGACCTTTCTCCCCCAGGGGGGTAAAGGTGTAAGCGGCGCTGAACAGCGGCTTCAGACGCTCCGCGTACAGTTGAGCCGGCGAGCGGGTGTCGGATTCGAGCGTGACCACGTTCACGACCGTGATGTCGCCTTTTGCAGCACTGATGATCTTGTCGATGCGCTCACGTTCGCCCTCGTTCGGCGCCTGTCCGCTGACTACGAGGATTGAACCCTCCAGTTCAAGGTATTCGTAATCAGGACCGATTGCCTTCTTGATACTCTCGATGCGCTGTGCTTCGGGGGTATCCAGACCTTCGAGGGACTTGACCAGATCGACCACGGTGATGGCGCTCGCGGCGGCCAGGATCTTCTCCACCCGGCGTTTTTCCGCCGCTGTACCCACTTCGCCCTCGATCACAAGCGTCTTATCGTCGATGGTCGAATATCGGAACTGCTGGGGAAAGAGCTTCTCGAAGGCGCGTCGGTGCTCTTCGGCGGGTGTGACCTTGACCTCGCGGACAGTCACGAGTTCCAGCACCTTCAGGCCCTCGCTCTTGGTGGCCACGATGCGGCTGACCCGGGTCTTCTCCGCCTCGGTGGCCACTTCGCCCTCGATGAGAATGGTGCTGTCGTCCACGATGGTGTAAGTGAAAGACCGCCCAAGCAGACTGGACAGTTCACGCAACACCTGTTCGGGGGAGGGAAGCCGGGTGACCTCAACCGAGTACTCGTGCCTGCCTTTGGCATCCCACACGTAGAGCTTGGTTCGCCCCACGGCCTTACTGTACAGGAGCAGTTCGTTGTAGCTGCTGACCACGACATCGATGATTTCAGGGTTGGTCACCCACACCCGTTTCATCCGGTCGAAGGTCATGACTTTGCTGTCGTCCTGTTTTATCTGCAGGACGTTGACCGCGTGAGCGAAAGGGGCGGCCAATACAAGCAGGCAGAAAATGGCGGAGACGGTCAGAGACACCCCGCGGTAATTGCGAGGACTCGGGACCGGATCCTGCCGGCGCCGTCGCTTCATGTTTGCTTCCTCCCCGGGCACATGCGTTGCGGGTTGTGGCGATGAGTGTTGTGTCGTTGGCTGCAATCAGTTCAATGCACGGGACGGTGCTGGCTATGGGATAACCCGGGTTGTGGTGTCGCCCCGGATGATCTCCACCTCGGGCTTCTTTTTCTCCGGTTTCGTGGCCGGTGCGGTAACGGGCTGGGGTACCGGCGGCGCCATCATGGGCTGCTGCACGGGAGCCGGTGCAGGCTTGGCTTCCTCTTCCTTCTTCTCCTCGGGGGGGTTCTGGGCCTTGAGAATGGCGGCGTACTCGGGCCCGGCCACTGAGGTCATGTCGTGCACGGGCACTGGAACGAAGTCATACTCCCCGACAGGGCGCAGGACAAGGCGCAGATCGCCGCGAAGGTCAGCCAGGATCAGTTTCTGAGCGTCCTCAGGGGTCACCGCTAGAGTGGCATTGGGGTAGGCCTGAGCGCGCGTCCGGCCGCCTCCGCTTTCCTCTTCCTCAGCCGGTTCCGCAGCTTTTTCCTCTTCGGCCGCGGGAGCACCGCCACTTGTTGCCTGGCCTGCAGCGAGACGCTTCTCCTGCTGCGCTGTGCTCGCGACAGTCTGGGCCCCAAGTGCGAGAAGCTCGATATCCTGGAGGATCGTGCGGGCGATGAACTGATCGCCCACTTCGAAGGTCGCGATGACGTCTACATGGTCCCCGGCCTTGAGCAGACCGGCAACACCCGTGACCGGGTCAACTTCCACTGTCACCGCGCGCATGCCGCCTGGAACCATGCCCGACAGGCCAAATGCGCTCCCACGCGCCATCACCTGGCTATGCGAAATGGGGCGCTGCGCCGTCAGATCCTCCACGGCGACGTAGCCGACGATGGACTGGGGTGTCTTGACGGGCAGTCGCGGAGCATCCTCGACCTTCACCGTAATCACCGAAAGCATGTCCTCGGTAATTACCGTTCGCGCGGGGATGTCCACGCGAGGCACCACGACCTCAGTAGTCTTCGGGGGCTCGGGAGTGGCCGGCTTCTTCTGGCCCTGGAGGTACACCACGGCCAGAAATGCGGCTAGGGCTCCGCAGATGATAGCGATGCCGACCGCCGCGCGTCGCGTCAGACGCATTGGCATGAGGTTGTCACCTTCTATGGCTGCGTAGAGAAGTGCTTCTATTAGTGCGGTGACGCCTGTTCGCTGCTCTGATGCCTACTTAGTCCGAGTATAGCACACTTGACCACCTCTTTGACAAGACTTGAGGCCATGAAGTCTTGTCAGCCGCGCGATCTGAGCGCCGGTCAACGCAGTCGGCGCCCCAGTGCATTGTCAAGGTGCGCGGTCGCGAGGGGGCCGGCGGACGGGTGGGACTTGCTTGTGCAACGCCCGCGTTCGGGCCGTCACATGGGCGGGAGATGCAATGCGCAGAAGGCGGCGAGGCTGCCAGTGGCGATGGGTATGGCATACGGAAGGCGTGCCGTGACAGGGGTGCTGTCGCCTACATCGATAGGAACCCGAGCGAACAGGCGCATGGTCAGGCCCAACCAGAGCCGCCGCATGCTCGCCATGAAGTCCTTCCGCCACAACGTGATCGCAATTGCCATGATCCCGCCGGCAATTGCCGTGTAGATCAGGGTCCACAGGAGGAACTCGGGGCCCTGCAGTGCGCCCACTGCCATGAGCAGCTTTATATCTCCGCCACCGAGAATGCGCCCGAAAAGAGAACTGAAAAGGAAAACTCCAAAGCCCGCCGCCAGCCCCAGGAGGCTCGCGCTTATACCATCCAGACCACGGAAAACGCCATTGAGGATAACGCCAATGATCGCGCCTGGGAGGGTTACCGCGTTGTAGATTTTGCCCGACCGAACGTCAGTGATGACGGCGATGCAGACCACCGCCACCATGACTGCCGTCGTGCTGAGTGTCGCCCAATCAATCACTGTACTCTAGCCCCTGTGCTGCGAAGATGCCCCGAATAGAGACGCAAAAACGCCACCGCGGCGCCCAGGGAGGCTTCTACGGTGACGCTAATGAATCATTGACTTGCTGTAATGCCTGGATCATCCTGTCCCGTAGCGTCGTCCAGGCCCCGAGACAGCCCACCACGATCACCACGAGCATCATCGCGTACTCAACAGAGGTGTTGCCGTCCTCGTCCGCCCACAGTCTCAGCAATACCCCGTGCATGGGAGTGCACTCCTTAATTGCCTGAGCCAAACTGACGAGTGCTCTAAGTTCCCCCAATCCCGACTGCGCGTTGCCCCTGCCCCCGGGAGTGCTCGGCGTTGCCCCGCCGCTTGCTCGTCCGCGCGATTGTACACGAAATCAGGCCGCCGGACCAGCGTCTCCCACTTGCAGAAGGGCGACGACCTGCTCGCGGCTCAAGCCGTCGCCCTGCCTATCATCCAATTTCTTGCGCGTCCGTTGCTGCGTCAGTCGCATTCTGCGCTCGCAGCTTCTGCCCGTTGCCCCGGGCATCTTGCATCACTAGCTGGTTGCAGCATCCTGCAGCGCGGCGTCACTCTGCGAGATCGAGCTGCGGACGGTGCCACCGAAGGTGGTCCAGATCGTGATCGCGGCCACGACGAGCAGGGCCAGCAGCAGGGCGTACTCAACGGTGGTGAGTCCTTCTTCGTCCTTCCAGAGCTTCTTGGCCATCTCGAACATTTGGGGTCCCTCCTGGGGGTGGTTTGTCTCGGTTTCAGTCCCGCCTTCGGATGGGTCCGCAAGGACCTTGTGTCATCCTTCAGCGGTCGCGCGACTGATCCGAGTTTGCTGCCTTCTGGGAAGGTTCTCTCCCTCAGCTTAGGTTCATAATACTCAAGACAGGCTCAAGAGTCAAGGCCCGAGAAAGATTTTTTTCAGTTTTTTTTCTGGTTCAATGCTATATCAGCTCAAGTTATTCTCAAGGTGCGATGCAGCCACTATACCCCCGCTTCGGTCACCGCAAACATCGCTTCACACAGGCGCATCCACAGCCCCGTGCCCAGGGAGGAAAGATTGGCGCGACTGCGAATAGTATCTCACGACACCCAATTCCGCCGTCGCACGGCCGCAGGCCCGATCCGGCTCCGCGGCCGTCGAGGCTAGAACAGACTGGGGCTTGCGATCCATGCGAAGCAATCCGGCCCTCAAGACTGGAGACAGTATCCTCGGTCGCGTTGCGTTCGGCCTCCTGCGTACATACGGTGCAGTCTGCAGGCGGGCCTCGCGCCGCGAGCCCGTGCTGCCGCCGGACCACCAGGTTCAGCGAATCCTGGCCATCAAGCTTTGCTGCCTGGGGGACGCGGTCTTGGCTGTTCCTGCCCTGCGCGCCCTGAAGCGACGCTGGCCGCAGGCCCACCTGACTGTCGTCTGCACCCCCCGTAGTTGTGCGGCCTTCGAGAACCTGAACTATGTCGATGACATCGTCTGCATCCCGGTTACCGGCCTGGCAGGAGTTGGAGAGCTGATCGCCAACCTCGGAACGGTGCGACGCTCCCTGGCGAAGGTTCGCAGGGAACGCCCAGACATTGCTGTCGACCTGGACCTGTATTTCAGGGCAACCCCGGTGCTCGCATGCATGTCCGGTGCCCCCGTCCGCGTGGGTTTCGATACGGAAGGTTTCGATCGCGCGGGTCTGTTCACCCACAGCGCGCCGCGGGAGCGTGACCGTTGGGAGGCCGAATGCTTCATGGACCTGCTCCGGGCGATCGGCGTGGACTCGGATGACCTAACCCTGGAGTTCCCCATCCCGATTGCGGCACGTCAGGCGGCGGACCAGATCCTGTCCGCTCACGGAATAGCCCCCGGCGCTCAGTTCGTGACCATGTGCCCCGGCAGCAGCAAGAACTGGCCAAGCAAGCAGTGGTCTACCCACCGATTCGCAGAAGTCGTGGATTTCGTGCACCAGAAGTACCGCCTGCCCACCGTGCTCATCGGCGCCAGTTTCGAGGTGGACCTTTGCAACGAGGTTGCGGGACTGGCATCCGTCGATGTCGCAAATCTCGCGGGCGAGACATCTGTTCCCGAGACTGCCGCTATTCTGCAGCGATCCAGCGTGCTGGTGACCAATGACACTGGCCCCCTGCATCTCGCCACTGCCGTAGGCACTCCCGTAGTGGCGATTTTCGGTCCCACGAACGACAAGAAGTGGGGTCCCCGGGGCCCCCGGGATGTGGTGATCGTCCATGAGGACTGCGACTGCCGCCCTTGCTATTACCTGAGCTACATGCCGGACTGCGAGCATCGGCGCTGTTTGGCGGAGATCCCCGCGTCGAGAGTGAAGGAGGCAGTGGCCAGGACCCTTGATTGACCTCGGCCAGGTGACGCAAGCTCACCCGGGCAGGCGACGGGTCTGTGCTCGGGGTCCCGCTGCATCCCAACGTCCTTCAGCGAGGCGCTATGGATAAGAAGCACCACGACACCCTTGCACGGCGCGCTGCGCTGCTCGCTGCGCCGCTTCTGATCATCCTGGCGATCGCCTGGGCGACGCGCGACTGCACCGTCGATGACGCATACATCGGCTACGAGCATGTCCGGAACCTGATTGCAGGACACGGCCTCCAGTTCGACCCGGCGGAGCGCGTGGAGGGCGTCACCAATGTTGGCTGGCTTCTGGTGCTGGCTGCCCTCTCTCCTATCGGCGAGCTCCCGATAGTGGCGAAGATCGCCGGTCTGCTTTCGCTGCTCATCGCCACGTTGTGGTGCTTCGGTTTCGGGGCGCGGTTCTTCGGAAGCGAACCAGTGGGCCCGCTTCTGGCGTTGCCCATTGCGCTATTCACCGCAACCCATTTCGAAGCCGTCTATTACGCCGTGTGCGGCATGGAATCGGGCCTGCTTGCGGCCATGCTGTGTCTGCTGGTCTGGCTGGTCTCGACGGGGCGGATCACGGCTGCGGGGATCGTCAGCGGTCTTGCTTTTCTGGTGCGCCCGGAGTGCGTTCTGCTCTACCCGGTGTGGTGGGCACTTGCGATGAAGTGGGCGCCATCCGATCATCGCCGGGGTATGCTGGGCGGGCTGGTCGCCTGGGCGATGCTGATCGCCTCCGCGACCGCAGCCCGGTACGCGTACTACGGCGACTGGGTGCCCAACACGTTCCTGGCAAAGCCCACGACCACGGGTAACCTCATCATCATGGTCTCGCGGACATTGACGGGCATGAACGCGAACCTGGGCGCACCCTTTGCCGGGGTGCTTGCCATTCCCGTGCTCATACTGGGCGTGCGTGCTCTCACGAAACGTTTTGGTGCCGCAGGCCTGATGATGGGGAGCGTCGTCCTGGTCGGCTGGCTGTTCTCAACCTACGCCGTGGTGGACTGGACCTGCAGTGCGCGCTACTTCGCACCCTATGCCCCCCTGGGTTTCGTGGTTTTCTGGGTCGGCCTGGTGGAAGCTGCCCGGGGCGTTCTGGCATATGCCGGCGCCATTGCGCGGTTGAAAGAAACCCTGGAAGCCCTGGCGGTGCTTCTGCTTGTGAGCAATGGCCTGACGCTCGCACTGCATCTTTCTCCCAACGGCATGGAAAGCTACCCGGGGTACGTTCTCAACAGCCGGCCGCTTCGCGAGCCTTGCCTTTGGATGCGCGAGAACCTGCCGGCGGAGGTCACGATCGGCACGCGCAGGATCGGAGCTGTGGGGTATCTGACCGAGCGGAGGGTCTTTGACTACTGCTTTGGTCTGAACCACCGTCCCGTCGCCAGACTCATCCACGACAAAGGCAAGCAGTTCGATGACCCCCACGATCCGGCACTGGCGCCGCTTTGGGCGCAATATGCCCCGGATTATCTCCTCGAAGACCAGGACATCATGGAGCGCATCGCGGCCGACGCGGGGGGCAGTCTGGAGCGCTTTGAGGTCCACGGGATGACATACAGCCAGATGAAAACCTTCCCGCTGGGTCCAGACGCGTCCTGGGTTCTCTGCCGCAGGCTGGAACCGCGGGAGCCGGCCAGCCCCGCGCGACCAGAGAGCAAGTCTACCTGAAGAAGGGCAGGTCGATCCGAAGTGGCCGACTTGATGGTTCGCTGGATTACCCGCTGGGACCGGGAGCCTGTGACGGAAATGCTGCGCGAACTCGCGCGGCAACACGGCGTTGAGCCATCTGACGACGCCCTGAACGAGTCCTTCGACTTCGCCCTGAGGTTTCCCGAACAGGTGCGTTTCTGCGTGGCGGTGCGGGATGGGAAGGTGGTGGGGATGGCCTCTATCCACCGCGCCTTCAGCACGTGGCGCGGGCAGCCCAAGGGCACCATCGAGGACGTCTTCGTGACACCGCAAGCCCGCAGGACGGGGGTGGCCACGGCGCTCCTCGCATTCCTGATTGCTGAAGCGCGCAGACGCGCGTATTGCGTCCTGTCACTGGATGTGATGGCCGACAATGAGGGAGCGCGAAGCCTCTACACGCGCTGCGGAATCACCGATACGGGCTACGTGGTCTGCCAGATGGATCTCAGCGCAGAGACGACTTGAGGCGGTTTAGTAGGCCCCGCGCGCCGTCAGGACTGCGGGGATGGTGAGCAGTAGCAGCTTGATGTCCAGCCATAGATTGCGGTTGCGAACGTACTCGATGTCCAGGCGGACCCACTCATCGAAGCCGATATCGCTGCGTCCGCTCACCTGCCAGATGCAAGTCAGGCCCGGCTTGACGGCCAGTCGCTCTGTCTGCCAGGGTTCGTACCGCTCCACCTCCGAGGGGATTGGGGGGCGCGGGCCCACGAGGCTCATCTGCCCGAAAAGGACGTGGAATAGCTGGGGCATTTCGTCGATACTGTACTTCCTCAGGATCCGGCCTACGCGAGTGATGCGTGGGTCGGCTTTGATCTTGAACACGGGGCCACTCGCTTCGTTGTCGTTCTCGAGGCTGTCGCGGATGTCCGGTGCGGAGGCGGTCATCGAGCGGATCTTATAGAGCAGGAACGGCTTGCCGTTCCGCCCCAGACGGTACTGCTTGAAGAAGACGGGGCCGGGGGTCTCAAGTTTGACTGCGATGGCGGCCACGACCATGATCGGCGTGGCGATGACGATCGCCGCGGTTGCGCCCAGTATGTCCAGAAGCCGCTTGGCGAACAAGTACCAAAGTGGATCGGCAGGCCGCACCCGCGGGAGAGTACACGGTCCAGTGCCGATAGGAAAGAGGCGTGCGATGCCAATCACTCCCCGGCTTTCGGGGTATCGACCTTCACGGCGTTCTTGCCCTTATACCACATGGCCACGGAAGCGGGATAGACGGCGCGGAGTATCTCGATGAGCGGCTTGACAGAGGTCGCCAGGTCGTCTGTACGTGGGTACGAGCGGAGAATGATGATCATCCCGCCTGCGCCGCGAGGGCCTGTGGCTACGTGCCAACCGTGGGAAGTCCAGTCCGCGGTGGTCGCACCTGGCCGGGCATAGACAAAGAGAGACACCTCGCGCGCATCCCCTTTCACTGCATATACTGCGCGCGCTTCCAGATCGCCCGGGTGGGGGCAGTCTTCGGGCGCCTCAATCCGCAGCACCTCGTTCTCCTTCATCTTCCAGCCTTGTGCCGGATAGCACCCGGTAGGTGCGTGGATGGATCGCCAGTCCGTGCCGTAGATGGCGGTGTAGCTGATCGTGTCGTCGGGCGCCTCGTAGATGCGCTGTTCCATGGCATCAGCGGCCAGGTATTCGAAGATTCCCTGGTCCACCTCGCGCTCCACTGCCCGGTACTTGCCCACAACCTTCGGCACTTTGGAGAAATCCGGCGTATAGGCCGCCTCGGTCTTCCGCAGCACCGTGGCGCCCTGGGTCAGCCCGGCTCCGACCAGAAGCACGATGCCGGCGATCAGATATCGTCTCGTATCTTGCTGCACTTGAGCACCGTCCCCACGATGAACAACCCGATGAGGGCCATCAGGAACACGAAAAGGCCGGATGCCTCGTGGAAGAAGCCCTCCGCGGCCTTCGAGCCGAAGATGCGCCCGAGTATAAGAGTGAGAGCGATCCGCGAACCATTGGCGAACAGAGCAACGGGCACGGAGAGTACAACGATGGCGACGCGCTTCCACATGGGCGCAGCCACCAGGTAGGCGTAAAGCGCCCCCAGAGCGGTCATGGCGATAGCGGACTTCAGGCCACTGCAGACAATGGCCACTTCGAAAGTGTATTCCGGAATGTGGATCACCGTGCCTTCACGCACGGTGGGAATGCCGATGGCGGTTGACAGGGCCGCCCCGAACTGGGCGCTGAAGATCTGCAGGGGCTGGGCGAACTGGTCCACGAGCAGACGGGCGATGGGCACACCAAAGGCGAGATAGGCCAGGGGAAAGGCGGCAACACGCGTGGCGGGCCACCCATAGAGCCAGATGCAGACGCCGAACATGGTCACGATCAGCGCGAAGCCCGACCCGAAATTGACGTCCCACCAGGTGGCGACCAGGTGCATGGCGATGCCGACGGCGATCAACGGCAAGCCGATGTGGTGCCCGACAGACGGCTGAGCCAGGAACTCGTCTCTCTTGCGATAGAGCAGGAAGCCACTGATGATCGGGATGATCAGACCGTGGCCGTAGTATTCGTCATTCCACCAACGGTCCAGCATCCACAGGATGTACTGGCCGAAACAGAGCAGCAGGGCGACCACCACGAAATACAGGTACGCCGAAGGCACGCGTTCAGGGCTCTTCTGGATCGGCTCGATCCGGGCCTCTTCGGACATGCTGCTCAGACTCGCCTCCGCCTTTTGACCTCAACCAGCCGGGGGTCGGATCGGCGCCGTGGAGAGAAAGCGCCCTCGCGATGGAGATAGATCAACACGCCTACCACGGCTCCCACCAGCCCCAGGAGAACCAGGACCATGGAGCCCCCGATGCGTTCGGAGAAGGATTCCGACATTCGTTGCAGCGTCTTGCCAATTGTGTCCAGGGCCAGCCCCAGGCGCTCGCCCAGGTCCTGCGGGAGCTCAGTGCTCTCCACCGTCTCGTTCTGCAGAGCCAGCCCGCCGATTACCCCGTTCAAGAGCGCCGCCACCCCCAGGGCAACCAGCAGACCCACCGCGCCGTAACCCAAGGCGTCCAGGGGGCTGACGCGCCGGTGACGTTTCCGACGCCGGACTTTGACGATCCCCTGCCATTCCGCTCCGCAGTTGGGGCACGCGTCTTCACCGGGCAGAAGTTCCTGTCCACAGTAGCAGATGCGGGTCTGCATACGCCCGCATGCCGGACAGCGCCCATCCGCGCCCACGGGTGCGTTGCACCACCTGCATTCCAGTTCGCTCTGGCCCGGACTCCCCGGGCCGTTTTCGTTCGCCATCCGCATCTATCCTTGTCGACGATGCCCTGAGCCGACCGTCCCACGCAGTGCAGGAGCAGCCCGCGATGCTATTCGGTTCGGCCGGTCGGGGCACCGCCGCCCTCGGCGTCTTCCCTCGGTTGCATGCGTTCCATTACTTCAGGCGGAAGGTCACGCTCGGCGTTGGGATCGGCCCGCAGCAAGACCCAACGTCCCTGGGAGAGCCGCTTACTGGTCACGTACCCCTCGAAATCGCGGTCTTCGGTGACGTTCACGGCGTACGCCGGCCCCCACTCCTTGAGCATCCGCTCGCTCGCGTCAAGTGCCGGGTTGGCCACCGCCGGCGTAAGGAGCATCCACCTGATCTTACCCACCTTGTCTTCCATGTTGCGCAGATCGCCGCGGGTCTTCGGCAGCCAGATTGCCGTCCGATCCCCGAACCACGCGATGGCCCATGGTGCATCGGTTAGAATGGGCCCTTCGGTGGTCGCCGTCACTTCGCGCGCGGACTGGGCAGTGCCGATGAGCACGCGCTGTTCGGGAGTGATCTCGCGGAAGCGGAAAAGCTCCAGGCCCACCGGCAGGGCGTTGATCACGAAGAGCACCCCCATGCCAATGCGCAGCAGGCGCATGCGGCGCTCTTCAACCGGTTCATCGATCCGCGCATTGAGCAGGCGCAGGAAGAATCCCGCGGCGATGACGATGGCAAAGGGAGCCAGCGGAGCAAGCTGGCGCGCGTCGGGGCTCACCAGGGCCAGCGTCATGAACATCAGGATGAAGGTCGCGTACCACAGGTAGCGCATGCGTTCGAAGGCCCTGGGCCCCAGCGTGACAATCACCGCCACCAGGAAGAACGGCGTGACATACAAGCCCGCGATGCCGGGCAAGACGTTGTACAGTCCAGCAATTCCGTCCCGGAATTTCTCCAGAATCTCCACCGGACGGTCCAGGACGTACCATGGCCACGACGGGAACTCCTCGGTGAACTGGCGATAGAGGGTGTTCCCGGGGTTCGTGCGAGTGCCCATGATCGATTCGGCCGCGCGGAAATTGAAGAACGGATCTCCGACCACGTTCACGTTGCGGATGCACCAGGGCGCGATGACCACGGCGAAGACCACGAGGAACAAGAGCAGCGTGGTCCACCGGCCTGAACGGTCACTGGACACCAGTATGTAGATGGCGATGAGCGGCAGAACCACGATCCACAGGACCTGGGTAAGATAGATCAGGCCCATGAGGATTCCGGCAATGGTGGCGAGGATTAGCCGCCACCTCTGCTTGCGAGCCAAAGCATGGAGCACCAGGAACAGCAGGGAGACCCACAGGCAAAGCCAGGATGTCTCCAGTCCCGAAATGGAGTAACCCAGCAGCAGCAGATTGGTGGCGTACAGGGCGGTCGCAAGGTACCCGGTTCGGATGTCGAAGAACTGCCAGCCCAGGAAGAAGACCACCGGGGCGGTCAGGAGGAACCCCAGGCCGCAAGAGAGAGCCAGCGCCCGTGAATCATCAGGCATGAACTTCATGAACTGCGCGGCAATCCACGGATGGACGGGCGACAGGGTCAGCTCAGGGTGTTTCTCGATCCGAGGGACTCGCGCAAGGCTCAACGGACGAACGATCTTGGTGGTATAGCCGTCCCCATTTGCGAGGTTTCGGGCCACCTGACCGTAGTCCATGGCGTTGATGTCGCTTATCCCCTTGAACCGTCCCGCATGGTACATAAGGTACGAGACGATGACCAGCAAGGCAACCAGCAGGATAAGCCCCACCTTGCCGACGGTCTCCATCCACGTCTTTGTGGTGTCCATCCGTCTAGCCAGGCCCCCTTCGAGGCGTGTGAAGGCTCATTACGGCAGTCGACGCATTCTACCACAAGAAGCGCTCAAGCAACAATCGCCTGCGGGGCGCGAGGCGATGAGAGCGACAGGCGTCACAGCAACGACGCGTCTATCACGGTTCCGTCACGCATAGACAGCTTGGCGGCCTCAAGCGCCACCATGGTCCGCCGGACATCGCGCCCCGAAGCTTCGGGCTCGCGCCCTTCCAGGATCGCGGCCGCGAATTCTCCCAGTTGCTCGCGCATCCCGCCGCCGTCCTGCAAAGGCGCATCGATGATCTGGTCACCCAGGACCAGCCCATTTGTCTCGATCTTGAGCGCGTTCTCCTCGCCGATCACGATGCAATCCCACGCGCTGAAGACGCAGTTGATGGAATGCTGTTGGGTCGCCATCGCGCCATTGGCCAGGTTCATCTGGATCGTGATATCGTCGTAGTCCCTCCAGTGCGGATTGGTGCGCCTGCCGGTGGCGAAAACCGTTTCCACCGGGGAATCCATGAGCCACAGGATGGCGTCCACTTCGTGGGAACCGTACCCGTACAGCACCCAGCCCCCCGCGAGGTCCGGATCTGCCGACCAGGGCGCGTTGGGGTACTCCTTCATTAGCCCGAGCCTGCGGCGCAGGACGTTCACCGGCCGCCCGATGGCACCCTCGCGGATCATCTGCTTCGCGAGGCGATTGGCATTGCGGAACCGCAGAACCTGACCGATCATCAGCACGGTGCCCGCCTGATCTGCCGCCGCAATCATCTCATCGGCATCGGCGAGGGTGGTCTCCATGGGTTTCTCGCACAGGACATGCTTACCCGCTTGAGCGCAGGCCACAGCGGGCGCCCGATGCAAGTGATGCGGCAGGCAGATGCTCACCGCCTGCACCGCGGAATCAGCGGCCATCTCCTCGACGCTGGTATATGCCCGCTCTGCGCCGAACTGGCGGGCACATTCCTCCGCGCGCTCGGGTTGGATATCGCAGGTAGCCAGGAGCTTGAGCCCGGGCACGAACTCCAGGGCGTTCAGATGGGCGCGGGCGATTCCGCCACAGCCGATGATGCCGTAGCCGATGGTTGCTGGCATGGATGTTCGATGATCCTTTCGTGTTTGAGAAGCAGGTAGCGCTGCGGAGCCGGGTCAGGGCCGTCTGTCCCTGTGAGGAGGTCCGAAGTGGCGATTGCCGGAGTCCTGGCGGCTGCGCGAGGCTTCAGCGATCTTCCTGTCCATGAACTCGTCGGTCAGGCCCGTGTTCACCTGATAGTCCTTGAAGCTTGCCGTGACCCGGGCCTGTTTGCCCCCGCCGGCGAAATCGCCCTTCACCACGCAGTCAACCCTCGTGGGCATCCAGAATCCGCCGGACTTCGCGTAGCTGAAATCCACGCTGAGGATGAGCTTGTCGCCGGAGTAGACGTGCACCTTGTCGGTGGTCCAGCGGTCCGAGCGCACCCAGACCAGCACCCGGGCGTTCCTGGCCTCAGTGTTGTCCTTGTTCTTCGGTACGAGCTTCACGCAGTATGTGGTCACTCCGCCGTCCGTGCGCTTTCCGACGAAAGAAGCCGTGGTCTCCTTGTCGATCTCTTTCGCGAGGTCCCCGAACAGCAATGCGCGACGTGGGATGAGGATCAGGCCGCGAGAGTCCACGAAGACCTTGTCGGGGCGTTTCACGTACACCTTCGCGGAACGCACGGGCATATCCACATCGGGGATCTTCGCATCCACGGTTACCGTGGCCGTGTAGTCTTTCACACCGTCCTGGGCCTTCATCGCCTTGCGGACTACATCCATGGGCGCGAGGTCCGCCAGGGCGAGGGTCTGCGCGACAAAAAGAGCGCAGGCGATCAGGGTCATCCGGCTGCGAATAGACATCAGCAGGTCATATCCTTTCGGCAGAAGACGGCCAGCGTCACAGCGATGGCCACCCCGGTATAGGCGCCCACATAGGCCAGGTCTTTCCAGATCGCGGGCCAATCCACCGGACGCACAAAGACGTGGCGGAAAGAGTGGAAGTGGCTTGTCAGCAGGTACGGTTGAAGCCATTCGAAGTATGGGATCGCCATAAGCGCGCCGCTCACGATGAGAAACCCCACGGTCACGCCGGCTGCAGTAAGGGAGCGTTCGAAGATTGTGGAGCAAAGCAGGGCAATGGCTGCCACCGAGAACAATGTGACCATGGTAAGGCCGTAACCCACCGCCAGACGCAGGAGCCCGTTGCGCTCTTCAAAGATGCGCAGGCCGCGCTCCACAGTGATGATATCGCCGCCGCCGAAAAGTATGTAGCCAGCGATCAGCGAAGTCAGCCCCAGGAACAGCACCAGTGAGCCCGCATGCACGAATGCGGCTACCAGCTTGCCCAATACAACCGCCCAACGGTGCACGGGCCGGATCAGAACGGTTCTCAGGGTCCCGCGCTGCGCTTCGCCCGCTACCAAGCCGCCGGCGATCATGCTGATGAGCAGGGGGATGAAGACGTTGATGGCCACGGGGATTTCCAGCAAGAGGTAGGGCACCAGGCCGCCGCTCACAAGGTTCCCCCCGACGGCCATTTCCGCGCCGAACCTGCGGTTTACATCGCCGCTGGACGGTCCCTCGGCCCAGATGCCCCACATGAACATGGCCACCAGGAACGCCAGCAAGGCATACCCGGCATAGGTGCCCTTCTGCCGGTACATCCGCTCCAGTTCCCCGGCGACAATAGCCCAAAGGCGCATGGTGAACTCCTCGAGTCCTGGCCGAAAAACGCCTCGCCTACCCCATGATCTGCAGGTAAAGGTCCTCCAGGGACATCCGTTCGTGACTCAGTGACGATACCCGCAGCCCTGCGGAAACCAGCGCAGCGTTGATATCCGCCGCGGCATCGGCAGGGCAACTCAGGCGCAGCAGCCCGTCGCGCAGCTCCGCGGACTGCACGAAATCCATCCGCCCAGCGATCTCCAGAGCCTTCTGGCCGTCATCTACAGTGATGTGCAGCACCGCCTGAGCCCCGGATAGAAGGTTCGCGACCTTGTCTCGCCGCACGATCTTCCCCTTGCGCACCATGGCCGCGTCGGTGCAGATCAGCTCCACCTCATGCAACAGGTGGCTTGAGAGGAAGACCGTGATACCCTCCTCGCGGTTGATGCGCTGGAGCAAGTCGCGCACTTCCACAAGACCCCGTGGGTCCAGGCCGGAGGCGGGTTCGTCGAGAATCAGGAGCTTCGGCCGGGGAATCAGCGCCTGCGCGATGCCCAGCCGCTGCTTCATACCGTGGGAGTAGGCGCGCACCGGGTCCCGCTCGCGTCCGGTGAGGCCCACAAGGTCGATCACTTCATCCACACGACGCCGGTCCAGCGGCCCGGAGAGGGATGCCAGAAGCTCGAGATTGCGTCGGCCCGACAGGTACTCGTGAAACGCCGGCTCTTCCACAAGAGCGCCCACTCTGCCGCCGCTGCGCGAAACGACACTTCCCGCAGGCAGGCCCCACATCCGTGCAGTGCCACTTGAGGGCCGTATCAGCCCCAGCAGAATACGGATCGTGGTGCTCTTCCCCGCGCCGTTGGGGCCGAGAAAGCCGAAGATCTCGCCCGGTTGCACGGTGAGGTCCAGGCCATCCAGTGCCTGGATTCGCCCGTACCGCTTGCGCAGGCCGGTGATCTCGATTGCGGGCGCATCGCGAAGCACAAGCAATCCCCGTCAGTCTTCTGAACGGATGCCGCGTCACACGTACCCGAACTCGCGCTCCACCTCGTCGATGCTCTCTTCGATGATCTGCAGGGCCTTTTCGGCCAGTTCCTTCTGCATGACCACGGGGGGCGACAGGCGCAGCACATTTCCAGCGGGCACCCAGGCCAGGCCTTTCGCGAAGGCCCGTTGGTACACTAGACGCCCTTCGTCCTCCGCGGGTTCCCTGGTGGACCGATCCTTGACCAGTTCCAGGCCGAGAAGGCAGCCGATTCCGCGCACATCGCCAATGAGCGGGTGGCGATCCATCATCTCCCGCATCCGGGCAAGCAGGAAGTTGCCCAGTTCCGTGGCCCGGCGGCAGAGATCCTCTTCCTCAATGACCTCGATGCTCGCGAGAGCCGCCGCGCAGGCCATGGGATTGCCGCCGTAACTTGTGGATGCGCTGATCTTCTCCACCTGGTCCTTGTACTTGTCACGGACCAGCATCGCAGTCACGGGGAACCCGTTGCCCAGGCCTTTACCGAGGGTGAGGACGTCGGGCACCACATCCCAGTGCTCTACCGCGAACATCTTCCCGGTGCGGGCCATGCACGTGAGGACCTCGTCGGCGAACAGCAAGATGCCGCGCTCATCGCAGAAAGCCCGCAAGGCCTGCATGTAGCCGTCCGGCGGCACGGTGGAGCCTGCCCAGCCCTGGATGGGCTCAAGCACAATCGCCGCCACACGCCCAGCGGTCTCCTCGCGGATCACCGTGTCGATGTAATCCAGGCAGAACAGGCCGCAGTCGGGATAGGTCTTGTCGAAGGCGCAGCGGTAGCAGAAAGCCCGGGGCGCGAGGTGGAACCCCGGCGCGCGCAGGCCCTGGGTGGGGTCAAGGCGCGCCAGAGACACCGCCCCCAGGGTTTTGCCATGGAAATCCTTGTGGAAGGAGATGAACTCCAGGTTAGGGTGATTCGCGGCCCGGCAGATACGCAGTCCGGCCTCCACGGCTGCCGTTCCTGAGTCGTACAGCTGGATGCCGCCGAGGTCCCCCGGCGCAATCTCCGCCAGCTTCTCCAGCAGCTTCGTTTTGACGGGTGTGGTGAAATCATGGCAGTTCATGAGCGTCTTCGCGGCAGCGGCCACGGCCTCGGAAATCTTCGGATGGCAGTGGCCCAGGGTGGTGACGTAGATGCCGCTGGAGAAGTCGATATACTCGTTGCCGTCCACGTCCTTCAGGATGACCCCGAAGCCGCTCTCGAAGGCCACCGGGAAGAGGCGCACCTGGCTGGAGTAGCCCTTCATGTACTGAGCGGCGCGGTTGTGCAGTGCCCTGGACTTCGGCCCCGGCGGCGGACAGACGATGCGCGGGTATTGTGAGGGGTCAACATCGGCCCAGTAGGTCATGGTAAGAGGCTCCTTTGGATCGAGGGACTTGACACACGTATAGCTTCCCCCGCAGGGGTGTCCAATCCTGCTTCCATTCGAGGATGAACAGGGAGTCTGTGGCCCGAAAGCGAATAGAGGCCAATGAAGGGGCGAAGGCGCGTTGGCGCATTTGGTCAGGAACACGATCGCGGCCCGGCTTGTTCAAGGCCTTAGCACTTCCCCGCATCTGCGCCCGGGGGATCGCGCAGCAGCTTTGCCCGACGCAACTGAAGGAGACCCATACACGTGACTGACTGGGATGACCGGGTGACGCCCGGCGATGAGGCTGATTCTGAGGACACGCCGGAAGAACCAACGGAAATCGCTCCCGACGAGGCGGACGAGTACTCCACCGACGAGCCGGAGTCCGTGGACTCTTCGGGCCTGTGGGAGCCTGCGGGATACCGCTGGTCCACGGCAGCGGATGCGCCTGTGGAGGCGCTGGAAGAGGCCGAGACGGTTGATACCACGGGCCTTTCCGGCGGCCTGCGCGCGCTCTTGGTGGCCCTCGGGTGCCTGTTTGTCATGGTACTCGCGGTGGGCGGGTTTGCGCTGAAGCTCTGGTTCGACCGTCTTGCGGCCCAGGAAGCCCTCGGTGCTTCGGCCCGGGCGCTCAGCCTCACCATGTCGCCGGCTCTCGCGGGAGCCCTGAATCCGCGCCTGGAAGCGGTGAATGAGGCCATTGAACGCGGGCATTTCGCGGAGGCCGCCACGCGCTTGGACAACATCCTCCGCGGAGTGGGAGGCCAACAAGGCGCTGAGGGGACAGGCGAGGGTTCTCCTTTCCCGGGGCCGAACTTCGCCATGCCCCCATCCGGCAGCAAGAGTGAAGGCCCGGGGGCTGACGCCCCCGGCAATCGGCAGGGCACTCCCGGGCGTGCGGGCCGCCCTGGAGGACCTGGTGGCGCTCCGCCCGGTGCACAGGGCGGACTTGAGGAGCTGCCTCCGGCCGCGGTGGCGTTCTTCCAGAAAAATCCGGATATCGGCAAGCTGGTGGCTCAGGCGAATATGATGGGGCTGCAGCTCAAGGAGCGCGGCGGAGACGTCACGAAACTGCGCGACCTGCGCAGATCGATCATCGAGGCCGCGCGTCTGCAGGATGCCGACGAGGTTTTGGACCTGCTGAAGCAGTTCGACGCGGAGTTCAAGAAGCAGGCCGCGAAGATCATGGGTTCGCGGCCCGGAACGCGGCCCGAGGGCGGCAGGATGCCTCGTCCCGGCCGTCGTCCGCAGGGACCTACCCAGCCGCCGAAGCGGTTCCTCACCATGGCCCGGCAGTGCGGCGAAGCTCTCCAGAAGGCCCAGATGGAAGGCCGAGACGTGCGCCCGGCACTTCAGTTCATGCGCCAGGGGGAGCTTGCTGCGAGAGCCGGCAACTTCAAGAAAGCCATGGAAGTGACCCGCAAGGCAATGGATGCGCTGAAGAATGCGCCCGCAATGCCTGCACAGCCCAAGCTCTTTCAGAACCCCATCGTCCACATGCTCCTGGGCCTCATGAAAGTGGAAGATGACGAACTCAGGGGCGCTCTCACCTCCCTGCGCAACACATACGCGATCGCGAAAAACACCACCGTGACCGAGCTCTCCAAGGCCATGGGTGGGGCCATCGAGACCCTTGAGCGCGTGGGCAAGCGCCGGCAGTCCGTTGGTCGTCAGCTGGAGATGATTCGGAGCGGCAAGAAGCCGGATCAATCGGCGGAGGAGATGGCCAGGCAAGCCGAAGAGATGCGTGAGAAGGCCAGGGAGCGGTTGGAAGCCACCCGGGAGGAGATGGGCAAGATCCTGGAACGCGCCCGGGAAATGTCGCCCGAGGAGTTCGCGAAGGAGAAGGACGGGCTGCTGGACGCCATCCTCAAGCTCATCTTCCCACCTCGTCCGGGAGAGCCGGGCGCCCAGGCGGGTAAGCCGTCCGAGCCCGAGCGGCCCGTTGACCTGCCCACGGAGGACCGAGTGCGCCAGAAACTGCTGCTGGCCGCCGAACCGTACCTGAAGGTGAAAGCCGACCCGGAGCAGAAGGAATTGGCAACGGAGCTTGCCGACCTGTTCCGGCGGTCGCGTGAACTGCTGGCGAAACGCGACTACGACCAGGCCGAGATGCTGGCAGAACGCGGCTTGGCCCTGCTTGGTATCGGGCAGGACAGTGCAGGCTCCGCACCGAACCACGCGCCGGAGAGCCCGCAGGACCCCGCCGGGCCGAGCGACTGATGTCCCTTGCCCCGGCGCACGCAATGAGGTGTTGAGCCATGCGAGTCGCCATTCTTGGGGCAACCCACTGGCACGTTGACCTGTACTACGTCCCTGCACTGCAGAAAGCGGGGGCGGAGATCATCGCGGTTCATGACCCGGACGCCGAAGCACTGCAGCGCGTGTGTCCGGGTCTGGAATGCCCCCGTTACACCGACCATCAGGCGCTTCTGGAAGCAGAGGCGCCTGACCTCGTCTTCGCCCACGCTCCTCATGCCGAGATGACCGCGCTTGCCGACGACCTGATTGAGCGCGGTCAGCCCTTCCATATGGAAAAGCCCATGGGCACCCACTGGCCGAGGGTCGATGCGCTCGCGGTGAAGGCCGCCACCAACCGCGTCTGGACCTCGGTGGCCCTGGTCAGCCGCTATTACGGACTGGTGGAGGCCCTGCGAGAGGCCCTGACTGCAGGCGAACTGGGCAAGCCCGTGCACTACTACCACAGCCTGTTCGCCGGGTCGCCTCTGCGCTACAAGGACTGGGGCGTGGGCTGGATGCTGGACCCGGAAATCGCCGGTGGCGGCCCCCTGTGGAACTTCGGGCCCCATGTGGTCGACCTGTTCCTGTACCTCGTGGACAGCCAGGTGACAGAGGTCAGTTGCTGGACCAGCCACGGCATCTACGGGCTGGAGATTGAGGATATCGCGACCATCAGGCTCACCGGGGCTTCGGGCGCCATGGGATTGGGCGAGGTGAGCTACACCATGCCCTCGAGCTACGAGCGGTTCTTCTCCATCACTACCGACCGGCTTCATTTCGGCGGCACGAAGATGGGTTGCGGCGCGATCCTCTTTCGCGACGGGACCGAACGCATCGTCGAAGGTCCCGATTCCGACACCGTCTACGAGGCCTACGTCGCCGACACACTGCGATGCTTCGAGGCCGGGGAACCGGCCCGCGCGTCGGTCGCCGACATGGCCCGGGTGCTCAAGGTACTGGATGCCGCCCGGACATCAGCGAAGACCGGAGAGCCAGTTACGGTACGCCCCTGATGCGCGCGGAACCGAATGCCCCCAGAGTTGTTTGCCCATCACAGGGGAAGCACCCTCTTGTGTGCGCAGTACTATCGTGAGAGGAGCCTGAAGATGACCCGAAAGATTACTCTCGCTGCCGTGGTTGTCGCGTTGCTTGCCGCCGCCGTGTTTGTCCCCGCCTTTCTCCGGGACCAGAAAGCAGATGCCGCGAAGGACTGGCTAAAGGACTTCGACGCAGTGGCGAAAGAGTTCAAGGCCTGCCTTGTCGTAACCGAGGAGGCCGAAGGCCAGGAGCCGACCGAGACCGTTGTCGAGCTTGAGGGCCCGCGCCGGATGATCTACTACACGCCCGAGACATCGAAACACAATCGGGTGTTCGCAGGGGCCGTGTACGCTTTCCATATCAACGGGAACCCGGAAGTGATTATGGCCATCGAGAACTCCGGCACCGATGAAGAGCCGGACACCTTCATCGAAATCAGCCGGCTCAGCGGCGGCGCGGTGCGGGTGTACCGTGGCGAGGAACTCGTGGCCGACTTTCCTCAGAGGATGCGCGTGGACGGAGCGTATGTTGGCCTGACGCGGTAGGTCCGGCGTGTCGGCACCTGGGAGCCATCCGCTACCGCCGACGGGAACTCCTGACCGGAGGGTCAGCAAGCCATGGAACATGCCGCAGCCCCCTGTCCTCCGCCGGTCACGCTTCCCGGCGGGGGCGAACTGTGTTTCGACCACCGGACGCTGGTCATGGGCATCCTGAACGTCACCGATGACTCCTTCTCGGGCGACGGCCTGGGCGCCGACAGCATGTCCGCCGTGGAGCAGGCCGCGCGCTTCGTGGCCGACGGCGCGGACATCCTGGACATCGGCGGGGAATCCACTCGACCCGGCAGCGAACCGGTCCCTGTCCAGCAGGAACTGGACCGGGTCGTGCCTGTGATCACTGCGCTCCGGGCAGCTATCGATGTGCCTCTGTCCGTGGACACCAGCAAGCCCGAAGTGGCCCGGCAAGCCCTCTCCGCGGGCGCGCACATCATCAACGACATCAACGGCCTGCGGGCCGAAGGGATGATCGAGGTGGCCGCTCAGTACGGCGCCCCGGTGGTCATCATGCACATGCAGGGCGAGCCGCGCACCATGCAGGTCGCGCCGCACTATGACGATGTGGTGGAAGATATCAAAGCATGGCTTGCGGAGCGCATTGAAGACTGCGTCGGGGGGGGAATCCCGGAGCACCAGATCATCATCGACCCAGGCTTCGGGTTCGGCAAGACGGTGAATCACAACCTGGAGATGCTTCGGCGGCTCAAGGAGTTCACTGTTCTCGGCCGGCCAATCCTCATGGGCACCAGCCGGAAGTCCACCATCGGGAAGGTGCTGGACGTGCCCGTGGAGGAGCGCGTTTTCGGCACGGCGGCAACTTGCGCCGTGGCCATCCACAATGGCGCGAATATCATCCGGGTGCATGACGTAGCTCAGATGGCCCAGGTGGCGCGCATGACCGACGCGATCTTGCGGGGGTGGCCGAGGGAATGAGGTCCCCCGAAGATCGCAGGAAGAGAGAACTGCGTCAGGCGATCCTGGCAAGACGCAGGGCGCTTTCACCGGAGCACATCGCAGACCGCAGCCTGATCATCACCGCCCGGGTACTGCAGTCGTGGGAGTACCAGCAGGCGCGGACGGTGTTGCTCTATTCCAGTTTCGACAGCGAAGTGCTTACCGGGGACCTGATCGCGGCGGCGATGCGGGATCGCAAGCGGGTACTCCTGCCACGAGTGAACCGCGCCAAGCACGCCCTGGACCTGTACTATGTGGAGGATGTCGACACGCAGCTCGCCCCCGGCGTATGGGGCATCCGCGAGCCGGTGCCGGAACTGTGCGAGCCCGGCAGGCTGGAGGACATCGAGTGCGTCATGGCCCCCGGAATCGGTTTCGACATCTACGGCGGCCGTCTCGGGTATGGCGGCGGTTACTACGACCGCCTGCTCAACTCTCTCACACCAGCCCAGGCACGGGTAGCAGTGGGCCTGTGTTTCGAGTTGCAGGTCGTCCACGAAGTGCCCCGCGGGTTTTTCGACGCTGGCGTGAGCATCATCTGCACCGAGGCGAACCTGATCGACTACCGCTGAGGCACGAAACGAAGTGCTGTCTACCGGACTGCGCCGGAATCCCGTGCCTGGTTCATCCCTTGCTCCCGGCGTGGCGCTCGCCTACGCCATCTGAGCCGCCAGATCCGCCATCGCCATGAAGTTCCGCGCAGCCCGTTCCGTGTAAGTTCCCGATGCTGTGCCTCCCAGCACGAATCCCCAGCCCTCGGACTCGATGATCCTCTCCCGCGCCATCTCTAGAACCCTGGCCTCGGGCAGCTTGTCGATGACTTCCATGTCATCGAGATTGCCCACGAAGCAGATTCGGTCGCCGATACGCTTCTTCGCTTCGGGGAAATTGAAGTCTCCCCAGGGCGGGGCTTCGAAGCAGTCACACGCATCCATGCCGATATCGGCCAGCAGTTCCAGGTACTTCATGGTGGGCCCGTGATTGTGATAGTAGACCGTGGCGCCGTGGGAGTGCATGATGTCGGTGACCTTGCGGTCAGGCTCGGTCACGGTCTGGCGATACGCGGCCGGGCCAAGCTGTGTACTGGCGTATTCCCCGCCGAGCAGCCTGAAGGCGTCGATACCCGCCTTGCAGCAGCGGTCGGCCTGCTCGCAGACCCGCTCATTCGCCGCGTGGATCAAGGCCATGAAGGCATCCGGCGCATCGACCCACAGGTATGAGAAGTCTTCGGGCGAGAAGAACTGGGCCGGGGTGCAGATGGCGTCGGCGAAACCAAAGAGCACGATGCCCTCGTCGCCGATCCGGTCCTTCCACTGCAGGAATTGCGTGGCGTCAATGGGCGGCGGCTCGTAGGGAACCGACAGAAGCTTCTCCACATCGTCCGCGTCCTTGCAGGCGAATTTCACCTGCGCGCCAGTGATCTCCGTGCGCTGGTAGACGCTGGTCAGGTCCCCCTTGGGGGTGTGCAGGACGGTGACGGTGCGGTTGCCTTCGGTGGTTGATTCCGACTTCGCCGCCGCACCCAGGAAGCCGCCCGCGCCGCCGACACACTGGATGAAATCGGTGCGCTTCACAAGCTCCAGCCCGATCTCGCTGTCAGGATTCACATGGCCGAAACCGAAAGGCGCTACAGGAACGCGATCGGGCTTGCCCCGTTCGAATGCGCAAAGGAGTCGCTCACGTGAGGTCATCGCTGTCAGACCGTCCCTTCGGGTATTGTCACGAACGCCCGCGCGTCCACTGCTTTTGGCGCGCAGGCGCTGATTCGCACCCTATCGCCCGGCCGGGCGCGCACGAACCACTCCAGATCGCGATAGCCTGAGACGCCCGCCAGCTGCCCAAGCTCCGCAACGCCGCCGCGTGACACAACTTCAGCCCCCTCGATCTCCACACGCACAGGCTCATTCTGGACCACCCGGTGACCCAGCTCAGTGATCTGCGTGGGCAGGTCGCCGGTATTCATCACCGTCGCCCGAAGGCGGTAGATGCGGCCCTCGATGGGCGTCACGTTCACCTTCGTGATGGCCAGCCTGGGGTATCTGCGAGCATGATCCAGGACGAACTCAGTGCAGCGCGGAGCGATTGCGGCCATGTCCTCACTCAGGGGATTGGCGAGGAAATGCCGGCGCCAGCCACCGATCTCCACCGGGCCAAGCTGCGGATGATCGAAGGGCTGCCAGTCGACGTAGGCGCCCTTCTGGGGATTCTCGTCATGCCATTGGAGCGCCAGCAGGTCGTACTCGCGGCGCTCGACATCATCCGAAGCAAAGTACTGCTCGGTGGTCACTCCGCGCGAGTTGTAGATGTTGCCCAGCTCGATCTCGTAGACGAACAGGCCCAGGTGGCGGTAGCCCCAGTCATGGAAGTGTCCTCGGAGCGCGATGGGCTTGCTCTTGTCCAGTCTGTAATCCACCACCGCGCGCAGGCGGAAGCCGGTGATGTCCTCGCCCCGCAGGCCGATCTCCCGCATCTTTTCAAGGTCCGCCGGGAGGATGTCGTCATCGCTCCCGGTGGATGGTGGCCGCAGGACGGAATTGCACCCGCAGTGGTATCCGAGAATGCCGAAAATGTTGGGGTGCGCGTAGATGAACTCGGCCAGCGCTCGCATTTCGGGCTGCGAGAAGGGGAAGTCTCCAGCGCCGCCCTGCTCGTACTCCGGCCGCCAGTTGGCGCTCCAGTTGCGGTTGAAGTCCGCCGAACGTTCAGCGTGGACCACCGGGCCGCCGTCCCAGTCCTGCACGAAGCCCTCGGGATACACGAAGTAGAACGGCCCGGCAACATCGCCGGCCTCGCGCGGGATGAGGAGGCGACCGTCCTGCGGGTGCTCGCGCAGGTTCCCGCAGGGATCCTCCTTGCGCATCCACAGGATCAGCCCATCGCCGTTGACATCGCTCTGGACCAGGCCGTTCTTTCGTACCCGGGGAGCATTGCGGCTGCGAATGCTCCCCCCGGTCTGGAGGGCGAATTCCGCGCCGTCCGGGTTCATGCGAGGGACCACGTAAAAGACCACGTCTTCCAGGAGTTGGCGTATCCCCGCGTCCCGCTCCCAGCCTTCGAGGAGATGCTTCACGAGATGCAGTGCCGCCGTGGTGCCGGCGACCTCCTGGGCATGCACCACCGCCTGCACGAGATAGGCGGGCTTGGCCGACGGGTCATCACACGGCGCGGTGATCTGCGCGCACCACAATTGCCTGCCTTCGGGGGTCCGGCCGAGCGCATCCAGGCTGATCAGTTCTCCAAAGACAGCCCTAGCGTCGTCCAGGAAACCGGTGGTCTCGTCCCAGGTCAGGTAGTGGTCGAAGGGAATGGGCGGCAATTCTCTCACGGCGCATCTCCCTCCCATTGGCGTGTTGCTCCCACCGTGACCATTTCCTCGGTGTGACAGGGATATCCTTTGGGGGCTCCAGAGATCAGCATCAGGGACTGAGTTCCCCTTGAGCACGTCCTTGCCTGCACCGGCGGTTCCCGGTAGACTCTGAGAGACGGGCCCTGGAAGGCCCATGAGCCTGTCGGGGCGTTCTACTCAGAGAGAAACGCTCCACGAAAACGGATGACATCAACTACTGTTCGGGCCGGTGAGCTCTGCCGCCTGAACTGCACGCCACATGGAGGACCGACGCATGACCAGCGACAAGCCAACCCGGAAATCAATACCTGCTCCCCAGGCCGCTGCGACCGACCTGCCCGCGGAAGCCTCGGAACCACAGCAAGCCGAAGAGCAGCCGCAAGAGGATCTCCCGCGGGACCGCATAGCCGAACTGGAGGCCCAGGTTGAGGCCGAGAAGGACAAGGCCCTGCGCGCCATTGCGGAGCTTCAGAACTACCGGCGCCGCGCCCAGGAGGAAGCCGCGCAGCGAAGCCTGTATGCTAACGAGGGCATCCTGTTTGACCTGATCACCGTCCTGGACCATTTCGAGATGGCTTGCGAAGCGGCCGAGGCCAACGAACACACCCAGGTCGTCTGCAAGGGTTACGAGATGATCCTTCAGCAACTGCGCGACGTGATGAGCAGGCACGGATTGCAGATCATCCAGGCCGAACCCGGGGAGGACTTCGATCCGAACCTGCACGAAGCGGTAGAAGGCGTTCCAACGGAGGAGTCCAACGAGGGGACCATTGTGCGGGTGTTGCGCAAGGGCTACCGACTGCACGACCGCGTCCTGCGACCGGCGCAGGTTGCCGTGGCTGTGAGGCACTCGTAGACGGACTGCGAGACGAAAAGGGGGACAGGCGCTCGGCATCTCACGAAGTCGCGCCTGCCCCCGAACCATCATTTCCGGTTTTCTGAGATCAGTCCGTCTCTTGGATCAGCGGCAGGAGCGCCTCGTCGATGCTCTCTTCGCTGTCCCCTACTGACACCCCGTCGAACAGGTACCAGCGCTCCTCATGCTCCACAGCTTCCTCAGGTTCGAGCCAGGTCAGTGGCCCGAGGGACTCGACTTCTAGGATCGCGTCATTGGTAAAGACCTCCACCGCCGCCCCCCAGTCCGGATACTCCGCCTCCGGGTCGTAATCGAACCGCTTCACGAAAAGAAGGCCATTGCGCAGGTAGCACAGCCAGCCGTCTTCGGCACTGAGACCGAACTTGCAGCGTCGCTCCATGTTGGGGTTCTGGCGCATCCGGATGTACTTCTCGCCCCAGGTGAGTCGCGGGTCACTCATGTTGGTGTAAGGCCACAAGGTCAGCCGGCGGTTGGGCAACAGCGATTCGAAATCCCCCTGGGGCTGGGGCACGATAGCCTCGCCGTTCTTCGCCATGACCGTCAGCGCCCACGGGGCCAGTTCGATGCCCCACACTCCCCGGTTCGTGAGCCGATGCTGCACGGTGACACAGTTATCGCCCTCGAGCATCACCAGCATTTCCTTCTGGATGCCCGTGTCCGGCTCGGTGGGCTGGACAAGGTGGACACCCCCCTCGATCTCGTTGGCCTGAATGGGATCATTGTCCGGCGAGTAAGACCGGGGCTTCTCCTCGGGTGAATGCCAGAGCCGGTGGCCACCGAACAAGTTCCATTCCTGACCGCCCTGCACCCCCTTTGTCTCCTCAATCACTCCGAAGGCATTCTCCCCGCCCGCCATACCGAAGTGGATGATGCGCGGGCCGACGACGGTGGTGATGACAAGCTCAATGGTCCCGTTGCTCAGTCGGATGCAGTCCGGCCAGCCAAGATACTCGATGCGTTCGGTCATCTGCATGGCTCCTTTTCAGCCTGTGGTTTCGCAGTGTTTGAGCGCTGCTCATCCACGTGTGTTCTGAGAAAGCAGTTCCCTGCTGACGCCCGTTCTCCTTGCACGTTCTCCCGGGATTCTTTGGCCCGGGCAGTGACCCTGCGAAGGACCTATCGCGGCAAAGGAGAAACCTAGGGTGAGGGCGATGACGGTTGCGTCCTGGAGGTGCGCAGGATGGATAAGGTCAGAATCGGCGTTGTAGGTGGCGCCGCCGGGATCGGCCTGGGGAGCCATCTCCCGGCAATCGATGCACTGACACAGGCGGAACTGGTGGCGGTCTGTGATGTGAACGAGGAGGGTCTGCGGGAGGTTTCGGCCCGTTATGGCGTGGCGACGTACACCGACCTGGACAGCATGTTGAGTCGGGATGACATCGACCTGCTGGACATCGCGTCGCCCGATCACCTGCACGCAAGCCACACCATCGCGGCAGCGAAGGCAGGCAAGCATGTGCTGTGCGAGAAGCCCATGGCGCTGAGCCTGGACGATGCCCGGGCGATGAAGGAAGCTGTGGCAGCACAGGGCGTGAAGTTCATGGTGGCTCAGTGCATGCGCTGGTTGCCGGAATGCATAAGCTTCAAGGAGGCTTGCGGTCGTATCGGCCCGGCGGTCTTCGGCGTGTACCATGTCAAGGGCCGGTTCTACTCATATCCCGCCAACAGCCCGTACCGAAAGAAAAACTCCCTTGGGCAGTTCGTCCACAACGGGATGCATTACGTGGACTTCTTGTCGTGGTGCATGGACAGCTTGCCGGCGCGAGTGCATGCCCGCAGCCTCAGCCACTACCCCACCGAAGACCGCCTGGAGACGGACAACTACCTCCTCGCGATGGTGACCATGGAGAGCGGCGCCACGGCGTTGTATGAGCTGAACCTGTTGCTCATCGACCCTCCGGGCTATCCGGGGGAGACGTGGTGGAGTGTGATCGGCACCCAGGGCACCGCGGATTGGGGACGCAAGGGATCGCGCAATCTGGAAATGTTCAGTCGTACGGGCATGAGCCACCCCCGGCCCGGCGTTGCGGGTACTGACCGGGATTCATTCCGGGGCGAAATCGGCCACATGTGCGATTGCATCATACGCGACGAGCCACCGTGCATCCCCATCGACTGGTCGATTCGGGTCCTCGCCACATGCCTGGGCGCGGTGGAATCGGCGGAAACGGGGAACGTGGTGGAGCTGGCGTAGCGCGAGACTTCCGTCCGGTCGTCTGCCGTCTGTAGGCGCGGGCTCGTACCGCGCCGGCAGTTGCCCTTGGGTCGCGTCGGGCGGGCGTCTCGCCCGCCAGCCCTTGCCATCGTCCGTCGCAGCGTCACACCACGCCCTGCGAGGTGTGCTGGGCGCGGAAGCACTGTTTCGGCTTCGCCGGAAGCAGTGGCACCCGGAACCCGCCGTGTGTCGCTGACCGTTCGCCTCTGCCGTTGAGCCCCGCAAGGGCGGCACCACTTTGCCGCCGGCGTGAGCTGGTGGAACAGGGGCTGACCTCGATCCCACATCAGCCCCCGAAGGGGCGGCAGAATCCCGAATCGCGTACCCTCGGCGCCCTCTACTCCCCCACTCCCACCCGCCATTGCCAGGGCGTGCTCGCGGTGTAGCCCGGGGCGTAACGCGCCCCGCTGATGATGATGTCCCCGCTGGGCCGATCCTCGAAGGCCCACCAGTGGGACAGGTTCAGCCCACTCTCTTCAGGCTTCTTCGTGTCCACCACCAGCACGCTGTCGCGGATGAGACAGAGGGTCTCCGGGTCCACTTCGCCGATGACCAGCGGGTAGCGCGGGTCATTGCCTCGAGGGTTGGTCTCGCAGATATTCCCGAGCCAGAAGTACCGGCCGCTTGAATGCTTCAGCAACTGGGACATGCTGGAAGGCGAATGGAAGGCCTGACCGTCGTCGTAGGTCCAGGGCTGGGGCGCGGTCCAAGTGTAGCCGCCGTCTTCGGAGACCGAGAACCAACGGTAGCCCGGGATCTTGTACTCCGGGTCCTTCGCGCCGCCGTTGCTCCCACGCATGACGCAAAGCAAGCGACCGTCGGGCATCTCAGCCACAGTGGGCTCGATCATCCCCCGCGTGGAACGTGTGGGGTCAGCTTCGATAGGGCGACCGATCTCCCAGTCCAGGCGGTTGTTCTCGGTCCAGGTGCCTATGACCATGATCACGTCGGTATACGTGAACCCTCCCCCGGGGGACCAGAGCCTCCCGTCCGGCCCGAGCTTGCACGCCTGTGCGGGAATGATGATCTTCCCGGCGCGGGTGCGGATGAGTTGGGAGCCCACATCACCCATGAAAATGCCGTTCTTGCCGTAGAAGACACCCTGAAACGGGTTATCAGACGTGTAACCCCTCTGGATGATCTGGTCATCGAACAGGTACGTCCGGCCGCCGTCGGTGGACACCCGGTAGCGCAGGTAATAGGTCTCAAGGGCGACGGGCGGCTCAACGATTTTCGGGTCCAGTCCGGGAGTGTCCATCGAGGGCACCACGCGCACGATGTTCCCGTTGGACCAGTCCACGAAAATCGGGAAGCTCTCGCGGCGGTAGCCGTGGGGCAGGTTGGCGTCGAAAGCCGGGCTGTCCGCCCAGGTCTCCCAGGTGACGCCATTGTCCGGCGAGTACCCTCCAAGGCGCACCATCTCCAGCCCGGTGGGCTTCAGGTACGTCGCGTACATGAGCGACGGGTTCGCACGCTCGCTGCTTTCTTTCAGTGTGAGCTTCACAGGCCGTGGCAAGTCCTGGGCTCCAGCGGGGGCCCAGATGACTGCGACAGGTAGCGCCAGTGCCATTGCGATGATACGCCCGTGCATGGTGCGTCCTCCAGGGATGGCTCGGTATCGGCGGCGCAGCGGCGATGCCGGCGTCATGCTCTTTCCGCGAGAGCACAGTACCAGCGCGGGTTTCCGAATATCCGCCGCAACCTCTGGTTGAGAGTGCGCCGGGCCACGTAGTAGGTGTTGTACAACGCCCCTCGGTCCGCGAGCGGAAAGACCGGCTGCGATGGGAACCTTTCTCCCGTGATCCTCCAGCCGGCATTATCCAGCAGCTTGCGACAGTCGCTCAGGCTGAAACGGTGGATATGGCCGAAGTTCTCGCGCCACGGCCGCAGTCTTCCACCGAGGGGGATCTTCACGAACAGCCTTCGGGCGACGCGCCGGGCTTCGGCGAAAAGCCGGTCGGGCTCCACCACGTGTTCGACGATATCCACGGCCAGCATGAGGTCGAAGGCATCGTCACGAATCGGCAGACACAAGGCATTGGCCCGCAACCAACCGGCCTGGAGCCCTTCCGGAACGGGATTCGCCGCCCCGGCGCGCAGAATCGGCCCCGACCAGTCCACGCCGACGAGACACCGGGCGTGGGTGAGCTCCGCCGCAGACCGCGCGATCTCCCCCATCCCGCAGCCCACGTCCAGCACTGACTGCGCACCGGCGCCGCCGAGAAGCGCCGCGAGTTGCTCCACCTTCCAGGAAGTCAGGCGCAGATTGCAGCCCGGGTGTTCGTTCTCGTAGTACTCGAGAAGCGTCTGTTCCTCCTCGCCACGAACAAGGTCACCGAAATCCGCGATGCCATCGCGCAGTGGGTACATTGCCCCGCATGTGGCGCATAGCAGGGCGCTGCTGCCGTCGGAGAGCACGCCGCCGTCCTTCGGGCATTGTAGGAATTGCAGGATTGTCTCAGGCAGTGCTGTCACTGGTTTCCGGCTCCCCAGTATCGGGATTGGCTCGTCTCCGCCCCGTCAGTTGCGTGGCGCACCGGCCAGCCTTTCAACTCGCACCCGCACGGTGCGAAGGTGGTTCTCTCGCTTGCCCGTCTCCGGGTTTAGGCGATCCATCGCCCCATACCCCACGAGCAGCACGCCGGGCTCGACCTCGCACACAGCCGTGTAGCCCGAATAGCGCTCGGCGTCGATGCTCACCGCGTCCGACCAGGTATGGCCGTTGTCAGTGCTGAAAAGCAGCCAAGCTCCGGGCCTGCCGGTGCTGCACACCAACGTCCCGTCCGACATCACACACAGGTCCGGGTCCACTCCCTCGAAGCCCGTGCGCTCAGGCTCGCTCCATGTCAGCCCTCCATCCGTTGACCGTGAGACACACAGGGGATTGTCCTGGTGGTACCCGCGGTTGTTGCCGCCGGTTCGCAGCAGGCAGAGCAATTCGCCGTTGGGCAGGAGGCGCATGACAGGCTCGCAGTAACCCTCGGTGCCGATTGCCGGGTCATACCCCACGGTGGTAACGATTTCCCAGGTCCTGCCGGTGTCGTCGGAGCGCATGAGCCAGGTCCGGTAGCGGAAGGAACCGGGCTGCCCAGGAACCGGCGATTCGTCGCCCTTGAACCAGCCGTACATAGTCATCAGCAGGTGACCTTCAGGCATCTCCACCGGCTGGCCCCAGAAGATCGGGCCAGGCGCGAATGAGTGCCCTATTCCGCTGGTCGCATTGGGCACGTGAACGTCACAGGCGCTCTGCACCTGGGTCCTGCCGCCGTCCTCAGATACGAAGAGCGCCCCGCGGAACCAGCCGTCTCGCCCTTCGATGGGCGCGGTACGGGCTGCCAGGCCGATGATTCGCCCGTCACGCAGCTGCGTGGCCATCGGGGGACTCGCGCGTCCCGGCTCGTGCTGCCAGGTGACTCCGCCGTCCTTCGTGATGCAGTCATATGCGAGCACAGTGCCATCCGTAAGGCGGCAGAAGGTGTCAAAATGCGTGCCTGACCGCAGGAACTGGTCGTGTTCAAGGCTGCAGGCGAACTTCGGCTGATCCGGGGAGACGGTGACCGCGAAGTCTCGGTAGTCCTTGAGGTCGCGCGGAGCGAAAGCCGCAGCAACCACCGCCGTGAGATTCCACACGCCGGGCAACCAGCCGTCCGTGGGAATACGCACAGCCCAGGAGCCCGTTTCGGAGTCCTCATCCAACGGCCCGTTGTCCTTGATCGCGTGGGGCTCACCGGGCACGAGATACGCCAGCTTCTCGGCCGAAACCCACTCGAAGCCGGGCGGGCACTCCTCTGGCCCAACGGTGTACGGTACGGTGAGCACGAACCAGACGTCATCCACGCCCTTCGTCTCAATGCCCACGCGGACCACGACCGGCTCGCCGCTCTTCACGGTGGCAGGTTCGATGCTGAAGTCAGTGATCCGTAGCTTCAGATTCTCCAGGAACCCCGTGTCCGGCTGCACAACTTTGCCGTCACGCACCACAACCCGCAGGATGCGCGTATCCTGGATGTAGGCGCCCTCGCCGGGCCGATTGCAGGCGAAGAACATGAAGCGGTAATCCCCGTCAGGCCAGTTGGAGATGTCCATCTCCGCCGTCACGGAGCCATCAGCGGGATCAAGATCCCCGCGCCGGTTGTCCAGTAGAAGATACCAGTCCGGGTCGTCGTCCGCCGCCAGGGCGAGAAATGCGAAGTCCCCCCGCTGTCGCAAGCCCGGGAGGTTCACTCCCCCTTTGGTCAACGTCCGCAGGCCGTAACTCTGGACATCCACCCCCTCTCCCGCGGCTGATGCTGTGATCCGCACCGTATGGTCATCCGGGAAGCTGACATCCGCGTTACGAAACTCGATGGTTGGCGCCGCCCATACGACCGTGGCAAGAGTGATCAGCAGTGCGATGGTCATGCGACCGCATCCCTCCGGTCCGGCGGTTTCCTGGAACGAGACCATTCGCCGCGCCAGGCTCGGTCACCTTGCAGAGCAGATGGAATGCGCCGCGCCGGCAGTGCGCACAAGAGTTGGACAGGGCGTCACTTCACAGCCTGCGGAGCAGGCAGGCTGTGAGCCCAGGGAGCGAGTCTTTTCGTTGGGGGAGACAGTCTGGGAGAGTGGTCGCGCCCCCACCGGGGCGTACCTGGCTGTCTGCGCGGAATGTACCCTCTCGCCCGCCTCTGTCCTCTGTCTTCCTTGGAGACTGCACCATCGCCTATAATGCACTGTCGGTCGGACGTGCCCATGCCTGCGGGGAGGAATTCACCATGCGTCGCGTCAACATCATCGCTGTCCTCGCCTGCTTTGCCGGACTGCTCATCTCACCCACAAAGGCTGATCCCATGAACCCGAACACCGACTGGTTCCAGAAGGCAGGCTGTGGGGTGTTCGTTCACTATCTCGTGGGCCTGCAGAATAGCGCCGGCTCCCTGCACAGCTTCGGCAAGGAGACATCGTGGGACGAGTGCGTGCGCGAGTTCGACACCGAGCGCTTCGCCGACACAATGGCCGAAGTCGGCGCGGGATACGTGATCTTCACGATGCTTCAGGTCACGCGCCACCTGATCGCCCCGAACGCCACCTTCGATGAGATCACCGGCTACAAGCCGGGAGAGGCATGCGCCACCCGGGACCTGGTGGAGGATCTCTACGCCTCTCTGCGCAAGCGCGGGATCCCGCTGATGCTCTACTGGACCGGTGACGGGCCGCGAGCCGATCCGCAGGGCGCGAAGGCTTTCGGCTGGCAGCAGCCGGTCACCATGGAGTTCGTCGAGAAATGGGCCAGTGTAGCGCGCGAGTACGGCGAGCGCTACGGAGACAAGGTAGTGGGCTGGTGGGTGGACGGCGCGTATCCCTTCATCGGGTATGACGACGAGAAGCTGGCGGTCTTCGCGGACGCACTCAAGGCCGGCAATCCCAACCGGATCATCGCCTTCAACCGCGGCGTGGACCCGGTCGTCATGTCTTATACGAAGCATGAGGACTACACCTGCGGCGAGCAGAACTCCTTCTTCGACATGCCCTCAAGCCGCTGGTTGGACGGCGAACAGTGGCATATTCTGTCCTTCCTCGGCCCAAGCTGGGGCCAGCCGGGAACCAAGTACTCCAAGCAGGAACTGGCGGACTATGTGTTCGAGGTGGTGCGGCGCGGCGGCGTGGTGTCCATTGATGTCATGCTGTTCCGCGACGGCTCGCTGGACCAGTCGCAGATCGAAATGCTCAAGGCTGTGCGCCGCGAACTGAACACCGGTGTCGCCAAGCCGCCGATCCCGCCCGGAAATATTGCATACCGCAAGCAGTCGCTGCTGCTGAGTCTCGACGGGACCCATGAACTGCTTGTGAACGGCGGCACAGCCTTCCCGCGTCTGGGCGTGGACGGCAACTTGCGCACGGTAGCCCTCGCAGGCGGCGAATGGCCCTGGACATACGAAGTCGACCTTGTGGACACCGTCCCCGTTCGCCGGATCAAAATCACTTTCGGTAGTGGGTACGCCACACAGTTCGACTTCCAGCTGTCCGCGGACCGGCGAAACTGGCAGACCGTTGCTGCGAAATCCGATCACGACGGCTCGCCATTCGAAGCCACCTTCGAGCCGGTTACCGCGCGCTACGTCCGCGTGCGCTCCATCAAGCCAGACGGCCCCAACCAGCCCGGAGCGCAGATGTCCGTCGCCGAACTGGAGGTCTACCAGTGAATTGGAGTTCCAAACACAGAAGGCGCAGCACTTTCGGTGCGTGGCTGTGTCTCGCGATTGGGATGGCGTTGATGTCCAGGCTAGTCTTCGCCGAACCCGTGAGCATTCCTATCCGAACCTACATGCAGACGGTAACCCTGACTTTCGCCTCCGAGCAGGACGCCCGGGAAGCAATGGGCGCGCACGAGGAGACGCTGCGATTCGCGCAGGTCTATGACGACCGCAGATGGGCGCTGTCGGCGCGATGGGACGACAACCAGCCCAATAGCCTGAACATGCGCGAACACATGGCGAAGTTCGGCCTCAAGGGCACCTTCTATCTGAACAAGACCGATGATCAGGGCCGGTACGGGAGGGACTTTGCCCTGCGGCTCATGCAGGACGGGTTCTCCATCGGCGGGCATACCCAGAGCCACCCGAAGCTGCCGGAAGTGGCGCCCAATGTGGCGTTCTGGGAGATCATGGCCAACCGCATCGAGCGCGAAGCGCAGGTCGACGGGCCCATGAACTCCTTCGCTTTCCCCTTCGGCCAGTACAAGAGCGACGCGAACCCGCTGGCATTCGAAGCAACCACGCTGGCGCTGCAGCGCTCGGGCTACCACCACAGCGTGTATCTCGACTTCGCCCGGAAGAACCCCTTCCTGGCTGAGGGTGAGTTCTCCACGGTCCTGCAGGTCGTTCCGGGCGACCGGGTGGTGGATGCCGACACCTTTCGCGAGCGCCTGAATAAGGTCTTCCAGTTCGAGAGCGCCTACGCGCAGTCGTCCCGGTGCATATCGCTGGGTGTCCACGCCTGGCAGCCGGCTGAAGAGTTGAACAAGCTGGATACGCTTCTGGCTGAACTGAGTGGAAAATCCGACTGGTGGTACTGCAATCAGAACGAATATGCCGCCTATCACCGCCAGGTACGCAGTGCGCGGCTTGAGCCGGTTCCAGGAGCTCAGGACGGGCGGGTGCGACGGTTCATCCTGCACCGCCCGGAGCCGGCGGAACTGGGCGACAATGTGCCGCTAACGTGGGTGATCAAGGACGTTGGGTTGGTCAGTTGCGTCGTGGACGGCCGGCCCGTGGCAGTCCGTCAAGCTGACGGACGGTGCGTGGTGAACCTGCCCCATTCCCAGGGCCACGGTGTGCCAACTCGGGTGGACCACGTGACAAGCCCGGCGGATCCCGATCAGTTCGCTACACCCGCAGAATTCCCAGGTCTCGCGGTGCGTCTCAACCCGCAGCCCGAGGACAGCCGGGTTACTCTTTCCCTGAAAACGAACCCGGACACCCCCCTTGGGAATGTCCGCGTAACCTTCCGTCTGCCTATGCAGTACCGCGAGGGCGTGCTTGCCGCCGACCCGGGGGACGTGGTGGCGGGAACAACCGTCGTCGCGCAGGCTGACCTGCCGCCGGTTCGTGAGGACCCGGCGTGGAGCCAAGGAGCGCCTTACTGGGTGGCCGAGGTGGACTTCGTATCGCTGCAAGGCCCCGGCCGCATCTTCGTCACCATCGGCCCTTGATCAGTCCCGCTCTGGGTAAGGCAGCGTTCCATCCACAACCACGGACCCGTCTTCCGCGTAACTCACCGCGTAGGGCCACGAAATCCTGCCCTGCGCGGTGACGATCATCGCCTCGCGTCCGCCCGGGCCGGGAAGCACTTTGGCAATGTACCACCACGGCGCGCCCGGGATATCCAGCTTCCAGTCTCCAGCCGGCCGGTACGGGCCTTCGAGCCTGTCGCCGACAAAGACCGCGTTGATCCGCGCAGGTATCCGGGTGATGCCCGTCATCTCGCTGTAGACCGCGGGGATACCTTCGTCATGGGCGCCCCCAAAGTACAGATACCACCGGCCGGCATGCTCCCACATCTGGGGCGTCTCCAGGCGCTCGAACCACTTCGGGTAGGCCATCACTGCCGCCGATTCCCAGTTCATCATGTCGCGCGACCGCATGAGGGTGACGCAGCCGGCCTCGGGGACCGGTGCATCCACGTCGCAGGAGTTCAGCGCCATCCAGTACCAGCCGTCCACCGGCTCAGGGTACAGGTACGGATCGGCCAGGAAGACCCAGCGTACCGGCCTGCCACCCCAGTCGGCTTCGTACACCTGGGCGCAGGGAACCACAGGACCGTCGCCGACCTTCTCCCAGCGGAACAGATCGTCGCTCACCGCCATGCCCACCCCGGAGACCTTTGATCCCCGCCCGGTGTACGCCATCCACCACTTGCCGTCGTGCCGGGCGATACTTCCGGTGGCGATGGAGATGTCGTTCCAGCTGCCCCTGATCGGGAACAGCGCCGTGCCGTGGTCTTCCCAATGCCACAGGTCGCGCGAGGTGGCGTGCCCCACGTTGGGGAAGCCGGTGGCCGCATCGCCACCATGCCAGGGCCGCTGGAGGAAGAAAGCGTGGGTGACTTCCCCATCCACCGCGAACCAGTTGTCGTTGGTGTTCATGCCGGGCGGGGCGAACATCGGCGGCAGGTCTCGTGCGCTTGCAGACATCCACAATCCTCCCAGTGCGCCTGTGAAAAGGGTGACAATCAGCAGTTTTCTCAGGTTCCGCACCTCCCGGTACGCCTCTGCGGTCCGTTGGAAGCAGTTCCCCTGTGAGGCCTGCCAAACCTGCCCCAGAAAGAAGTCGGCGGCCGAGACAAAGGGTCCCGGCCGCCGATGTTACGCAGTCTCGTGTTGCCGTCTTAGGAGCCTGAGGTGTCCCACCACTGGTTGTCCGGGTCCCACTTGCGCAGCCACGGGTCCCCGTTGTTCGGAGTGTTGGGCACGCTGGCCGGAACCTTTTCGGCCTTGACGTGGCCGTCCATAAAGGCGAAGTTGCCGAACTCGTTGTGGATGTTGGCGATGCCTGGATCGCAGGCGCGCGTACCCTTGCCGTCGCCGCGGCACCAGGCGGAGAAATGTATCCACGAGCGGCGCATGTCACCGCACAGGATGACTTCCGCCGGGGACGCGATGGAGGAAATCTTCTTGCCGTTCATGTCCGCATACCAATTGCGGGTCGTGTAGGGGTTGAACCCATAGTTGGCCGGGACATACTGCGCATCACCGGTGCCGCCGGGATAGCCGCAACTGCATGCCGTGCTGCCATCCTGCGACGGGCATTGCCAGAGCTGCATGTTCTTGATGTAGGGATTGTAACGGTGGATATAGCTTGACCAGGATGGGCTGGGCCAGCCGTGGGTAAAGCGCTCGTCATAGTCCTGGACGTACATCATGACAGCGACGCCGATCTGCTTCAGGTTGGATTGGCAAGATGCCATGCGGGCTTTCTCACGGGCTCTGGCAAACACTGGAAACAGGATTGCCGCGAGGATCGCAATGATCGCGATGACGACCAACAACTCGATCAGCGTAAAACCATGTTTGCGCATGCAGCCGATCTCCTTTCATGTCGCAAATGTTCTGTACTCCCCCGTGTCTATCATACCCACTCCGCACATATTCCGCAACAGTCGGTTACGATCGTTGCAAGACACAGACCCCGCGCGGTCACGCGCGGGGTCTGTGTTGATGGCAGAGCATCGCAATCAGGTATCGATCACGGATCGGGCATGCCGGAGACGCGGCAAAGCTGATTGTGCTGAATACTGTTGGGCTTGCCCCACTTCACATGGCCATCGGCGAAACCCATGTTGCAGCCTTCATTGTGGATCCAGCTTGCCGGCCAGGAACCCGTCTTCCAGGCATTGAAGTCGCCATTGTTGTAAGGTCCGAAGCCCATGCAGGTTGCATCACCGAAGATGATGAACTCCGCGGGGCGCTGCAGTCTGGAGAGCTTCTTAAATGAGATCCAGCCCACGTCGCCGCCTGGGCCCTCGATGGGGGTCCAGGACCAGGTGTAGCCGATGCCGCCGCGGGTGCGCTCTTCGCACGAGCCCGGATTGACTATGTTGTCGTACGAAGGACATTCCCACAGTTGCCGGTTCTTGACGTAGGGCATGAGGAAACTTGCTGTCCACAGACGGGAATGACCGCCGGCGCCGTTTACGCTTGCATTACTTGGTACGGCGCGCTCATCGTAGTCCTGGGCGTACATCTGCCATGCCGTGCAGATCTGCTTGATGTTCGAGGAACAACTGGCCTGTCGCGCCTTTTCTCTAGCTCTGGCGAACACGGGGAACAGAATGGCCGCCAGGATCGCGATGATCGCGATAACAACAAGCAACTCGATCAGGGTGAAACCGTGCCTGCGCATACGACCGATCTCCTTTCGCCACAGAGGATTTGGTGAGACAAGACGTTTTTTCGACAGACACACAGATTTCACCTTCATGGCTTTCAGCTTTTCTTCGGGAAGATTTTCCAGGATCATCCCGGCGCCTGCTGGGGGGCCTGACGGCGCGCTCAGAGCCCCGCGTGATCCTGGTTGAACCGCTGAACGCGTTCCATCAGGAGCGGCTGGGCCGCACCCTCGGGGATGTTGAAGTCCTTGTCCTGCCATGGAAAATGCCAGACCCACAGCGCCGCCAGCGCGACATTCTCCTCCTCAAGGACATCGATTGCGGCGCGCACCCATTTCGCTTCCGGGTCGTCGGGCAGGTTGGGGTTAGTCTGCCCCAGTTCGCCGATGAACACCGGCGCCTGCGCGGCATGGATCGCCCGGACCCGGCAGCGCAGGAAGTCCAGGGGTGATAGCCCGCCCACCTTCTCCGTTGACGTGAAGTTCCCGTAGACGTGGATGCTGAACACGTCCAGGGGCTCCGGCTGGCTCTCCAGCAGGTTGGAAAGATGCTCGCGGATCGTGTCATTGCGCCACTTGAAATGGGGAAAGGTGAGCCGCCGGCACATGCTCTCCGCGCGCGGCCCGGCATCGCCGCTGGTGACGAGGTGGTTCGGGTCCAGGCGCTTGATGAACGCGGTCATGTCGCGATACAGTTGCAGGATCATCTCGAACCGCAGGCTGTCGTCCATGCTGTAACGTTCTCGGATGCCTTCGGTGCCCTCGGGGTAAACGCCCTTCGGCAGAGCCGGGCGACCTTCCATCTCCACATCGGAACGCAGGAACACCTCATTCTCAAGCTCCCACATGAGCACGGTGGGATCGTCCCTATAGCGGGTGACGAACTCCTCCACGTAGCCATAGGTGGCCGCGTAGGTCTTCGAATCCGGGTCCAGCACCGCCGTCACCAGTTCCCGGCAGTCCGCGTGCCATTTCAGGATATTGAGCGACGGCACCAGCTTCACGTTATGCTCCCTGCACAGCGCGAAGAGCTCGTCCATCTGTCGCCAGTACTCCGCGCGGTCTTTCAGGTACAGCTCCGCGGTGCCCTTCGGGTAACCGGGGCCGCCGAAAAACCGAATGAAGGCGATCCTGTTACGCTGCGCGTCCAGGATTGCCTCGACGATGGCCTCGCGCATCTTCTCACGAGAGCCGTATATCTCGCGCCAATGGTGCCAGGTGCCGTTGTAGCCCTGGGACAAGTGCGGCACGTTCACACCAATGGCCCGATACTCGCGCCCATCCAGCATGAGCTTGCCGTCTTCAAGGGTCACGAAGCCCTGCGCAGCGGCGCCACAGGCGATTGCGAGCAGTACGGCTGCGATGGTAATCGTGTACATTTGGCCGGCTCCCTTCGCGGGTATCCTTGATCGCGCCAGACGCTCCTTGATCGTATTGCCCGTGCGGCGCTCGAATTGACGCTGAGAACAGCGCTGTGCTACACTCCTCACGGGAGCGAAGTGGCCGTTCAGAGCCCCTGGAAAGCGATGATTGTGATGACCAGGATGCCCCGTCTGCTGCCGTGGATTCTCTGTACGATGTCCCTGGCGACAGTAGCCTGGGGCCAGCCCCTGCCTCCCCCGCCGGCAGTTCCCGGACAGCCAGCCCAGACCCCGGGCGGACCAGCGCTGCCGGCCGGTCCGGCACCCGTCTCCGGGCAAGCTGGAGCGGACCTCATCTGGCGTGACGTGACCATCCTCACAGTAGTCTCCGACCTGGGTCTGACCTCGCAACAGGTCGCCGCGATCGTGCCCCAACTCGAACAACTCCAGGCGCAGGTCTCCGCGCGCCGCACCACACGCGCGCAGATCTGGCAGCAGAGCTGGCAGGTCATCACCGCCGTTATCAATGCGTGGCTGGCCGGAACGGAGCCCGAAGCCAACGCCCAGGCGCAGGCCATGACCGCCGCATCCCAGGCCCAGACCAGCGACCAGGCGGTTCAGGCGGCCGAACTGGGGGCCCGGGAAGCGTTTCTCGCCCTGCTTGCCCCGGAGCAACTGCAGCTCGTCGAGACTGCCGAGGACGCCGCCCTTCGCCGAGAGGCCACGGCATTCTACGGCGGCGCGCCAAGCCTTGCCGACTACATCGTCCGACAACTCGACGCCCAGCGCACATTGATGCCCGATGAGTACCAGATGATCCGGCAGGCAGCGGCAGCAGTCATCGCGCGCAAGGTCCCTGTCCCGGAAGGCGCCGACACGGCGCAGTTGCATCGGGCGATTCTGGCACTGCTCGACCAGATTTATGGGCTTGCCGATGCCGATTACGCCGCAGCAAGGCCGAGTCTGCCCGACCAGATCCGCCAGTACCTCAAGATCACCGATGATGCGGTGGTGAAACCGGTCCGTTACGAGGACCTCGGGAACTGGTTGCGCGACCCGCGGACCCTGGCCTACCTGAAGATTCTCGGCACAGCCACCGAAGCCCTCCCTCCCGGTGAAGAACCGGCTCCCGACGAACTGCAGAATGCGCTCGAGAGTGCTCGCATCGTTTCGCTGCTGAACGACCTGGGCATCTCGGTGCAGCAGGCCAACCTCCTGCTGGCGATCGCCCAGCAGGCCGCCACCGAAGTGTCCACCAACGATGGGATGAGAATGGACGTCCTCTCGGCGGTCGCGCAGCCGCTGTCCGGGGTGCTGCCCTACCTGGTGGCCGCACGACCCATTACCTCCGAGGCCAACAGGCTGATCGTGGACACTCGCTCCAGATTGGATGCGACGCGTTCAGCCCTGGACGCCGCCATGGTTCCTCTCGTGGAGGCCGTCCGCCGACAGTTGACTGCCCAGCAAGCGTCCTTCGTGGACTGGCGCGTTCCACCCCAGGTCGCAGGTGCAACGGACGCCTTCCAGCAGTTGCGCGAAGCCGAGATGCTCAGTGATGCCGCGGCCCTCGCCGAATCCCTGCGCATGGTGAACCGCCCCGAGTTCTATGGCACCCGCACCGAGCGCACCGAGAAGTTCCTGGAGAAATACATGGAGCCCGAAGGGCCGGGGTTCCAGGCGGCAGTGGAGCGCGTGAAGGAAGAATTGGTCTCAGTCTACCGGATGTCTCGCGAGCAGTGGGACGCGGAGTGGTTCATTGTCGCTTCGCGCATCCTGCAGAGCGCCGGGCTCATCCGCGAATCCGGCTGGCAGCCGTCCGACAAGCCGCTGGACTGGTACGCCATCCGAGACCTTCTCACCGCGCCACAGACCGTGGGCGTCCTGCAGCAAATGGTGCAGCTGCGCGCGAACAACTGAGTTCACCGATACCGACGGAGACCCGATTCACTATGTCTCAGGCAGCGCCTGACATCCAGCAGGTACGTTCCCGCCTCGCGGATATCATCAGAGAGCAATGCCTCGCCTTCGGCGACTTCACCTTGGCGTCCGGCCAGCGCAGTAACTACTTCATTGACGGCAAGCAAGCAACCCTCGACAGCGAGGGGCTCTACTGTCTGGCCCATCTTATTCTTGACGAGATCCGCGATGATGCCATCGACGCGGTGGGGGGCATGACTCTCGGCGCAGACCCCATCGTCGGTGGAACCATTGCCGTCGCGGGATCCCTCGGGATACCCCTGCGCGGGTTCATCGTCCGCAAGGAGCGTAAGGACCGGGGCATGGGCGACCAGGTTGCCGGGCCCTTGCGCGACGGCGACCGGGTGGTCATGCTCGAGGATACCGTGACCACAGGCGGCATGACCCTCAAAGCCATCGAGGCCGTGGAGCGCGAGCGAGACGTGGCAATCGTCAAGGTCATCGCCATGGTTGACCGCCTACAGGGTGCGCGCGAGAACATCGAGAGCGAGGGCTTCGAGTTGGTCTCGCTGTTTACCGTCGAAGAATTGGGCGTCAAACTCGAGGGTTAGCAAGGCCCGCAGACTGCAACCTTTCGGTGCAGCGCCGCAGCCCTGGTGGTCGGTCCCCCCGACCCGTCTTGCCAGGACTTTCCGCAACAGCCTTCCAGCCGGCAGGAGTGGTTCCTTTGCCCGCCAGCGATGACCGTATCCGCATCGTGAACATGAGCTTCTACGGACACCACGGCGTGGACCCCTCGGAACGGGCCTTGGGTGGCCGATTCTCTTTCGACGTGGAACTCGCGCTTGATCTCGCCCCCGCGGGGGAAACCGATGACCTGTCGCGCACCGTGGATTATGGCGCCGTGTACGCGTTGATCGAGCGCATCCAGAGCCGCCGCAAGTTCATGTTGCTGGAGGCTCTGGCGCACAGCACCGCAAGAGCCATTCTGGCCGAGTTCCCTGTGGAACAGGTTACGGTGCGCGTCCGTAAGCACAGCGTGCCACTGGCCGGGCTGATCGACTATACTGAGGTCGAGATCACGCGCAGTCGCGAGGACTTCGACCTGACCGCAGACACATCGGAGGAGCCGGGCGATGGCTAAAGGCGATACCTGGGCGTCCGAGATTCAGGAGTACATCGAGCCGGACACCGGCGTGCGCGTGCGCAGGCTCACGGGCAGCGATGCCCACGATCACCACCTGTACTTTACCGCAACCAGCTTCGCCGCGGGCGGCGAGAGCATCATCTTCGGTTCCGAACGCAGCGGATCGCCCCAGGTGCACATGCTGGAACTGTCTTCGGGAAAGATCGTGCAGCTTACCGACCGCCCGAGAATCAAGGCGCAACTGGGTTGCGTCCACGGCGAGAAACCCATCGCCTACTTCATCACTGACCGCGAAGTGTGTTCCGTGCGCTTGGACACTCTCGAAGAGGACCTGCTGTACACATGTCCCGAGGGGTTCTCGCTGGCGCTGCCCACGATCACCGCCAACGGCAGTCACATCGCCCTTGCGTACTGCGAGCACACGCCCACAAGCACCGACACGGGCGTCATCTACAGCACCATGCACGAGACTTTCTTCCGGCGCCCGGCCTGCGTGATCATGCGGCTTGAGACCGATTCGGGCAAGGCGCTGGCGACGTGGGGCGAGCACGCCTGGATCAGCCACGTGTGTATCCATCCCACCGACCCGGACTTCATCTTGTTCTGCCACGAGGGAAGCTGGGGGCACGTGGAGCAGCGCATGTGGACCGTGCGCGTGGGCGAGACCCCAGCCCAGGCACACAAACTCTACCCGCAGCATAACAATGAGTCCGTGGGGCACGAGTACTTCACGCAGAATGGCGAAGTTGGCTTCCAGTGCACGGTGAAATCTATGGGTGAAACGCTGGCTTTTGACTGCTTCATCCGGCCGGATGGCACCTGGATCCGCCAGTTCTTGTGGCCGGGAGGACGCCGAGCCTCTCATATTCAGAGTAACAGCGACAACACTCTGGTGGTAGGCGATGGCGCGTTCTTCGGCCCTGAAGACACCGACGGTGGCAACTGGATGGGGCTGATCACCCACGAGGAGGGCTACTGCCGGGTGCGCCGTCTGTGCCGCCACGATACCTCCTGGAAGACCCAGATCAGCCACCCGCACCCCATCTTCTCGCCCGACGACCGCTGGGTGCTCTTCACTTCGGACAAGGGTGGAACATGCAACATTTACATGGCCGAGGTGCCCGGGTAGAGGCGGTTGCGGGCCCTGGCCCGGGGGGTCTCAGACGCTGGTCACTGGACAGGCCGGAACAAACCAACTACCTACAGGAGGGCACCCATGCGCAGCATTACGGTCGTCACATGTTGCGTGCTCTTGGTTGCAGCCTGTCTGCCGCTCTGCGCGCAGCAACAGGGAGCGACCGCCGAAGCCGCAGGACTGGTCCTGCGCACGTTGACCGCTGAGGAATTGGATGTCATAGAGGCCAACTCCGGCTACAGGCTCGGAGTCCAGGTCGTAGAAGTGAAGCCGAACAGCGCGGGGGCAGCGGCGGGGTACAAGCAGGGCGATCTGATTTTCGCGGTGGGCCAGATTGGGGTGGTTACAGCCGAGCAGGCGGTGGCGGCGATTGCGGCGGCTCAAGGCGCGGTTGACTGCGTCTCGGCGGTCATGGTGGACGGCGCGTTCCAGGTGAAGTCTGTGAGCCTGAACCCGCTCCAGGGCGCAACTCAGACACCGGATCAGTATGCGGGCGGCGTCGGTGGGGGAGGCGGCGCTACCGCAGTCGCGGGTGTGCTTGGGGGCGTGGGCGCCATGCCGGCCGGGGACCTGATCGCCGATGCGGTGAACGCCTACTTCGATATCATGGACTTCACCCGGACCGAAGGCTGGGGGCGCAAGGTGGTCACTGCGCCGCAAGATCGGCAGCGCGCCTATGCGGCTATGCTCCAGGCAGCCGCCCAGTTGCCCCAGGAGCAGCTTGCTCAGCTGGCTGCCATTCCCCAAGGCTGGAGACAACTCCAGCAGGATTGGGCCGCGTCCGATGATGCGCGCAAGAATGCTCTGCGTGCCCAGTGGCGAGATCTGTCGCTGTCCCCATCCAACACGTATGCCCCCATCGCCTCGCCCCAACAGTTCACTGCAGACGGGGGCGCCGTGGCTTTCGAGTACCCGGCCAACTGGACCGGGGGCTTCCAGCAGATCCAGGGCGCGACCCTTCTGTTCCTTGGTCCCAATGGCGCGGAGGCGTCGTGGGAAAGCGTGCTGGACGCCCCGCGCAGTCCCGTAGGCGTTCTCTTCGCGCTTCTCGACGTGCCCCAGGAAATGCAGGGCCAGACCTATGTGCAGGCGGCGCGGGTCATCGCCCAGCAGCTCATGCCAAATGCCATCGCGGGTTTCCGGGAGGTCGAAGCGCTGCCTATCGGCGATGCGGGAGCGATCATCACGCTCCTCGGCAAGTTCCCGGGGGCCACGGAAGACCATTTCTTCTGGATCGCCGTGAGCGGCTTCGGCTCCGGGAAAGTGTTCGTCGCCCGTTTCGGCGGCCCGTTCTCGCAGGCCGAGACACTGCTGCCCATTTACCGGCACATCGCCGCGACCATGTCCCTGAACCCGCCTCAACCGGAAGGGGGCGTAGTCGGCTCTTGGCGCACCGCCTGGGATCGCATCGAGACGGCATCCATCGCAGAAAGCTGGGCAAAGTTCCACGAGAAGTAGCTGCGTGTTCGGGACGCCGCCGTGGTGTGTCGGCCGGCGACCAGCGATGACTGCCTGGGTGCTCTTTGCGCAGGTTCTGGAGACATTCCGATGATCATCGACTGTCATGTTCACGCCAAGGGTGGGGACACATATCGCCGGGAGTTCCCACCGGAGATGATCCTGCGCACTATGGATGAGGCCGGGATAGACAAGTCAGTGGTCTTCTCCATCTGCCTGCCTGGCCGTGAATCCAACAATCTCACCGCCCGGTGCTGCAAGGCCGCGCCGGACCGGCTCATCCCCTTCGCGCATGTCTGGCCCGACGAGGGCACGCAGGCCCTGATCGAGATCGACCGAGCCGTCGAGGTTCTGGGCTGCCGGGGCCTCAAGCTGCATGTTGGGGAGATGCCCGAGCCGTGCGCCGACCCACTGAAGCCCGTCTGCGAGAAGGCGACGCAGGTCGGTATGCCCGTACTCATCGACGTCGCGACCCGGCTGGACATCGCCACAGAACTGGTGGAGAGCGTGCCCGGGATGAAGCTGATCATCGCCCATCTCGGGGCGCCCAACAGCGAAGCCCTGGTTGACCGATTCATCGCCCTGGCGTGGGAGCACCCCAACATCTGGCTGGACAGTTCATACTCGTCCTGCCCGTGGAAGATCGCGGATGCCATCGAACGACTGGGAGCAGACCGAGTGGTCTTCGGCTCCGATGGCCCCATCATCCACCCGGCGATTGAACTGATGAAGATCCGCGTGTGCAATCTGTCGCAAGAGGACTTCGAGAGGGTCACGTGGCGCAATATCGAGGCTCTCATGCTGTAGCGGGGCGCTTCGTAATCCTCCAATCCCGATCCAGGGGGTCTGCCATGCTCACAGGTTACACCGTCCGGGAATACGCAGCGCGCCTTGCTGCCGGGGAGCCCACACCGGGTGGAGGCAGCGCCGCCGCACTGTGTGGCGCGCTTGGGGCTGCGCTGGGAGAGATGGCGGGCAATTTCACCGTGGGCCGCGAGAAGTTCGCGTCCGTGGAGGCAGACGTTCAGGCGATTCTCGGGCGGCTCGAATCCCACCGCCTGGCGCTCCTCGACCTCACCGACGCCGATGCGGATGCCTACGCGCAAGTGGGTGCGGCCTATGCCATGCCTCGGGACACCGACGAGCAGAAGGCCGCGCGCACCGCGGCGATCCAGGAGGCGCTGAAGGCTGCTGCTCAGGTGCCCCTTGCAGCCACAGAGGCCTGCGCGGGGATCATTGCGGACCTGGACGAGCTGCGTCAGAAAGCCAACCCCAATCTCCTCAGCGATGTGGCAGTCGCAGCGGAGTTCGCCCTGGCCGCATTGCGCTGTGCCATGCTCAACGTGGACGTGAACCTGGCCGCAATCAAGGACTCCGGCTGGGTGGCAGAGAAGAGAGAGACCATAGATCAGCTGCTGGCGAGATCTGAACCGGTGGCGCGATCCGTGTTCGACGCTATCGCGGCCGGTCTGCGATAGTCCTGATACCCGTCGGCGGCGGGCGACCGACGCCCAGGGAGCGAGTCACATGGACACATCCTTCCCCGTGCTCCAGCTTGCGCTGGACTTCATCAACCTGGGCCAAGCCATGCGCGCTGCCGAAGAAGCTGTGCAGGCCGGCGATATCTGGCTTGAGGCCGGGACACCGTTGATCAAGAGCGAGGGGCTCAACGCGGTTCGAGCGCTGCGCGAACGGTTCCCCAACCACACGATCATCGCTGACATGAAGATCATGGATGCCGGCCGCACCGAGGTGGAGATCGCGGCACAGGCCGGCGCGAACATCGTCGCCGTGCTGGGTGTGGCTTCCGACTCCACCATCGAGGAGTGCGTGCAAGCCGGACAGCGATACGGTGCCCGCATCATGGTGGACCTCGCCGAAGTTGCAGATCCGGTAGCCCGGGCCGTCAGAGCCCAGGAACTGGGCGTCGGCATCGTCGGCGTCCATTGCCCGATCGATGTGCAAATGCGCGGCGGTGACCCATTCGACACACTCCAGCAGGTTGCGGGCGCGGTAGACCTGCCCATTGCCGTCGCGGGCGGGATCAACTCCGAAACCGCAGCGGCTGCGGTGCAGGCCGGCGCCAGCATCGTGATCGTGGGCGGGGCAATCAACAAAGCTGCAGACGCGACCGAAGCGACCCGCGGCATCCTTCGCGCGATCTCTACCGGGGAGGCCGTGGCCACCGATCTTTTCAAGCGCGCCGGCCCAGAGCAACTGCGGGAGACTTTCAGCCGCGTCACCGCCGCCAATGTATCGGACGCCCAGCACCGTAAGGGCTGGCTGCCGGGCATCCGCCCCATCGACAACTCCATGCGCTGCGTGGGCCCGGCCTTTACCGTCTGGACCTATCCGGGCGACTGGAACAAGCCGGTTCAGGCCATTGACCATGCCCAACCCGGCGACGTGCTGGTGGTGGACGTTCGCGGTGAAGGCCCGGCGGTCTGGGGCGAGGAAGCCACGAAGTCCTGCATCCGGCGAGGGCTTGCAGGAATTGTCATCCACGGCGCCCTGCGAGATAGCGCCGAGATACGCGAATTGGGCTTCCCGGCGTTCTCAACCATCATCTGCCCGGCAGCGGGAGATCCGAAGGGCCTGGGCATGATGGGGGTGCCGCTGAAGATCGGCGAGACGGTTGTCAATCCCGGCGACTGGGTCATCGCAGACGCCGATGGCGTGGTGGTCGTGCCGCGGGATAGAGCTGTCGAGATTGCGAACCGTTCGCTGGCTGTGGTTGAACGCGAGGCCCGGGAAAAAGCCGAGATCATGAAGGGATCGACTCTCGGGAAACTGGCGGAACTAGACAAGTGGGAGCAGAAACGGTGAGCGAGTGCAGCTCACAGCCCGGCCACATCGTGATCGTCGGTCCCGGGGCCATGGGGTGCGGCCTGTCAGCCACACTGAAACAGGCCGGCGCTCACGTTTCTCTCCTGGACCACAGGCCTGAACGCGCGGATCGGCTCGCGGCCACGGGCATCCGGGTCTCCCACGGAGATCACTGGAAGACGGTGCGGGTCCCGGTGACAGCATCCCCCGTGGACCTGGCTCCCGTTGACCTGCTCATCGTCCTGGTCAAAGCTTATTCAACCGACAGCGCGGCGGCCTTCGCGGCACCATGTGTCGGGCCGGAGACGCTGGTCCTCACGCTGCAGAATGGACTGGGTAACTGGGAGGTTCTCGCCCGGTATTTCCCTGCGGGTCAAGTCCTCGCTGGTACCATCGTCATGGGCTGCGCGCTCCGGGACGTGGGAGAAGTGGTCATCTCAGGCACAGGAGCGATCACGCTGGGGTCTGCCGCGGGGCTGCACACGGCGGCGGAGCGCGCCGCTGCCATCCTGCAGCCGTACTGGCCCGACCTGCTGGTGGATGAACACATCGAAGCGGCCCTCTGGCGCAAGGCGATCATCAACGCCGCCGTGAACCCACTTACGGCTCTCACCGGCCTGCCAAACGGCGCGCTTCTCCAGGATGAACTCTTGCGGGAGACGCTGGGCGCCCTTGCCGACGAAGGGAACCGGGTCGCGGAGTTCTGCGGCCTGAGTCCCTTCGCCGGAGTGCGTCCGGAGCAGGCAGCGGAGCAGGTCTGTCACGTCACGAGCATGAACCGATCGTCGATGCTGCAGGATGTCGCCGCGCGGCGTAAGACGGAGATCGACCAGATTTGCGGGGCCATTCTGCGCGCCGCCGAACGCAAGGGCGTGCGGGTGCCCGTGCTGAAGACGGTGACGGGACTGGTCAAGGGGCTCGAGAGAGGGTATAGTCAGCCGGACCGACGCGAAGACAGCCCCGAGACTTGAGGGGCGCGGATACTTCTGAACAGGAAGGTTCAGGCAAAATGATCATCGTGGGCGAGCTCATCAACGGAACCCGCAAGAACCCGAAGCAGGCGATCGCGGACAAGAACGCGGACTACATTGCCGAGCTTGCGAAACGCCAGGACGAAGCCGGGGCAACGTTCATCGATGTAAACCCGGGCACTACCGGTGATGCGGAAGTCAGCGACATGCGCTGGCTCGTGGAGACCGTACAGGCCGTCACCAGCAAGCCACTGAGTTTCGACAGCCCAAACGTAAAAGCACTCCGCGAAGCATTCGAAGCCTACACCGGCGACCAGACGCCACTGGTGAACTCGATCACCTTCGAGAAGGAGAAGATCGACTCCCTGCTGCCGCTGGTGGCCGAAAGAGGTGCCAATGTGGTGGCTCTCGCGATGGGAGATGACGGCATGCCCTGCATGGCCGGACAGCGCGAGACCACCGCGAAGAAACTCATCGACACCCTCACAGGCGCCGGCGTGGCCCCAGACCACATCTACGTGGACCCGGTCATCGCCCCCCTGAGCACTTCCCATGAGACCGGCGTACATGTGTTCCAGGCAATTCGGGAGATCAAGACTTACTGCCCCGAGTGCCACATCACCTGCGGCCTGAGCAACATTTCCTTCGGCCTCCCGGCGCGCAAGCTGGTCAACCGCGTGTTCCTGGTTCTGTGCATGGCCGCGGGGCTCGACTCGGCGATCATGGATCCCCTGGACCAACAGATCATGGCTGAGATGGTTGCAGCCGAGGCGCTGCTGGGCCAGGACGAGTGGTGCATGAACTACATCACGGCAAGCCGCGAGGGCAAGCTGGACGTCTAGAGTCGGTCCCCCGAAAAGCGCGAACGCGGCAGGTCCTGTCTCCGGACCTGCCGCGTTGTTTCATCGCCTCGTCTTCTCGCCCGCTCACATCTCAAAGAACGGCTTCAGCCACGGCTGCTCTGCTTCAAGCAGCTCGTTGAACATGCTCCGGATCTCCGACAGGCTGCACACCGCGCTGGTCAGCGGGTCCAGCAGGCACGCCTGGTAGGCCTTCTCAAGGTCTTGCTCCAGCACGGCCTCCACCGTAAGCTGCTGCACCGCCACATTTGTGGTGTTCAGGTAAGCCAGTTGCGTAGGCAGGTCGCCGACCACGCACGGGTTCACACCGCATTTGTCGGTCATGCACGGGACTTCAACGCAGCACCCGAAGGGCAGGTTGCCGATGATCCCGTCGTTCATCACGTTCCCGTTGAACCGGAACAAGGTGTCAGTGTAGACCGAGTGCATGATGCGTGACGCGTACTCACCGGAACGGCGCAACTGCAGGGCGTCTTTCTCAACATCGCCGCCTTCGGGGATGTCGTCCTGCCAGATGCGGTGGGCCTGCCCGCCGTCCATGGTGGGAGTAGGCGAGGCGCACTTGAATTCATCGTAGATGTCCTGTCGCTTGCGGAAGTAAGGCACGTACTCGGACATATGCCGGGTGCTCTCTGTGACGAAATACCCGAAGTGCTTCATAATTTCGAAGCGCACGTTGTCCTTCGCGTAGGTCTCAGGGTCATCGGCTGCTTCGAACAGGCGCGGGTACAGGTCTACCCCATCCTTCTCAAACCGCAGGAACCAGGACATGTGGTTGATGCCCGCAACCCAACTGGTGACATCACTCGAGGGCTCGCCGATATATCCGCAGAGCTGTCCGTGGGTGCCCTGGACGCTATGGCACAGACCGACATTGCGGATGCATGATCCCTCGCTCATGATCCAGGTGAGCATGGCCATGGGGTTGGTGTAATTCAGCAGGAGTGCGTCAGGGCAGAGTTCCTCCATGTCGTGACAGATGGCCAGCATTTCCGGGGCACTGCGCAGCGTCCGGAACACGCCACCCGGCGTGATGGTGTCCGCCACGCTCTGCTTGATGCCGTACTTGCGGGGGATCTCGATCTCGTAGTAGAAGGGCACACCGTTGTAGGCCGGGCCGCCAACGGCGATGGAGATGACCACGAAATCCGCGCCTTCCAGGACCTCGCGGCGGTTCGTGGTGGAGGTTACCTGCGCCGGGAGCTTGTGATAGTCCACTACCCGCTGCACGAAACTGCGGACGCCCTCGGCCGCATCGGCATTGATGTCCACCAACGCCAGCTCTGCATCCTGAAATTCGGGGAACGATAGAATATCCACGGACAGACGGCTCCCAAAACCGCTGCCCGCACCTATGAGGACGATCTTGGCCATGTGAACTGCCTCCAGTCCCTGCCTATGATTGCACCGGCTTCCAGCAGCGCTTCCGCTGGTCGCCCGGGTGTTCCCCAAGCGTCAGGGCGCAGGCTCTTCAACCAGCGCCAGGTCGTCAAAGTACGCGCGACCGACGGACACGCTCCCGGAGTATACGAGCACGGTTGCATGGGTCGCGCCTTCGGGTGCGGTCACGCTGAGGCTCAACATACGCCAGTCCGGCGCATCGGAGATCGACACGCTCTTGTTCTCCACGCGTGTTCCCCCGGCCCAGTATTCGAGATACAGCGCCGCGCCGGGCTTCGGTCCGCTCTCGATTCGCGCCCAGGCCGAGGCGCGATACTGCCTTCCCGGCTCGATGGGCACTCGCGGACTGCGAAGACCCTGGGATACCTTCTCCGACAAATCGGTGATCGCTACGCAAGCAACACCCGTGCGCGCATCCGCCAAGGTGTAGACGGCATAATTGGGCTCCGCCCAGGCGGTCCATCCCGCAGGTCGGGCAGTGGTCTCATCCAGGACCTCGAAACTGGGGTTCTCTAACAGGTTGTCCTGGGCTGCGCAGGAACATGCGAGGGTGAGCGCGAAGATTACCGGTGAAACCGTGGGGGCGATGCGGGAAACTCCTCCCCCGCGGGTAGCGCGCAATATGGCCATCGGGTGGGCCCCCTTCTGTGATACGTTACGGCAATGCGCTCCTGCTGGCGACAGCCTTCGTTGTGGTCAGTCTCGCTGCCAACTACCAGCGAGCCAATCGCCAGCCGGCGCTGCTCCTCGAAGCCTTCGGCCATAGCTTCGGCAAGTACGGCCTGTGGTCCTTCGCGGCGCTTTCCCATCTGAAGGCGGCAGACCTGTGCCTCGCGAATGCAGGCAGTCTGGACACCCGAAACCCGGAGGCCGCCGGCACGGCGAAAGCGATAGCGGCAAGAAACCTCAAGCGTGCTGCTGACATCGTCGATGCGCTCAATCTGTCCGAACAAGCGGAAGCCCTGCGAACCCGGGCGGCAGCGCTCACTCCACAGGACCGGGCTGTCCAGGTGGGAATTCTGGCCAACAGGGCAAGGCAGGACGATGTGGATGCCCGCGAGAGCCTCTACCGGCTAGCATTCCTGGAGCACCAGCCGGACGCCCTCGTCGCCGTTGCCCGGATGCTCTTGGCGCAAGGCATGCAGTCCGACGCCGAGAGCATCCTGCGGCACGCGGTCAAGAAACACCCCGGCCACGTAGAGGCTCGTCTGATGCTGTCGGAAGTTCTCATCGAGCGCGGCGCAATGGCCGCTGCCGCAGAGCAGGCATCCGAGGCCGTCCGGCTGACCTCCGACTCGGAGATCCGCTCGCGAGCCTGGTCCCTTCTCGCCGCGTCCGGAACACCCGTGGATCTCCGTCAGCGCATATCGGTGCAGGCACGGGACTTGCTCGCGAGGTACGGTGTCACCGCTGCCGCGTTGATCCTGTACATTCTGGCCATTTTCCGGCCGTCCCTGTGCGCCCTGGCCCGGCGGTGCGCAACCAGGGCCCCTCAACCGCTGACCGTCTGAGACAGCGCCTCGTACAGCACCCCCGCGACCTTCTCGTAGGTGAACTCAGCCAGAACAGCACGCCGTCCGTTCTCACCAAACTTGCGCGCCAGTTCCGGGTCTTCCAGCAGTGTTTGCATCTTGTCTGCCAGATCTGTGGGGTCACCTTCCCGGAATATCAACCCCCCGGCCGTCCTGTTGATCAGCGACGGTATGTGGCCCGAGCTCGAGCCCACCAGAGGTATCCCGCAGCCTGACGCCTCGACGAGTACGCGCCCAAACTGCTCCTTCCAGTGAGTCTGAGTGCGCGAGGGCAAGACCAGCATGTCCATCAGGTTCAGGTAGTCCGGGACGGCATTGTGGGCCACGGAGCCGGTAAAGCGGAACAGACCGGGCGGAAGTTGCACACGCGCGGCATCGGCGAGACGTTCCCGGGCCGGGCCGTCGCCAATAAGCACCACGGTGAACACCGGTCCCATACGCTTGACCAGAATCCGGGCCGCGGTGAGCAGGTCCCAGACGCCTTTTTCCGCGGCGATCCGCCCAAGATACCCGATAACCGGGCCCTGGATTCCCAGGCGCGCGCGGAGTTCCGAGCTGTCCTTGGGCTTGACCAGTTCGGGGTCCACCCCGTGCGGGAGTTCGGTAAGACTGCCCTTGTAGCCCTTCTGGCGCAGGACCTCCGCCGCTTCCTCGCTGATCACCAGCGCGTGGTCCGCTCGTGCGAGCGCCCGGGCCTGCATGAATGAGAACGGCGGGAGGTACTGCTTGTAGAGGTTCTGCTTGGTGTAGAAGGCGAACTTGCAGTTGAGGCGCCGCTGCCACTGCAGCGCCTGTGTGGTCACCAACGAATAGGGCTCTTCATCGGCGAAGATGATGTCGGGACGAAATTCAGCCAGGGCATCGCCCAGACGCGGGTACCAGTGGAAGTGGATCGACCCCGCGAACCGTGCGTGGAGCGGCTTGCAATAGCCACGCAACTCGGGAAGGGCCTCGAAGACCGTATCACCGCGCAGCGATGAATACCAGCGGTTGGGGGCGATGAGCAGCATTTCAACGCCGGGATGCTTGAGCAGCTCCACGTAGATCTGCTGGTTCACATCGATCACGCACGAGTGACTGATTGCGGCGATCTTCAATTGCTTTGCCCCCCCGACGGGTCATGGGTGCTGTACGGGGCTTCATTGTCACCAAACCAGGCCTCAAGAAGCGCGCGCACCTGCTCGGCCTGATAGTCCCAGGACAGCTTGCTAGCCTTCCTCTGAACCGCGCGCCGCATCTTCGCGAGTAACGCTGGATCAGCGGCGAGGATCTGTAGTTTCTCCGCGATCACATCGGCATCCGGGGGCACGATGTAGCCGCTCACTCCGTCCTCCACAAGATGCTCAGATCCGCCCACCGCCGTGGTGATCAAGGGAAGACCGCACGACGCGGCCTCGCCGATAACCAACGGGAAGCCCTCTGCATCACTGGGGAACCCGAAGCAGTCAGCCATCCCGTAGAACCACTGCGGAGACCCTGTTGGCGCCACAAATCGTACACGATCCTCAACACCATTGTCACGCGCGAACCTGGTGAAGAAGCCCACGTCACCTTTGCCCACGATGACCAGGTAAGCAGTCCGTTCGGGCATCTTGCCGAGGGCCTCGATCAGGAAAGGCACGCCTTTGTCAAACCAGCGACCTCCCAGAAACAGGATGACAAAGGCATCCCGCGGAATGCCCAGTTTGTCGCGGACCCGATTGCGATACAGCTTGCGGGTCTCGGGACGGAACACAGCGTGGTCGACGCCATTCTCCGTGACCTGCACCTCGGCTTCCGAGAGACCGTGCTGCGCCATCACGTAGTCTTTCAGGAACCGCGAGACCGTCATGACCGCACCCCGACACTTACGGACAGCGCGGCCCTCGAAGTGCAGGAATGTGCGGGAGCGGAACCACTGAAACAGGCGTTTGAAAGGGTTCGGCGGATGGTAGCGCCACTCCACGGCCTGAGTGCGTTCGGCCCGCAGTGCATGACAGGTGTGGAGCATGACGCAGTTCTGGACCAGGCTGTTGCCGCCCTGTGACATGATGGCGTCGAACCGGGCATTCCGCAGCGCGAACCAGGAGGCGATCAAGATCCAGAATCCCTCCAGGGTGGAGCTGTGGAAGGGGCACCACATCTTGTGCACGGACAGGCGCTCACCCCGCAGTCCCTGGGCCGAGAAGCAATACAGGTGCACCTCATGATAGCGGCTGAGCCGTTCCGCCAGCTCGCACACAACCCTCTCCTGGCCGCCGCGCCTGTTCACGTGCTCCGTAACGATGGCTATGCGCATGAGTCGCGCTCCTGATAGGATGATGCGGCTAACGCGCGCCGGGCAAAGGACGGTCAGGCCTCCCGCTCGGTGGTCGGCGAAAGCAGTCGGCGGTTCCTGAGATAGGTCCGCACGCCTGCGATCTTCCCTCGGGTTGAGGCCCAGAATTGCACAGTAGCGTCTCGCGGCGACCGCGGCAAAGCGGCCAGCCACTTGGCAACCCCGTACCGGGTCCCGGTTCCCACCAGCAGCGCGTACGCCAGGAAGACGCAGCGCCGCACAGGCCCCATGTACTTGAGCATACAGTAGACCCAGTTGTGGCTGTCGGAGTATACCAGGCCCGGCGCGGTCTTCTCACGGGTCGAGTCGCCGAACCGCTGGGCCGGGTAGTGATCCACCGCTATCACCGGGTCGTAGATAAGCCGATAGCCCTGACTGCGCACATGCAAGGACGCATCGGTGTCGTTGAGACAACACGAGCCGCCGGACATGTTTTCGTCAAAGGGCTTGAGCAGTGTCCGGCGAAAGCTCATGTTCGCGCCCTTGAGGTGATCTACTTCGACGGCGCCGTCCAGCAAATCCAGGTGGTGGTTGCCCACGATCCGCCCCGACCACGCGATCTTTCCCACGCAATCCACCCGGCCGAAAAGTACATCGCCCTGCTCGTGTTTCTCGTGCACCACATCCCTGCCCCCCACACCGCCCACCTGCGGGTCATCGTAGTATGTCATGATGCGCTCGAGCCAGTTCTGCCAGGGCACGCAGTCGTCGTCAATGAAGCAGACCACATCCCCAGTGGCGACCTGCAGGCCGGAGTTCATGGCCACGATCTGCCCCGGTCGGTCGGCGATAGCCCGGGTAAGGGTCACGCCGCGCTCCTGTGGGCGGTTCTGTGTGAGCCAGTCTTCCAGGCAGGCCTGACTGTCCAGGTCAACGTCCCGCAACACCACGACGATCTGCTCGGGCAGGCGTCTTCCGGCCATCACGCCATCCAGGCATGCAACCAGGCGGTCCGGGCGGCGATAGCTGGGAATCAGGACAGTGGCGGTCATCAATGTGAATGGGCTTCCAGGGCGGCTTTCAGAAACCGCGCGGTATGCGAACGGCTGTTGGTGATAATCTGCTCGGGCGTCCCGGTGACGACGACCTCCCCACCCTCGCGTCCTCCCTCGGGGCCCATGTCAATAACCCAATCGGCCAGGCGGATCACGTCCAGGTTATGCTCGATCACAAGCACGGTGTTCCCAGCATCAACAAGCCGGTTCAGCACTTCCATGAGCTTCTCGATGTCCGCAAAGTGCAGGCCCGTGGTGGGCTCGTCCAAGATGTACAGGGTCTTGCCGGTCTCCGCCTTGGACAGCTCTCGCGCCAGCTTCAGCCGCTGGGCCTCACCACCTGACAGCGTGGTGGCCGGCTGCCCGAGGGTGATGTAATCCAGTCCGACATCATTGATCGTGCGCAGGATCCGCTCGATCGCCGGCACATTGTGGAAATGCTCCAGCGCCTCGGCCGCCGTGAGGCTGAGCACGTCCGCAATGCTCTTGCCTTTATACAGGATCTGGAGGGTCTCCCGGTTATATCGTGTCCCCCCGCACTCCTCGCAGGGCACATACACATCTGACAAGAACTGCATCTCAATCTTCACGACGCCGTCGCCTTCGCAGGCCTCGCAACGCCCGCCCTTGACGTTGAAGCTGAAGCGCCCGGGCTTATACCCCCGGGTGCGTGCATCCGGCGTTGCCGCGAACAGCTCGCGGATCGGTGCGAAGAGCCCCGAATACGTAGCCGGATTCGATCGCGGCGTCCGACCGATAGGGCTCTGATCGATGTTGACGATTTTGTCCACATGCTCAACGCCGGCCAGCGACTCGTGGGGCCCCGGCTTGTCCATCGTTCCGTGCAGCCGCTTGCGCAAGCCAAGGTAGAGCACGTCGTGGACCAGCGTGCTCTTGCCTGACCCGGACACGCCCGTCACCACCACCAGCCGCCCCAGAGGAAAATCCACGGTGACGCTCTTTAGATTATGCGCGGTGGCGTGCTTCACCTGCAGGGATTGTCCGGTGCCCTTGCGCCGGTGCAATGGATTCCTGACGCCCAGCCTGCCTGTGAGATAACCCCCGGTGAGGGAGGTCTGCGAGGCCTTCATTTCACTCACGGGTCCCGCGAAGGTCACTCTGCCGCCTCGGATGCCTGCTCCGGGGCCAAATTCCACCACATAGTCCGCGGCCTCAATCGTTGCTGGATCGTGCTCAACTACAATGACCGTGTTGCCCAGGTCGCGCAGTTCGAGAAGGGTCTTCAGCAGACGGTCCTGGTCCCGGGCGTGCAGGCCGATGCTGGGCTCGTCCAGGATGTAAAGCACCCCGGCCAGGCCCGAGCCGATCTGGGTCGCGAGCCGGATACGCTGAGCCTCGCCACCGGAGAGCGTGGGCGCCGCGCGATCCAGCGTGAGGTACCCTACACCCACCTCAACCATGAATCTCAGGCGCGCACGTACCTCGGCCAGCAGCTCCGATGCCACCAGACCGCCAGTAGGCCCAAGATCCAGGTTCGCGAAGAAGTCCAGACAGGCGGACACGTCCAGGGCCGAGACTTCGGGCAGGGTCATCCCGCCGATGCGCACCGATCGGCTCTCGCGCCTGAGACGCGAGCCACCGCAGGCCGGGCAGGGCATACTCGCGTAGTAGCGCTCGAAATACTCCTGCTTGGCTTTTGAGCGCGTACCGGTCCGTCCCCGTTCACTGGCAGGGACGAGTCCTTCGAAAACCTTCTCGTATTCGTACTCACGCCCGCTGCGGGTCTGGTAGCCGAAGCGAATCTTCTCGTCGCCCGACCCATACAGGACCACCTCGCGGGCTCGTTCGGGCAGGTCCTGCCAGGGCGTGTCCAGGTCGAAGCCGTAGTGTTTCGCCAGGCCCCGCATAATGTGCTCAACGTGCCCGCTACGGATGCGCCCATAGATCTCCAGGGCACCGTCGAGAATCGACTTGGTGGGGTCGGCCACGAACAACTGAGGGTCGATGTCGGTGACGACTCCGAGGCCGCCGCAGTCCGGACACATGCCGTGAGGGCTGTTGAAGGAGAAGGACGAGGGCGTGAGCTCCGGGTAAGTGATGTCACAGCGACGGCAGGCAAACCGGGTCGAGAACTCAAGATCCTCGCCGCCCACAGGCTGCACGATCACCTTGTCATCGCCCTGGCCGAGAGCCGTCTCGATGGCCTCGGCAAGGCGCGAACGCACGTCCGCGGCCACAACGATGCGGTCCACAACAAGCTCGATTTGGTGCCCGTCTCCCTGGAGGTCGATGCCCTCGGCCAGATCGACCACGTCACCATCCACTCGTGCGCGCACGAACCCGGCGCGCCTGGCTGTACGCAGGGCTTCGCGCTGCTTTTCCGTCACGTTCAGCGGAGCGAGAATCAGGCAGCGGGTTCCCTCGCCAAGAGCCATGACCCGGTCCACGATCTGCTGTGGAGTGAAGGCTCGGATCTCCTCGCCGCACTGGTAGCAGTACGGTTGACCCAGGCGCGCATACAGAACCCGCAGGTAGTCGTGGATCTCGGTGATCGTGGCCACCGTGGAGCGCGGATTGGGGCTCGCGGATTTCTGGTCGATGGCGATCGCGGGCGATAGGCCGTCGATGTGGTCCACGTGGGGCCGGGACATCACCCCCAGCACCTGCCGGGCGTGAGTGGACAGGGATTCGACGTACCTCCGCTGGCCCTCGGCGTAGATGGTGTCAAAGGCCATGGACGACTTGCCCGACCCGCTGACACCGCAGAAGACCACCAATGCATTACGGGGCACCTGCAGGTGAACGCCCTGAAGATTGTGTTCGCGCGCGTTGTAGACTGCGATCCTGTCCTGCGACACGGTGCGTTTCATCCCCACGGCCGGCGATCCTGCTCCGGCACTTCAGTCACGCCCGGGACGAGACACGAGCCCGGGCACCATTTGCGCAAGTAGCCTTGCATGTTACCACGAGCTTTCGCCAGGGTCAAAGACCGCAGGCAATACAGCAGGTCCATCGGTTGTGTAAGAGAGGCGCGCCGGCTGGGGCCGAACGCCGTTCACCGTGCCGTTCGCCGAGAGGCGTTGCCCCACAGCCCGCGGAGCGAGCGGCAGCCTATGGCCGGAGACGGAAGCCCCCGGACTGCCGCCCCACGATGCGCTTTGAGCCCTGAACGGGGGCGACAGACAGGCCGTTACCCGTGCACCGAGTCGGGCCGCCTCTCCGGGGCCCAGGGCTTCTTCCTGCGACAGGCGTCCCCCGGTTTCCGCCGGGGGCTATAGGCGGACGGCTCCTGCCGGAGCCTGATGGAACGCGGCGCGGCTTCAACACCACGGGCACCGGAAGCTGGCCCAACACGGGCCGGCACGCATCCCGCCAAGCCGATGCTCCCGGGCAATACAGGGGCGATAGGCCTGGAATAGGGTTCGCCGCGGGAACCGGGTGCCCGGAAAACGGGTCACGGCGCCCCAGACGGTCGCTCCCAACGGGGAATATGGCGGGACAGGGCGGCTTCCACCTCGTCGCCATTTTCGGCCAATCGCAGGATCAGTCCGTCGGAGATGGACCGGTGGGTCGGCTCAGCCTGCGTACTCACGGCGATGAAATGAGGGCCCCGCAGATGGCAAGCGAGCTGATCCCACGTGCGGCTCTTGCGCCAGAGGATTCCGCGCACGCGAATGCCCTCGTCATCGATAGTGTATGTGGAGGGGAACAGGAAAGGCGCGCCGGCCGCGAGGACCACCGCGAACGCGACCATGCCGTATGCAATCCCGCCGAAACTTACGCTGCAGAACCCCGCGACCAGTGCGGCCATCGCTGCAAGACCTGCAGCCTGAGCCGGTCGCTTGGCTGCGGGCCAGACGGTCCAGGTCAAGGTCTCGGTGCCGTTTTCGGGTCCTTGAGAGCCCACAGTTGCGCCTCCATGCGTCGATTTGGCAGGGCACCACACGCCGCAAGGCGAAAGAGCATTTCCGGCGAAACAGGTCACACGGAGATGCCAACGCGATGCAGAGAAGCGTGCTGGCACGTGTCATTCGGCAGGTAGACAAGGCGCTGGCGAAGCAGTACGGTGCTGCTGGGTACGATGGACAGACGGACCTGGTGGGCGGCCTGGTGAACACCATCCTGTCGCAGAACACCACCGCCGCTAATCAGCGCCGTGCTTCTGCGCGCTTGCGCGAGACATTCCCCGACTGGGATGCCGTCGCCGATGCCGACCCCGCGCGCATCGCCGAAGCCATCCATCCCGGCGGTCTCGCAGACATGAAGGCCGTCCGTATCCGCGACATCCTCAGACAGATCCGCCAGGAGCAAGGGCGTATCGACCTGGGGTTCCTCGCCAGTCTCTCCAGCGAAGAGGCCACCCGTTATCTCATGTCATTCAAGGGCGTGGGGCCGAAGACCGCCGCCTGTGTGCTTATGTTCGAGCTCGGGCGACCAGCGTTCCCGGTTGACACCCACGTCCTGCGCATCTGCAAGCGGCTGGGGTGGCTGAGCCCGGACTGCGATGCTGAACGGGCACACGAGATCATGGACCGCGCCGTCCCAGCGGATGTGCGCTATCAGCTGCACGTGAACATGGTCACCCATGGACGCAAGCTGTGCCGGCCCAACAATCCGCGCTGCGCCCAATGCCCGATCCGCGGCTTCTGCGAGTATGCGGACAAGACCGCCTGAGCGTCAACCCTCGAGCAGCCGCACCGCCATCAGGAAGCACTCGATCGCCAGGGCACGATAGCCTGCGGGCGTGGGATGTACTCCGTCCCGAGCACCGGAGTTGTCCGGCGTGCGGATCAACTCCCGCTCGCCTCCCGATAGCGCCCGCCGCCAGTCAGCCACCAGCACACCCTCCTCCCGCGCAACCTGCGCCACCGCTTCGCTGTACCGGCTCAGGAGTGCACCGAGTCCACCGTCCGCCTCGTAGAACTCCCTCGGGTGGCGGTCGAAATACAGGTCGTCAATTGCGGGCGTGATCGTCGACAGTATCGGTGTGCTGCCTGCTTGGCGCACGCGCCGCACCATCTCAATCAGGTTCGCGCGGTAGGTTCCCAGTGGGACTGTGTACACATCCGGCCCAGTCTTGACGCTGTCGTTCAGACCGAAGTTGATCAGCACAATATCGGGCCGGTGGGCGAGGACATCCCGCTCGAGACGCGCCAACCCTGCGCCGGTGGTGTTCCCCCCGACGCCGGCGTTGATCACTCGACACGTTCCCTCGCCGTAGCGATCGCAAAGGAGACGCTGCAATTGCTCGGGATAGGGATCGCCCGGCTGCATGTGTGCGCCGAAGGTAACGGAGTCGCCGAAGGCCACGATGGTAAGCGAGTTTCGGTTCAAGACCCGCATACGGGGTGCGGCGTTGTCAGTCGCGGGGGTTTCGGCGGCCCCCACTGCGGTGGCGGTCAGGACCAGCAAGATCGTGATCATGGGGTCCACCTGTGCACACCCTCCGATCCCTATCAGGGAAGCGGGATGTCCACAATCCGTCGCTGCGCGGCGCTAATGCACGCCGCCTGAGCGATCTCCACGCTGCGCAGTCCATCCACAGCCAACAGCCCGCGCAGCTCGGGTTCGATCTCTCCAGTGTCAAGCACACGGTGGAAGCACTCTAGTTCGCGCTCCACCAGCTTGCGCAGGAAAAGCGGGGCACCCCACTTGTCGCTGCCGTGCACGATCCCTCTCGCCATTGCTGCGTACACATCGGCCGCGGACTGGCGGCAATCCGGGTCGTCGTACATCGGATGCAGCCGGGTGTCCTTGCCGACAGTAATCGACACCTGCCCACCCTCGCCCGCGCTCCAGTTGACGACGATGGTGCCCTCGCTGCCGTCAATGCGCAGGAAGTGGCTGCGATTGCGGTAGGCCGAACCGAACTCAAAGGTGCCCAGGGTTCCCTGGGAATACTGCACGGCGACCTGAACCACATCATCCTCAGCTTCGCAGCCGCCGGCTTCGTGGGCGAGGTTGCCCATCTGGGCGTAGACGCTGGCGACGTCACCCAGTATCCAGCGTGCGGTGTCGATCTCGTGGATGTGGTGGAACAGGTGCCCACCCGAAAGGCTGCGCCGGGTCTTCCAACCTGGTGCCTGATGATCCATATCCACCCAGAAGACCCGTTCAACCCGGAGCGCCACCGGTCGCCCAATCAGCCCATCGACCACGGCCTGCCTCGCCCGGCGCACGCCGTCCATGAAGCGCTGCGGGTGGCCCATGAAGAGGACGACACCGGCCGCCTCCGCCGCCCGGATCATCTCACGGCACTCGGCGACATGCAGGCCCATGGGCTTCTCGAGGAACACGTGTACCCCGTGCGCTGCCGCGGCCGTAACCGGCTCAAGGTGCGCGTTGTTCGGTGTGGCCACAATGAGTGCGTCTAGTTTCGCCTGCTCCAGCATCTCCTGCAGCGTCTCATATGCAACGCATCCAAGCTCCCGCGCGAGAGCGGATGCTTTCTCGGGCGTCCTATTGTGCAGAGCAACGACCTCGAACGCCGGCATCTCGCTGCAGATGCGGGCCTCAAGTTGCCCCATATACCCGATGCCCGTCACGCCAACGCGAAAGGTCGTCATGGGTATTCTCCCGTCGTCCAGCCGTAGCGGAGTTCACTTGCCAATGCAGAAATTCTCGAAAACGCGATTGATGATTTCGGTGCTCAGTGTGAGGCCGACGATGTCAGCCAGAGCGTCCAGCGCTTGGCGCAGATCGGACGCAACGTACTCCTCGGTGAGACCGTCGGAAACCGCTTTTCGGCCGGCCGCGACTGCGTCGCGCGCACGTTCCAGTGCCAGCTTGTGGCGCAGGTTCGTGACGATCACGCCGGAGGACTGGAGACTTCGCCCGGACCAGATCATGTCACTGATCGCGCTCTTCAGTGCATCCAGTCCGGTGCCGCGTTCGGCAGACACCCACACCACCGGCCGGCTCCCCCAGCGCTCAAGCGCGTCTTTCTCAATGCCCGCCGGAAGATCGTCTTTGTTTACAACAAGAATAGTACTGGATTGGGGCACGGTGGCAAAAAGCTCAAGGTCGGCTTCGCTCAGGGGCTCGGACCCGTCCATAACTAGCAGAACAAGGTCTGCACGATCGATCTCAGCTCGGGCGCGCGCAACACCCGCCGTTTCCACGGGGTCGTGAGTGGCGCGCAAGCCCGCAGTGTCGGAAAGGGTCAGCGTCACACCGGCGACGTTGATGCTGTCCTCAACCACATCTCGCGTTGTGCCCGGGATGGGCGTGACGATGGCTCGCTCCTGCCCGAGGAGTGCGTTGAGCAGGCTTGACTTGCCCACGTTCGGCCTGCCGACGATGGCTGCACGCACGCCTTCTCGAAGCGGGCGCCCGAGGTCAGCGGAGGCGATCAGCTCCGAAAGCTGGCGCTCAAGATCGTCGCAGGCGGCGGTGATCTGCTCGGGCGTCAGGAGATCGAGCCCCTCGTCCCCATAATCCAGTGCGGCCTCCAGTGCCGCCAGCAGATCGATGATTGTCTCGCGCATTGCGTTGACGCTCTGCGAGAAGCGACCCTGGAGCTGATCCACTGCAGCGCGGCGGGCTTCGTCGGTGCGAGCGTTCACGAGATCTGCGACAGCTTCGGCCTGGGCGAGGTCGATGCGCCCGAAGTAGAAGGCGCGCTTGGTGAACTCCCCCGGGTCAGCCAGGCGCGCGCCGCAGGAGAGGACCAGTTCCAGCGTCTTGCGGACCGGGATCACGCCCCCGTGACAGTTGATCTCGACCACGTCCTGGGTGGTGTATGTGCGTGGAGCTCGCATGACGGTCAGAATGACCTCATCCACCACAGCGCCATCCGCGTCAATGATGTGCCCGTAACGAGTGCTGAACGTGCGCAGTCTGGATGGAATCTTTCCCGGTGTGGCGGGCCTGAATATGCGGTCCGCGATGACCAGAGCCTCCGGCCCGCTTACGCGCACGATCCCGATCCCGCTCACACCCGGCGGAGTGGCGATTGCAGCGATGGTATCTTCGAACCCGTGGAGTTCCATAGTCTTGCGCAGTCCGGTACATGGCTGGTGAGAGACGGGGGGATTATAGCACGAAACAACGGCGCGGTTATGGCGCGGGCTACCTGACGCAGTACAGCTTCCCGTCCTGGCAGCCCACGTAGAGCAGACCGTCAGAAATGGCGGGAGATGAGAAAATCGGGCCCCCGAGGGGGAGCCTGGTGCGGACGGCGCCGGTCCGGGCGTCGCAGATGTAGAGCCGGCCATCCTGGGCGGCGAAGTACAGGTTGCCGTCGGCGACCGCCAGCGCGCCATCCACAACCAACGTCCCGAACTTGGTCTCGACAATCTGCTCTCCGGTCTCGAGGTTCAGTCCCCGCAGGATGCCGGAGGATGTGTAGCCCTCGACCACAAATGCCCACAGGGTGGTGTCCAGGATCGCAGGCGATCCCATTACCGACTGGGCCTGGGGCTTCTGGATACGCCAGGGACGCGCACCATCCCCGGCGTCAAAGGCGCAGATGAACTCAGTGGCCGGCGGGGAGAGCGCGCTGAAACTCATCAGCGGCACGTACAGGCGTTCACCCACGAGCGTGGGGGCCCCCACAATGCTTCCAGCCACCTTGGCCTGCCAGACAAGCGAGCCGTCCGAGGCGCGACGGGCACAGACCAGCCCGGCCTCATCGCCATAGTAGACAATCCCGTCTCGAACCGCAGGGGGCGCGCTGATGGCTCCGGCAGGCTCAATGATCCAGCGGAGCCGGCCGTCTGATGCGTTGACCGAGCGCAATGTCCCATCGATACTGCCGATGATCACCGCGTCATCCAGTGCGACGAGAGCACCAAGCACCGGTCGACTTGTGCGGTGGCTCCAAATAGGCTCCCCTGTGTCGGTGCGCAAAGCATGCACCATGCCGTTCCCGCAGCCGATGAATACGCGATCCCCGGCCACGCAGGCTGCGCCGGTAATCGGGCCGCCGGTGTCCCGGGTCCAAAGGACCGAACCATCCGCGCGGGACAAGGCAGCAAACCTGCCGGCTGACGTCCCCACATAGACAGTCTCGCCCACGACGATGGGCGACCCATCCACACTTGCGCCCAGTTCGGTGGCCCAGACGACCTCTGTGCCCGCAGGCCCAGCCCCCTCGGCGATGCCCGTCCGCGCGAGGTCGTGGCATGCCACGGGCCAGTCGGCCGCACACAGACTGCACGAGGCGAGAAGAACCGTAGCCAGGACAAGTGAAGTGGCCGATCTGCGCACAGGAGCGCCCCTCATCGTAAAGGCGTCAGCGCCGTCCTATGGCAAGACGGCGCTGTCAGCAAGGCGATCCGCCGCGTGGTTACCAGCGATGTCCAAGGGCAGCGCAGCTGACGCGACCCTTGTAGCGCTGCCCAATGGCGGAGACCACCGTCTATTAGTTTTGGGCCGGTTGCGGCGGCTGGCCATCGACAATAAGCACGGGCGCCAACACGACGATTTGGCCGGCCGCGATGGTGATGTTCACCGTCTGGTCCGGCTGTGGACCGTAGAGCTGCTGGGACGGAGTAACGCGCAAAGTGTTGTAGGTGCCGGGCGGGATTCCCGTGATCTCATAGTCGCCATTGGGGGTCGTGGAGAAGGCGGCTCCCGCCTGCACGAACTGGGTCTGGCCGCCGGAGACGATCCTATTGCCTATTGCGACCTGGACATTCCCAAGGCCCAGCGCGGTGCGCGCATCAATCGTGCGCCCGCGCACAATGCCCGTGTCTTCGTTCGCGTTCGGGGCGGCGTCGTCTCCCCCACATCCGCTGAGCGCCAGAGGAACAGCCAGGGCTACGAGGCATGCTGCTGCGAACAGTTTCATCAGGCGGGTGCTGTGCATCTGGTTATCTCTCCTCAGGTTGTGCGTCCCGGGCCGACCCGACACAGACGCGCCGGCCCGGGCGAACCATGCGTTCGGCAACGCTAGCGGCTCACGTTTGCGGATGTGACGGCCGTCACCTGCTGTCCATCTTCACTCGCGGCGCTGATACGGATCATGTAACGCCCGGACGGTACGCGCGTGCCCTGGCTGCTGGTAAGGTCCCAGCTCAGAGTATTCACACCCGGGGCCGCATCCTTCGCGGAGCAAAGGGTGCGAACCACCCGTCCCGCAACGTTCAGGACGTCCGCTGTCACCTGGCACTCCTTGGACACGTTGTACGTGACCACTGTTCCCTGAACACCGGCGGTCGCCACCGCTGCTGTGATGACCAGGCCCGCACCGGACTTGGGCGCGACCTCCAGTTTGAAGTCCCGGCTGCCGCCGGCGGCGCCCACTTCGAAGCGGTAGCTGGTCATGGTGCGCGCGTACATGCGCTTGCCGGTTTCCAGATCGGTAAGGTAAACGCCCATGTCGTTGGGCACGCGGCTCAGATCAGGCATGCTCAGTTCAACCTGGGCGCCCGGGATATCCGTAGCCACAGTCAGAGTCCAGACCGGGTTGGCGGTGACGTCCGGCTTCACATCCTGCGCCAGTGCGGTTCCGTCGTCGGAGCGAATGAACACGTCCACCGATCCAGGCGCCATGGGCGGGTTGTAGATCTGGAAGGCGCCAGACAGCGCGGGACCAACGCCCACAGCGGTGGTCGTATCGATGCTGCCACCCGCTCTGGCGACGATGGGCAGTGCCCAACCGTCCCTGCCGAGATCAAGTGCCTGCGGGCTGGCCGGGGCATCGCTGGTCCCGACCGGAGCCTGTATGTTGACGGTTGCCGCCCCGCCGTTCGTCCGCAGCCAGATACCTTCCCAGGGCAGGATATGGGTCCGCGCGACGTTGATGCCGGGCAGTGACGAGACCAGCAGGTAGTTGCGCAGCGTCGCATCGTACACGTAACCGTAGTTGCGGACCGAATCCGGCGTAGCAGGGACGATGTTCGCATAGGGCAGCGCGGTGGTGTACGGGTTCGCTGCCATGTTCCAGATCGGGCCCAGGCTCAAGGTGAACGGCCGTGCGGTCGTGACCGGGCGACCTGCCACCTCGAGATCGGGGTTCGGGATCGTCTTCGTATTATCGTTCGGGTCCGCCTTGCGCAGCCTCACGAAGAAGCCGCGACCAGGCTGAACGTTGACAACATCCTGGTTCAGGGTACCCACTCCGGCGAACACATAGGCGGGCGGGCTGCCCAGCGGATTCCACCGGACCACGTCGGAGCGCTCCCCGAATACCGCATCGGGGTCGGTGTCCGCCGGGTGGCAGGGCACGCCGATCATGTTCACGATGTCATCCGCCGCCGGGAAGCTATTGGCGAAGGAGACGTATGCGGTGAAGTCAACGGCGGTCGCGTCGGGCGGGACCGTCACCTGCTGGCTCTCCGGAAGCAGCTTGTAGCCAGTCTTGCTGGCGGTCAGTTCCACCGTCCCCGACGGTACGTCGGCCAGAGTGAATTCACCGCTATCGTTCGTCACGGTGCTGCGGGTGCCGTCGGAGATGCGCACCCCCGCCATCCGTTCGCCGTCCCAGTTGCGGACGGTCCCCGAAATGCTGTAGGTGTTAGCGACCGCCTCGAAGTCAATGCCCTCGAGGTCTGCTCCCGTGAGGTCCCGCGTTCGTCCCCCCGGCCGGAAGGTGTAGCCGACCTTCGCGGGCGTTATCGTGTACCGTCCGCTGGGGACGTTCGGTATCTCGTAGTCCCCATTGGCATCGGTGAGCACACTCACTGTTGCGCCGCCGATGGTCGTGGAGACGGTTACGCCCTCAAGGCCTGCGCCGTCCAGGACGATGTTGCCCTTGATGCTGTACGTCTGGAGGGTTCCCACGAAGTCCTGATCGACCACGTCGCTACCGGCAACCACGACCTGACGCTCGGCGGGCTCGAAGGTGTACTCGGGCAGTTCCGGACGCAGGTTGAACGTGCCTCCGATCTGGATCTGCACGATGTACGTGCCATTACCGTCGGTGGTGACCTGCTGACCGTCCTCGGGCTGCTGTCCATCCTCCCACGATGTGACGACCACGCCGGGCAGCGGCTTGCCGTCCTGGTCAACGATGGTCCCCGCGATGCGGTAGCGCGGCGGAGAGACACAGGTGAATGACCATTCGAACCCGTTATTGAGGCCCATCACCGGACTCTCGTCGCCAAGCGCATTGCCGGCCGCATCCTTCGCGACCACACGCACCGCAACCACGTCTTCATAGCTGAAGTCGGCCGGCGGGTTGTAGGTGACGCGCAGTGCGCGTGCGGTACCAGTGAACTGCAGGTCGGCGTACGGGACCTGCGTCTCGCCACCGGCGCCCACCTTGATATAGACCGTGACATCCCAGTCGCCATTCGGCAGCTTCGCAACGCCGGAAAGGTCGTCGGTCAGCCGGAAGGAGATGTTGGTGTCGATCGGCACGTTGGTAGCGCCGGCAGCCGGCACCAGCGCCGCGATGTCCATGGCCGGGCCACTGGTATCGGCCTGGGTCTCATAACTCCACTCCACTGGTGTCGCCTGCGGGATCTCGTTGCCCGCAAGATCGCTCGCCCAGACACGAACCGTGACCGTGGAGCCCCAGGGAATAACGTTGGCCGTCGGTGCAGGGTAGCTTACCGCGACGTTGAGCGGATCGGTGTCATCAATCACAAGGCCTTGCGCCGCGCCGATAGGCTGACCATTGACCTGGAGCATAATCGTGGATGTATCAACACCCGCGATATCGTCGGTCACGTGGAAGGTGATCGGCGTGGTGGGCAGGACGTTAGTCGCGCCGTCCGCCGGGCTCAGGTTCGTTACCTGCGGCGGGTTGAGGTCGGACTTGGTGTTATAGGTCCACAACCGAGTGAACGGCGGTACCGGCGCCCACGTGTCCAGCGTGTTACCCTCCAGGTCGTCGCAGATCACCTGGACTTCGACGCGCTGGTTGAGCGCGAAGAAGCTATCGGCGTTCGGATCGCCCGGAGCATAGTTGAAGGTGTAGGTCCGGTCCGCGAGGGTCCCGCTGACGGTGCGCTGCCAGCCGAGACCGAAGGGATCCGCGTTGATGTCGTACCAGGTGCCAGTACCGGCGGGCGAACCGGTGGGCGCCCGTCGCACGAGCACCTGCAACGTGCTCTCGTCAATGCCCGTTCCAGGGTCTTCGAGGCGGAAGCTGATCGGTGTAGCCAGCGGCACTTCCACTGACCCGTCCGTGGGAGATTCGTCGAAGAGCACCGGGTGCTGGGTGTCGGCGGTGGTGACCGCCTTGCTGCTCACCGGCACATCGCGGTTGGGCACTTCGTCAACCGGCACCACGGCGACGTGATAGGTCTGGTTGGGGTCGATCGCAATCCCGGCGCCGACCAGACTGGGCTCCGAACCAGTGACGGTGTAGGACGTCTGGTTGGGGCTCAGGGTCGCGACAAGGACGGCGGCGTTCGCCGGATTGAACACCACTCCGCCGTTGACATCCACGTCGAACGGGCCGGTGTCGCTCAGATACAGTTCATAACCGACTATATCGACCTGCTCATATGGTGGGCCGGCCTGCAGATAGCCTGCCCAGCTGACGTCGATGCTCTGACCGTCAGAGTTACCGTATGCATTGGCGCCCGTCGCCAGCTGCAGCGTGGCGTCAGGGACAGCCGGTGGTGCGGTGGTGTCCACGACCAAGGCCGTGTCCGTAGAGATGTCCCGCTGCATGGAGGCCGGGAAGTCCGCGCCTTCGTCGGGATCCTGGTACTGGACGGTGACCAGGTTGCCACTCGCTCCGGCGATTACATTCAGGACCCGTCCCGGGTCTCCGTCCGGGAGGGATAGCTCCGGATCGCCCGGCTGTTCCGCGCGCCCGAGGACAGCCATCTGACCGCGGAAGGTACCGGCGGGCTGGCCGAGGTCTTCAGTCAGAGTCAGGGTCTCGACGTCCATGGGCGACTTACCCGGGTCGGTATACAGCGTCACCTGGATCTGGCCGCGACCAGCCTTGTCCGTATCGGTCAGCTGCACCCGGATAACATCGAGGCCCTCTTCGTAGCCGGCGTCCACCACTACGTCAGGCGGGGTCCCGGGGTCTGGGATCGCCGCTGCATCCCACGCCCCGTCCGTGAAGGCGACTCCGCTGGCGGTGCCGATGATCGGTCCCTGGCCCCACAGGTTGAAGTTCGGGGGCGGGGTGACGGGAGGCAGCGGCGGCCACTGGACCATCCATCCCGCGGTATAGAATGTGAATCTGTGGGTGCCGATCCCCAGCAGCGGGTCGTCTGCGTTCAGACCGGCGATGTACGTCACGCCGTCGACGTAGTTGTTGTCGGTATCGTCCAGCTTGCGCATCGCAATGCGCTTGGTTGGATCGCCATCCAGCTCGAGCCACACCGCGCCGGTCTGGCCACCCCAATCGATATCGATAGGGGCGTCATTTTCAGCGTCAGCATAGACGACTTCGAAGCTGAAGTGCGTCGGCGGGGCTATGTTCCCATACTTTGGCGTCAGGGCCTGAGTGTAGCTGCCCGACGGGCTAAGCGTCGGCGGCTGATTTCCGGTGTCCAGATAGAAGTACTGGACGCTGCTCCACGGCGACTGAGCGCCCTGGTCATCCACTGCGCGAACGCGCCAGTACCACGGGTGCTCGTGGTTGGGATCGTCATCGCCGAGGTCGCCGGTCACGATGGCCTGGACCTGAGCCTGCACATTGGGCGGCGTGCTGGCCACTACCGTGTACTGGTAGGTGAAGCTGGCGTCCGTGGGCGCGCTGTCGCGCCGCAGCTGGTAGATATAGGTCAGATACGGTCCGCCGGGCCAGGTCGGATCATACGGATCGGGGTCGAATGCATGGTTGCAGCGCAGGACAGCGGGAAGGTTGAAGACCACCTCACCGTTGCTGGGACTGAAGCCGGTTGCCGGAGCTTCCGGTGGGTTGTTCTCGCTGTTGACCCAGAAGTTCTGGACGGTACTCCAGTCCGAGGTCTGGTTGGCCGGGTCAATAGTCCGGATGCGATAGTAGTACAGGGTGTTGTCCTTGAGAGGCTCATTGGCCGGCTGCGTCGTGGAGTCGACCTCGACGAAGACCCTGCCATCCAGCGCGCGAATGTCCGTGCCCAGGGCGGTGCCTTCCCAGACGTTGGCGTCGCTCCAGTCACCATTGTCGTCGAGCTGGATCTCGTAACGCAGGACGTCGGGCGCATCGTCCGGGTCCGTCGCGGCGTCCCAGTAGATGATGGGCTTCAGCTGGTCCGTCTCCTGACCGCTATTGGGCCACATGTTGCGCGGCGGATCCGGGGCGGTATTGTCGATCACCACGAAGCTCTGGACCGGCGACCAGCCGGACTCCAGCCCGGCCTGATCACGGGTCTTGGCGCGCCAGTAGTAGGTGACACCGGGGCGCAGTTCGGTCAGCCCGGCTGCGAAGGAGTCCAGACTGTCCGCTCCGGGGGCGCTGTCCACTTCGCCGCCGTACTCTGGGCTGGTGAAATCGATATTGTCGTCGACTTCGATAACAGTAATCAGGGTCGCCGGAAGGTCCGCCGGGTCTGGATCGGCCCCGATGACCCACTCGTAGACCGGGAAGCGGCCCGCGTCCGAGTTCCCGCTGGGCGCGAAGGGCGCCTGTGGCGGACTGGGCGGGTTATCCACCAGGAAGCTATGGACCTGCGAGTATGCAGAGGTGGCCCCTGCTTGATCAAAGGCCTGCACGCGCCAGTACCAGGTGCCGGTCGCCAGAGCATTCGTCACCTGGAAGCTGACGACAGACAGGTCATTGGGATTGGGCAACACCGTGTAGATGTTGGCTGCGAAAACGGTGTCGAAGGCCGCGTCCTGTGAGAACTCAACGCGGTAGGTCAGGTTCGATGGATCGTCAGTCTCGTCCGGGTCGTCGCCGGGCGGGAACTGGCAGGTCGGTGTGGGTATGACCGCCGCGCCGTCGGCCGGAACCCAATCGGTGTCCGGGGTCGGTCCGGGGGTCGGAGGCGGCGTGGGCGGCCGATTCAGCCGGAAGTAGAGAGGCACGCTCCAGGGCGACCATGCGCCGTAGTCGTCGCGCGCGCGCACTGCCCAGTACCAACGACCGTTGGGTAGCGGGTCCGTCAGCGGGGTGGTCACCGCGGCCTGGTTTGTGCCGGATGTGTACTGGTAGTCGAAGTCGGCATCCGGATTCCAGGTGCCCGGGTCAGCCGGCTCGTACTTCAGCCGGAACTGGTACCCGGCGACCTGCCCCGCCGGATCGGGATTGTTGGGCGGATCCGGATCCACCGTCGGGTCGCAGCTCAGGTCCGGTGTGGTATCGCTGATGCGGGTGGCGTTTACCGGGCTGAAGCCAGTTGTGGGCGCCTTGGGTGGGTCGTTCTGGGTATTCACATAGAAACTCAGCGTCGCGGTCCAGTCCGAGATCGTTCCGTCCACACCCGCACGGTCGCGGGTTCGGACGCGCCAGAAGTAATGCCCATTGTCAGCCAGCGGCACGGGCATGATCGCCGGCGTCAGAGACAGGCTGATGGGGCTTCCCGCAATGGGTGGGTCTACTTGACCCTCAAACAGGTTGGGGTCGGTCCAGTCACTGTCGTCATCGAGCTGCACGTAGTACGTGAAGTTCGACGGACTGTCTTCCGGGTCCGGGTCGCTGGAGGCGCCCCAGGTCAAGGTCGGGTTGGCGGACGTGACGACTTGATCGTCCGCGGGCGAGAATGGCGGCTGCGGCGCGGTCGGCTGGAGGTTTTCCCCGACCCTGAAGTCGAGGGTCGCAGTCGTCCATCCCGAAACGGTGTTCGCGCCATCCAGGCTTTGCGCGCGCCAGTAGTAATGCACGCCCCTCGTCAGGACGTCGCTCCCGGAGCCGACGCCAGCCTGCACTACCCAGCCTGCGCTGGTAGTCGCACCCGGCTGGGACCACGCCTCGAACAACGGGCTGCTGAAGTCAGCATTGTCGTCAACCTGTACGATGGTGCGCATCTGGCTTGGGGGCGTTTCCACGTCAGTGCCCAGGGTCCACGAGTACGTCGGCTGCGCGACGCTCACAACCGTGTTCCCGCTCCCCGGGGGTACACTCACCGGTGAGAACGGACCGGTGGGGGGCGTGGGCCGGTTCGCAACCACGAAGACCGCGGCCGGCGCGGACCACGGCGACTGCGCGCCCTGGGTGTCGATGGTCCTCACACGCCAGTAGTACTGGGCGGGGGCCAGAGCCGCGCCCACTTGGAAGGTCAGTACGTCGGCGTTGGCGTGAGGCGGGCTGATCGTTTCAGTCCGCACAATGGACGCGAAGGTCGGGTCGGTGCTGAACTGCACCTGATAGCTCATCAGGTCGGCAGTGTCGTAGGTCGTATCCGGGTCCGGGTCGTCATTGGGCGGCGCGGCACTGATGCCGCGAGCACGCGGGAAGGTGCAGACGGGCTGCTGATCTTCCACACTCACCCCACCGCGCGGAGACCAATCGCTGCCGTAGACGGCATGGTTCGGCGGCGGCGGCGCATACGGTGGCCGGTTGCCGGGGATAATCTGCGTCACGGGGTTCGGCGCATCCGCATGGGTGTGCGGGAAGTTGCTGTAGTCAACCTGATCCGGGAAAAGGTCGGTGGGATTCTGCTGCAGAGTCATGCACGCCGCTTGCAGCTGCAACTGCACTGTCGCCGCCGCGGTGGCATCCGGTGTAATGTTCACCGCGAGGATGATGTGCTGTTGCGCCAGATCCGTGACGTCGAAGCTCAGGCCACCGATGTTGGCAACGCCGGCCTGTGTGGGCCCGATGACGGCCGCTTCACCCAGCAGAGTATCCCCCGCGTCAATGACGCCGTTGCCCGCTTTGTCGTGATAGGCCCGGACGATGGAGACGTCGGTGCCGCCGATCGCGGTTCCCGTCTGCGTCACCTGGATGCCGCTCAGTGTCACGGCATCGTGGTTCACCGACAGTTGCAGCCGCATGATGGGAACATCGAAGGAGCCCTGCACCGCAGTGGCCGGAGCGAGGTTGAATGTATCCACCGTCAAGGTGTCCGGCGACTCAACGATCCGGGCGGTCCGATTGCTCGCGCCCGGAATCGGGAAGCGGTAGTCGCCGAAGGTGTAACCGTCCCCGCCGTTCACCTGGATGCCGGGGCCCGCGCTGGTTAGTCGGACGCGCTGCTGTACTGCACCGGGGTGGTTCGGCACCACAAACTCGTGCGTCGTCAGTTCCGCGCCGACGGTCACTGTCGGTGTGGTCTGCGCATTTTCGGCGATGTCGTATGCGACTATGAGGTTACGGTCCTCGTTGAGCTGGATGGTGTAGCCGAGATTGGTGAAATCGATGTAGTCGTTGGTCACCGTCGCGGCCTTGAGGAGCGTGTCGACCCCCAGTTCCAGCGCACCGCTCTTGTTGCTGTCCTCATAAAGCTTGGCGACGGCAATGTTGCCGTCCTGCAGGCTGGTGCCCACTTCGTAGACCCGGAGGGTGTTGATCGTCACCGGGTTGGTGGACAGGTTCGGGTAGACGCCGCTGTTGTTCAGATTGAGCAACAGGACCGGGAAGTCTTCGGTGCCCTGCTGGACCTCGAAGAAGGTCTGCCCGGGCGGCGGCGCCGGAATGAGCGTCTGACCGGTAACAACCACTTCGGCCGGCTCCACGTAGATGAAAGCGGTCATCGGGTCGCCGGCTGCGTTGGGCGTTCCGCCGGGGCCGGTTTCGGGGCCGCTGATGTTCGTCACGCGCACGAAGGAGTCCGTGGGCGTGTTGGCCATGATGGTTGCGCCACCCGAATCCGGAACGCCATTGCTCCAGCTCGTGGGCGAGTTGCGGCCATTGATCAGCCGCTGGCTGCGCTCAGTCAGGAACCGGTTCGCGGTGGAACCGGGGAACGGGTCTCCATTGAGCATGTCCGTGGTCAAAGCCTGGCTGGTCTGCACCGTCTCCAGGTCTTCGCGACCATCGGCCTGCACGAGTTTCACCGCGTGCCAGTCCTCGCGGCTTTGGCCGGCGCGGTGATCGATATGGTAGATGTACAGGCCGCGCGGCGAGCGGTCCCCCGCGTAGGCACCGGACATCACATTGCGGTTCTCGATCAGGAAGTATTCCTGCCATTGGTCGGGATCTGCAAGCTTGTCCCAGTCGCCCTGGGTGCCCGAGAAACCGGCCGGCTTGATCGGATTCTTGCTTGCGTACACCGAGAGCGGGTTCGCAGGGAGCTTCAGGATGACCGGGTCCGCTGTGGTCTGCTCGACCTGGTCAATCCGCGTGAAGCCGAGGTCGCGCAGGACGTTGGTCGCGGTCGCGTAGCCCATATTGAGCTTGTGCCAGGCGTCAAGGCGGAAGCCGCCGAAACTCATGACGGTGTACGGCGCCATCATCCAGGTCTCCACGAGCCGCGGCGACGGCGGCGGAGTCCCGTTGTTCGTATAGAAGTCCAGGTCGTACAGGTCGCCGGCGCCGAAGTTGTGGCAGATCTCATGGGCGAGCAGCAGAACACCCGCTCCGGTCGACACCGGTATCGGGTTCCCGGAGTGAGCGATGAAGCCGCCCGCATTCAGGGACTCGCCTCCGCTGGCATTGTCGTTGGCGCCGGGGTACATCAGGATGAGCTGGTCATAGTTTGTGTAGGTGATGCCCTGGTCTTTCATGACCTGGGTCACGTCTGCCCAGCATTGCGAATCCGTGTGATAGGAAGAGGATGTGCCGAAGTACCCGCCCATGTTCGGGAAGTTGTGGTCCCGCATGTCGTGGTCGAAGGGATAGAAGCGCGGGGCGCGGTCCCGGGAGTCGTCCACGTAGCCGGCGATGGGGTCGGTCTCCCCGCTGCTGTTGCGCAGGGTCTGAAGCTGATAGGCGCTGCCGCTGGAGCTAAAGGTGGAGAACAGCGGGTCGCCATACGATCCGTTGTGAGCATAGTAGCAGAAGCTCATCAGACGGTTGCCCATCTGGGAGCCCACAGTGCCGTCGGAGTTGACCACGCCTGTGGCCGTTCTCGGCGAGACGGTGTCACCCGTGTAGGCGAGGGTCCGCGGGACGTTGACGCCGGGCAGTGGCTGGTAGGCCGGGAAGTCACCGCAGCCTTGGCCCTGGTTGCGATAACCGGTGCTGGCGTTGTTCCAGGTGACGGGGCTTGAGCCCAGTTCGGCCGCGTGACCGCTAACCTGGCAGGACCATCCATAGCCACGCGCAAGCACGAAATCAATGCGCTTGGTAGCGTCGCCCTGGTCCACGAACTCCCAGTCCGAATCCGTGATCGTCCACCGCCGGTGGTCCCACGGATCGGCGTAGATCGTGGATCGGCCCGAGCTGCTGATATCGATCACCATGTTGCCCGTCTGGGTGCCGCTGGTCGCGCTGTCCACGTCCTGGGTCTGGAATGCGGTAAGCTGGATTTGGCTCAGGCTCAGGTTGTCAACGTCCTTACGGAAGAATAGCGTGAGGCCGTTGGTGCTGCCGTTCTGCCAAAGGCTCGCCCGGACGATTCCGGGCCCGTTCGGGTCCTGCGGCCGGTAGAACGGGGTGCCTGGCTGGACGGCATAGTAGTTTGAGGAACCGCGCGGGAGTCGGTCCAGCACGTGGTGGTCGTCGATCCAGCCGATGATGCTGGAAGGAGAACCCTCAACGCTGATGTGAGCGTGGGTATTGTTATAGAACCAGGTGTAAAGCGAACTCGTCAGGGCCTTGTTGAAGAACAGGTCGTAGAGGCGCTGGCGGAGTTGCAGCGGGGATTCGGCGTACACGCTGCCCGGGCGCACGTCACCGCCGTAGTGGGGGTGTCCGTCGGTATTGGTTGTCGCAGTGACGCTCGAGCCGGACCAGGCGGAGGTGTTGTTGGCAAGACCCAGCGGCATGCCGCTGGTGTTGATTGGACCGCCCGGTGAGTCTGCGTAATACTCGCCGGGCCACTCCTCCCAGTTGTAGTTGTGGATGGAAGTGTCCGACGGATTCCAGCCTCCCAGGGGGCCACCGTCGCCGCCGCCACCCGGCCTCACGGGAAAGACCTTGACCCCAGGCGGGGTCGTTACGTTGGACTGGTAAAAGGTACCGGAGCGCACGCCGGCCTGGCCGCTACCTTGCGGGCGCATGTCGATCCAGTGGGGGAATTCTGGAACAATGACACCGATGGTAAAGGTCTGCGCAGCGGCGGTCTTCACTGTCCCCGGCCCGGCCTGCAGAGCCGTCGGGATGATCATGAACCCGGTGTCGCGGGCCTGTTTGAGCAGGGCCAGGGCCTCCTGTCGCTGGCTCGTGTTGAGCAGTCCAAACAGGAGTTCCTTGTAGTTGCGCCCCAGGTACGAGGTCGCATCCACGATGGTCCCGCGCCCGCCGAACTCCACGCGCTTGGCGGGATCCGGATGATTGCGGACCTTCCAGAAGTCCAACTGGGCGCCTTCCGGAACGTCGACGTAGTCAAGGATGCGATTCCCGTTTTTCAGCTCATACTGGCGCACAAGGCGGTCAGCGGCATCGCGGGAGATCCCCCTCTGCTTCATGAGGAACTCGATGCCGCTCTTGCGTTGCTCGCCGAGGTGGATGCGCACTGTTCGCGCCAGCGCGCCCACGCTCGGAAGGAGCATGAGCACGGCGACGAGCAGGCCCATCGGGACCCGAGACTGACGCGACCTGTATGTCGAGGCGGCCATCTGTGTTCCTCCTTGACTATCCGACGACTGCGTGCAAGTCCCCAGCCGTTGTACAGCCTGCCCGCGTCTCGCCGCCGCATCCAGCCGCCGCCACTCGAGGCGTTGCCCGGGCGGTTTTGCGTCATGTGCCTATGGCCTGGATGCTCCCTTGCCGCAGAGGCATCCAGGCCCGTTCTTGCGCGTAATGTCTTCGCATTTAGGTGCGGACCGCCGGAAAATCAGCGGTTGACTTGCATCGTTACCACCGTCGAGGCGGCCTGACCGTTGTCGGCGAGCGCCTCTATGCGGACCAGGTACCGGCCGGCAGGGACCCGGGTGCCGCTGTCGCTTCGCAGGTCCCAGGCGACCGTGTTCACGCCCGCCGACGCAACCGCGCCCGTCTGCAGCACGCGGACCGCGCGCCCGGCGATATTCAGAATGCTCACCGTGGTAGTTGCGGGCGCGCTCAGGGTGTAGCTGACCGATGCCCGCTCACCGGACTGGCTGGCGGTTCCGGCGCTGATGACAAGGCCGGCGGCGCTCTTCGGCGCGACCTCGAGGGTAAACCTGCGCAGCCCTTTGCCATCCGCGGTGTAGCCGTACGCCGACAGCGTCCGCGCGTAGAGGCGCTTGCCTGATGCCTGATCCACCAGCCAGACGGTCTTGTCCGCCGGGACGCTTGACAGATCAGGCAGGGTCAGCTCCACTTTGGCGCCGGGCAGGTCCGTCGCCACGACGAAGTCCCAACTCTGGGTTTCAGCAGCAGCCGAGCGGACCTCACACGCCAGGCGTTCCCCGCTCGGTTTCACGAAGTACACGTCCACGTAGGGCGATACTGCCGGCGGGTTCTCGATCCGGATGTCGTCCGAGGATGACGTCAGGACCCCGGCGACACTCATTGTGTCCGCGCAGCGATCTGCCCGGGCGACGATAGGCACCAGGAAGTCGTTCTCGCCCAGTTCCAGCGCGGCGGGCTGGGCGCTTGTGGCGTCGCTCGTGGCCACAGCTTTCACTGTGACGGTCCGCTTCTGGTCGGACTTGATCCAGAAGCCGGCGTTCCTGGGGATCACTGTCTGCGTGCCAAGACCCGGAATGTCGGTGATCAAGTCATAGTTGTTGGTGGCCTTGTTGTACAGGAAGCCGTAGTCGCGCACGGGCTCTCCGGGCGTGATGCTCAGCTTGCTCCAGGGCAGATCGGCGTCGTACATGTTACCGGCCATGTTCCAGCCGCGCTCCAGGCCGAGGCTGAAGTCGATGGTCGTGTCCACCGGCTCATCAGGGATCGCCAGCACGACAGGTGCAGCGTTGTTGTTGCGCATCCAGAAGGACCGCCCGGGCAACATCTGGTACTGAGCCGGAACGGGCGCGCCCTGGTCGCCCTTGAGATACTTGTCGACCACCGTGTCTGGCATGGTCGGATCCCAGCGGGCGATATCAACGCCTGCCGGAACGTTATTGGCCGGGTTGAGGTCCCGCGGCGTAATGGGCAGCGCGACCATGTCCAGGCCCGGCGCAAGAGTGAAGCGGTACAGCGGCAGGCCGATGAAGCCCACGTCGTTGCGGTCGGAGGCCACATTGATGTCGCGGCTAACCGGATCGAATACCCAGTCAGGGTCTGTGGGACGGATCGAATAGAAGCCCGCGGCGAGGCCGTCGATGAAGTAGTCGCCGCTTGCGGAGGTGCGGTGCTCGATGATGTTGTTGTTGGCGTCCCGGAAGATGACTTTCTGGCCGTTGTCATCGTACACCTCGACCAGTATGCCACCCAGGCGCGCGCCGGCCGACGACTTGATATTGCCGCTCACGAAATACCGCTCCACGTCACCGACGAAATCGATCTGGTCCATGTCGGCCGACGGAACGGTGACGTCGCGACTCACCGGTGTGAAGTTGTAGCCGTCCTTCAGCGGGATGACAGTGTAGGTGTCGGCGCCGGCGTCCTGTATGACCCACTCGCCGTCAGCGTTGGTGCTGACTTCGGTCACGCCGTTGGATACCCGGACATCCGCCAGAGGATTGCCGTCCTTATCGGTAATCGTCCCGCCGATGTCGTAACCGCGGCGCGCAGTGAAGTCGGCCCGCTGCGGAGAAGGCGGAACGGTGAGCGGAACGCTCTGGTCCGGGGTGAAGGCCAGTCCGCGCTTGAAGGGCTTCACGTAGTACTCGCCCGCGGCGAGCCCGTCGATCCGGTAGTTCCCGTTCTCATCCGTCTTCGTCTGCAGGAACATGCCGCCACCAACGGGATATGCCCGGACCGTGATGTCCTTCAGGACGTCGGGGATCGTGCTCCCCAGGTCGTCCGGGTCGATGATTGTGCCCTCGATGGCGTACACCGGAGGACCGATGATGGTGAACCGGTAGTCGAGCGTAGCACTGTTGGGCGGCTCCACGGGGTTCGCGGTGGGATCCCCGGCCTGGTCGCTCACCTCGATATGCACCCCGACGGAGACCAGATAGGAGAAGTCCACCGGTGGGTCGTACACCACCCGCGTGATGCCGTTGAGGTTGGTGATCGTCAGGTCATTCGCGGTCAGGTCAGTGTCGACTCCGCCCACGGTGACGGTCATCTTCAGGCTTCTGATGTCGATACCCGCGCCGGTGTCACGCAGGTCGAACTGGATGTTTGTATCCGTCGGCACGTCAATGTCTCCGTTGGCCGGAACCAGGTTGATGATTTCCGGCGGCGCGGCGTCGGAGGAAGCGATCGGGCTCGGATCAGCCGGAACGAGTACGGACTCATTGGCTCCGTCCCACGCGGTGATGCCGTACCAGTAGTCAGTTCCATCAACCGCGGTCAGATCAACGTACTCGGTCTCCCCCGCGGGAATAACGACCAGCGGAGGCCCGGTCTGAAGGTCTGCCTGGTCGGTCGCGCGGTAGATGCGGTACTCGACCACATCTTGTCCGCCGGTGCCGTCGTCAGGAGAGGCGCCCCAGTTCAGCTCGATGGTGCCGCCCAGTCCTGGATTGACTGCAGCCAAGAAGGTCGGCGCGCCAGGCGGGATGTTGTCTTCCGGCGTCACCGGGCCCTCGACATTGGAGTCAAAGGACTGGTCGAGTGGATCAATCGGCACGTACTGCGGCACGCCGGAGCCATCGTCGGGCAGCCGGTCGGGCAGTCCGTCGCGGTCCTGGTCGATGCTCGGGCCATCGTAGGCCCGGACGGTGTAGAAGTAAGCGACGCCCTTTTGCAGACCGGTATCAACCGCGGGCGATGGCGGGTCTTGTCCGGCGTATGACGGCGAGTTGTCGGCCGGAATGACCAGGATCGGCGGGTCGGCGAAGGGCACACCCGTGGTGTTCCGGTACAGGTGGTACTCCACGACGTCGTCAGCGCCGCCACCATCGTCGAGGGAGGCGTTGAACTGCCACTGCATGGAGTTGCCGTTGTCATTGGGCGTGTCCGTGACGAACAGCTGCTGCGGCGGGTCGGGCCTGCCGTCAACGATCGGCCCGTCATACCGGTCGTCTGTCACCGTTCCCAGTGCGGGCAGCCGCGCCGTGTCCAGCCCGTCCGAGGCCACGAAGAAGTAGGTATGTGGCGTACCCTCGATCAGCGGAGGGATGGGCGGCGAAGCACCGCGGTCCGGCACCGTAAGAATGTACTCAGCGCCGCGACCGTTCGTGGTGTAGTCGGTATCGGTTGGGTCGACCGGACTCATGGTATACGCGACGCTGTCGATGTAGACTTGAACGTAGGCAGGCGGGTTGCCGCGGACGCCCGCGAACTGGTCGTTGTCGATATAGATGACCCGATAGGTGAAGGTGGTTGCCTGCGTCGGCGGTACGGTGCCGAGGTCTTCCGGCACACCAGAGTCAGGCTCCAGGCCCGGCAGCTCCAGGGCGTTGGGATCCGGGTTGTAGTCGGCATCGTCCGCCGGGAAAATGAGCTGCGGTGGCGTGTTCGCAGCCACCTTCGGTCCGGGTGCGGCGTCGAAGATGAACTGGTCACCGTCGGCAACAGCGTCCGCGATCAGGTCTGCGCCGGCTGTGAGGGTCAGGTTCGACCCGGCATTGGACGCGATGGTATAGGTCTTCCCTGCGGCGGCACCGGACAGCATGCGGATGGTCACCCCGCCACTGTCATATCGGCCGTCTGGGAAGGTCTTGCCACCCACCGTATAGGGCAGGACCGTGGCGGAGCTGACTGGGCCTGCGACCGTCGCAACCGGGCCCATGAAGGGCAGCGGATCGCCGGGCGGGTAGGCCGTGGCCGGCGGGAAGCGCAGTTCGGCATCCGATGCCTGCGCCCGCATGAAGTGCTGGCCCTCGGTAAGTTGAATCGCGGCCGTGCGGTAGACCGCACCGTCGGTGTAGACCTTGTCGCTTGCGTCCTCCGGGAACATGTTGAGCGTGGTGCCGCCATCGAGCTCGAGCCGGATGAACGCCGGCGGATCATTGTCCCGATCGACGTAAGTGACGTAGAAAATGAACGGCGTCGAAGTGCTTCCGTCCGGAGCCGCGCCCACATCCTGGGGCAGGAAGCGGAAGTCCACCAGCTCCGGCGCCCGGTTCTCAATGACCTGCGGCCCCGAGAACTCCCGAGCGTTCGGGAACCGCACGTATTCGCCCTCCACATGCACATCCGTCTGGCCTGGGTAGATCCACTCGCCCCAGTCGTCGGCGAAGCGGAAGAAATAACGGTGGTTCCCGGGCCCCAGGATCATGTTCGTGCCCGTATTGAACACGTATACTTCGCCGTTGGTGTAGTCGCCATCATAGTCGGCGGCATTGGCGCTCGAAGTATCCCGGTCCATCGCGGTCCGCTGCGCGATATAGAACAAATCTCCGTCCTGGACACCGTCGGTCTGAACAGAACCCGGATGGTCGGGATCGGAGGCGTTGGAGACCAGGTTGATTGTGTTGCCGTTGTTCCCCGCGATCCGATAGATCTCGCGAACAGCTGCGCCATCCTCGAACACCACATACAGGCCGGCCAGTTCGTTTGTGGCGAAGACGTGCCCCTTTGCGTTCTGGTATTCCAGCGTGAACTCGTTGGCCGGCGCCGCCGTGACAGAATGCTGTCCGTACTGGTCGCCGTACAGGTCAACGTACAGGTGGGCAATGAACGGCCGGTCACCTTTGGCGTTAGGATTGCCCGCTTCGCCGTCCGGGTCGGTGTATTTGACCCTGAATGTGAAGGGGTCTCCGGCGTTGCCTACGGTGGGGGTCACCGAGTTCTCGCTGAGGATCGGTCTCTGGTTCACACGGAACCAGTAGTAATCCTGGCCCTCGGGGCCGGACGGCACGCCGATGTCGCCCGGATCGTTGATGCCCTGGTACGCGTCCGGGCGATTCGGGAAGATAGCCGTCCGGGTCCCGTCATTGGCCTCGAAATAGTAGTTGTACTCGCCCACGCCGCCGCCACTGCGGGAGCTGTTCGTGGGAAGCTGGTCAGGGGTGGCCTGGTACTGGAACACGGCGCCGTTGTCATACCGGGCGTCGTTGTCCGCGTTCTCCATGGTGTAGGCGAACCACTGGCCCGGAGCCGCACCGGGATTCGCGGGGTCCGGGGTATTGCGCCGGATATACACCCGCATGAAGCGTGGCGCCACGTTCTCGGAGTGCCAGTAATTCACCCGCAAGGTGTAGTTGGTTCCCCGGGTCCACTTGCCTCCGCGGAACGGCGTCGAAGCAAGCTCGTTCCAGATATTCGCGAAGTTCGGGAGGATCGTGTCGTCGTTCGTGTATTTCCACGGCCCGTTCGGTGGCTCCGGGCCGGCACCAGTCTCGGCCTCGAAGGGGTTCGGCAATGCGCCGATGTTTGCGCCCGGAATGTAGGCATTATTCGGGATCGCATTGTCGATATAGCCCCCGGACACTGACGGGTTGTTCACGCCCACCGAAGTGAAATCGGGTGTCCCCCAGGCAGTGGTGGCTGCCGGCAAAGGCGTTGTAATGCCGCCCTCGCGGTGGGTTATCCCGAAGAACGGGTGAGCGGTCAGGACCGGGTTTACGTTCGGGAACTTACGCAGAGAGGTCGCAACGTTGGCGCTGCCCAGGGCCTCCAGGTCCGAGGGCAGGTCAGCATTGGTGGAGGCGTTGTGGGACTTGAGCGTGTAGCCGTACGGGTCCGGCTGGTCTACGGACACGTCATTGAACCGCCGCAGCTCGTCGAAGGTGTAGGCTGCGCCACCCTGCTGCTCGTTGTAGACGCTGATGCGGCCGCGCTTCAGCGCTGAGCGCAGGCCGTCCACGCGCCTGGGCTCGGGTGCGGCTCGTTCCATGTACTCAACATGCGCGTCGTTGCCTGGCCAGCCCACCTGAACCCACGCCCTGTTGCGCACGGGTGCGAAGTCGTCGGTCGCCCAGAACTCATAGGTGTGCGGACCGGCGGTCATCGACACATAGTTATTGGATGCAGGGGTGCCGGCTATGCGCACGGCCCAATTGTCCCACAAGTCCTGGCCTGGAAGGTCAAAGGGGAACAGGAAGATGTTGTCGATGAAATTCATGAAGTCCGTGGGGCGGATGGTATAAGTGTACAACGCACCATCCGTGTAGTTCGTGTCACTGGGCTCCTCTGGGATCATGTAGTGTGGTGCCCAGTGTTTGCCGTCGATGACCAGCATGATCCGGGGTTCTACGGCGCCACGCTGATCGAACTCCGCGCGGGCGTAACCCACCTGATCTAGCCACGGATCCGTTGTCCGACCATACAGCCAGTTGAACTGGCGGACGCTGTCAGGCCCGCTCCGCTGCTGCGGGAAGCCCCGGGACCGATCCCAGAAGCCTGCACTACCATCGTTGGGGAAGGTCTCGTCGGTCCTCCACAGGGGCTCCATGTTTATGCCCGAGTAAAGACCGGAGGTGTAGCGCACCCGGAAGGTAAAAGCGGAACTGCCACTGCCGCTGTCGGAAAGCACCTCGACCGGACCTACGCGGAGGGGGTCGATGTTGCCGCCGGAACCGTCGGGGCGGTTCCAGTCCAGGTAGTCGTCATTGTCGTGAACAGTACGATAGCCCGTCGTCGTGTTCAGGACAGTGGTGGAGATACTGTTGTCCGATGTGTTGTAGGTCAGGACTGTGAAGCCCACCGTGTGGGTGGTCGCGTTCACCGGCTGAGTGGTGTTGGTGCCCGGACTGGCGAGGTAGCCTATCACGTAAGGCCAGTCCGCAGGACGCTGGCCGAAGGCGTTCAGGGAGCCGACGAATGGTCCTATGGTGAAGTAGCGTACAGTTCGATTGGGCGCGTAGAGGACCGTTGTGTCCGTGTTGGTGCGCCCGGAAAGCCCGCTGAAACCGCCCTGAAGCACGGTTCCGATGGGCATGCCCGAGTTGGGGGCGTAGCTGTCGGCCGGGCTGACGCCGCTCAATGAGACGGAATAGACCTCTTCCGAGGTGCTCACGCCGATCTGGATGCGAATCCAGCGGCAGGAGTTAGTGCTCGCGGTCTGGGGCCAGACCCACACCCCGTCGATGCTCGCTGCGGACGCGGTGCCCGTTGGGAACAATCCCATCGCGAGGACGAGCAAGGGGAGTGTTGCTGCAAGAGCCACGTGGTGAACTCGGTACTTGGAGGTGCGCACAATCAATGGCCTCCTCGGCTGCTGCTGCATGGTCAAACCGAGACCGTACTTCGTGAGAACGGCCTACCCCTTACGCAACCGACCCCCAACCGGCTTGTCGGCACCAAACGCCCCAATACATAGAACAGACCTGCGGCCAACCACGCGGGCAATGCGCCGCGTCCTGCCGGAGCGGTGCGGCCGTCAAGATGGTTGGCTACGAGGCCCCGGATGGGGCCATGATCCCAAGCCGCGTACGCTGGCCCGGGAAGCAGGCGCAATGATGCCCTGTCACCCCAGGCGTCTCGCGGGTACAGATAGTTGTTTGGCCATTGTAACGCAAGGTCTTCCGGCAAGTCAACCGCGCGAAAAAGCGCACTGTATCGCGCTCTCTTGCCTCCTCGCTAGACCGCTCACGGTGAGTAGCTGTCAAGGATCTCTCGCGCTTTGTCGGTACTGATGCTAGCGCCGAGCCTTGATCGAGTGAGACTCCCGCGATACGGACACACGCCATTTCTCGCCCGGCCCCCGATGCACCTCCCAGCCCTCCAACTCCAATAGATGCGCTTTCAGTGGCAGGCCCCCACCAAAGCCTGTAAGCATCCCGTCCGCGCCGACGACGCGATGACAAGGCACGAAAGGCGCCAATGGGTTGCGGCGCATGACCTGCCCCACTGCCCGCGCAGCCCTGCTGCTGCCCGCCAGGGCCGCCAGTTCGTGATACGCAACAATGGAACCGAAGGGGATCTTCGCGCACTCCTGGAGCACCGATCGTGAGAATTGAGTCGTGTCTGCCAGGTCCAGCGGAACCGAGTCTGCCGGCGGTCGGCCGCAAGAAAAACCCGCCAACCACTGGGCTGCTCGTCTGAGAAGAGGATCCCCGCAGTCTTCCCGTGCGCCCGCGGGAAGGTGGAGGGCTTGCAGGGCGGCGTTCGGCTCGGACTGGAACGAACTGGTTCGCCACAGACCGCTTCCGCGGCTGCATAGCCCACACCAGCCCAGCTCCGTCTTTACTACGCAGTATAAGAACACGCGGTCACCGCCAGTGTTCCGTGTTGTTGATCTGCTCCTCTTCGCACTCATCGGCCGATCTCCATCTATGGGCGAAAACCTACAATCAATCGGGTAGGCGGGGTCGTTGCCGACCCCGCCTCCCACACCACCCGGCATGCGGGTCCGCACCGGGCGGTTCACGCAGCGGCAAGCGCCTCGTACCGTTCAAGTAGGCTGTGATAGCCCAGTTCCGC